>NZ_JBYTDD010000017.1:0-134266 GCF_058791055.1 Pseudomonas sp. EU05-FHT14B02 | reverse complement strand
GGTGGTATTCGCCTTGCTGAAAGGGCAAAGCGAATATCAGCCAAAAGCCAGTTGAGGGCTTTCCCTCAACCATAGAATCTCCCACAGGGTTAGCGGGTGTACGCAACATCTGCGGCTAACCAAAAATCATTGTGGGAGCGAGCTTGCTCGCGATGAGGCCGGCCCAGTCCACTTCAAACTCGCCTGACTGTCCGCCATCGCGAGCAAGCTCGCACACAGGGTTAGCGGGTGTACGCAACATCTGCGGCTATCCAAAAATCATTGTGGGAGCGAGCTTGCTCGCGATGAGGCCGGCCCAGTCCACATCAAACTCGTCTGACAGTCCGCTATCGCGAGCAAGCTCGCTCCCACAGGGTTAGCGGGTGTACGCAACATCTGCGGCTATCCAAAAATCATTGTGGGAGCGAGCTTGCTCACGATGGTGGCTACGCGGTTTCGGATCAAACCCAGATCGCATCCCACAACGGATAGTCGCCAAGCTTCTCAACCAACCCAGCCCGCAACGGGTTCGCGACAACATATCGAGCAAGCTTGACCAGGTCCTCATCCCGCCTCAACGCCCGATCGTGATAGCCCTGCTGCCATAGACTGCCTTTACGTCCGACGGACATGTTCACGGCCCGCGTACTCAATGATTTGGTTTTTTGCATCAGCTGACTGAGTGAGCACTGCTGCAACTCGATCAACCAA
Organism: Pseudomonas sp. EU05-FHT14B02; assembly: GCF_058791055.1. Classification (NCBI taxonomy): domain Bacteria; kingdom Pseudomonadati; phylum Pseudomonadota; class Gammaproteobacteria; order Pseudomonadales; family Pseudomonadaceae; genus Pseudomonas; species Pseudomonas sp. EU05-FHT14B02. The sequence goes on along the minus strand of NZ_JBYTDD010000017.1, from coordinate 133,576 downwards.
TGAAAATGATCGGCCATGACGACCCACGCTAAAGAGTTCGCCCAGTATTGTTCCTGTGCATATTGAAATTGCTTGACGACCAGCCTGCCCAAACCGAAATCCTTGAAAACCGGTTCTCGATCCAGCGTGTTGCTCGTCAACAGGTAAACCCTGTTGGGCTCGGCATAGCGGCCGATGCGCAGACGAAATGAAGCAGGTAAATCAGGCATTCCTTTGCCCTCTCCGTAGTGAATTCAGGAGCAAGGCTAGACCGGTGGATGCTTGGGCGTTGGGTCAACCTTTGACCGGATGTGACCAATCGATAGCTATCGCGAGCAAGCTCGCTCCCACAGGGTTAGTCGGTGTACGCAACATCTGCGGGTATCCAAAAACCATTGTGGGAGCAAGCTCGCTCCCACTGGGTTTTGTGTTGGCTTCAGACTGCCGGCTGAAAGGGCACAAACTCCGTCACTTCCAGATCAAACCCGGACACGGCGGTGTACGGCACCGGCGAACTCATCAGGCGCATTTTGCGCACGTTCTGGTCGCGCAGGATCTGCGCGCCGATGCCCAAAGTCCGTTGCGGAAACTGTGGCGCCCGCTGCTTGGCGCCGCTGCGCTGACGCAGTTGCTCAAGCACGCCCTCGGCGGATTCCTTCTGCGCCAGCAGCACCAGCACACCGCTACCGGCCGCCGCGATACTGGCCAGCGAACGCTCCAGCGTCCACTGCTGCGGCCCGCCTTCGCTTTCACACCCCAGCACGTCACGCAACGTCTCGATGCTTTGCACCCGCACCAGCACCGGTTGCGTGCTGTCGATCCGGCCCTTGACCAGCGCCAAGTGCAACGAACCCTGGTAGGTGTCCTGATAGGTCGTCACCTGGAACTCACCATGGCGGGTGTGCAACGGATATTCGCCGCCGCGCTCGATCGTGCCTTCATGCAGGATTCGATAGTGAATCAGGTCGGCGATGGTGCCGATCCGCAAGCCATGACGCTGGGCGAACTCATGCAACTCGGCACCACGGGCCAGTTCGCCGTCCTCATTAAGAATGCCCACCAAGGTTGCCGCCGGTTGCAGCCCCGCCAGTCGCGTCAGGTCGCAAGCGGCCTCGACATGTCCGGCCCGCTGCATCACGCCACCGGGCAAGGCTTGCACCGGGAAGATATGCCCCGGTTGCACCAGGTCCGTCGGAACACTGGCCGGGTCGACCGCCACCTGGATCGACCGCGCACGGTCCGCCGCCGAGATACCCGTGGACACCCCGGTGGCGGCTTCGATCGAGCGGGTAAACCCCACGCCGTGTTGTGCCCGGGAGTTGGGCACCATCAGGTCCAGGCCCAACGCACGGCAGCGTTGTTCGGTCAGGGCCAGACAAATCAGCCCGCGTGCCTGCACCGCCATGAAGGTGACGGCTTCGGCCCCGGCCTGTTCGGCGGCCATCAGCAACGAGCCTTCGCCGTTGTGTTCGTCGTCGGTGATCACCACCATCCGACCGGCGCCGATGGCCTCGATCAGTTGCGGTACCGTATTGAAAGCCAGGCCGTTCATTTTAGCGCCCCGCGCAGGTCGGCTGCCGCATCGGACAAGACATGTGCCGCCCCTTCGACAAATGGCGCCATGCTGACAAAGCCGTGGATCATCCCGTCACAACGCTGTACGCGCACAGGCACGCCGGCCTCGCGCAGACATTCGGCCATGGCCTCGCCCTCATCGCGCAACGGGTCGAATTCGGCAGTCATCAGGGTCGTTGGCGGCAATCCCGCCAGGCTCTCGGCACGCAACGGCGAGGCCAATGGGTCATCTGCCTGCCCGACGCCTTGCAGATACTGCTGCCAGAACCAGCGCATCATTGCGGCGGAAAGTAGATAGCTCTCGGCAAAGTCTTCGAAAGACTGAGAGTCGCAACCCGCATCGGTGACTGGGTAAAACAGGCACTGATAGCTGATCTTCGGCCCTTGGCGCTGCGCCGCCAACTGACTGACCGCCAGCGCCAGATTGCCCCCGGCGCTGTCTCCGGCCACAGCCAGCCGGCTGCCATCGACGCGCAGTTCAGCTGCGTGCTCGACCAGCCAGCAGGTGGCCGCATAACAATCGAGAGGCGCAGCGGGGAACTTGCTTTCCGGCGCCAGTCGGTAGGCGACCGACACCACCACCGCTTCGGTCTGGCGGGCCAGCGATCGGCAGAGATTGTCATGGGTATCGAGATTGCCCATGACAAACCCGCCACCATGGAAAAACACCAGCAACGGCAGGTTGGGCTCATCCGATGGCCGATACAGCCGTGCATCCAGTTCACCGTCCGCGCCGGCCACCCGCAGGTCGCGCACCTCGGTCATCGGATCGCCGGGAATGGCCGGCAGCAGGTTGTCGGAGAACTGCCGGTACTGAGCGGCATCGACCTGGCTGAAATCGGGCTCGGGGATGTCGCGAAACTGCTGGAGCACCTCTGCGATCTGCTTATCGAGCGGCATGAGCTTCACCCTCTACGTCGGCCATTTGAAACTGCGGATTGGTCTCGCCCAGGATGCTTTGTACCCGGCGCTCAAGGGCCGGCTTGAAACCCTTGTGGGGCAGAATCCAGAAGCGTTTTTGCGCGACGGCGGCGAATACTTGCGCGGCCAGTTCCGCCGGGGTCATGCCCTGGCGAATGGTGCTGTCGAGCAGTTGACTGAAGTCGGATCCGGCGGTGTCCACCACTTGGTTCGACGCCATGATTTCACTGGCCACCGGCCCCGGGCACAGCACCGAAACCGATACCGGCGCACCGATCATGGCGAGTTCGTAATGCAGGGTTTCCGAGAGCGCGACCACGGCCTGCTTGGTCACGTTGTACGGCGCCATCAACGGACTGCTGACCAGCCCGGCAAGGGACGCCGTGTTGATCACATGGGCTGCCCGGCCCTGACTGAGCAACAGCGGCACAAAGCAGCGAATGCCGTTGATCACGCCGTTGAGGTTGACGTTCAGCATGCGCTGCCATTGCGCCTCGGTGATTTCCCAGCTGAAGCCGGTTTGCATCACGCCGGCATTGTTGAACAGCAGGTCGACCCCGCCAAAGTGCTCGACAGCAAGGTCACGCAAGCGCTCGACCTGCTGCGCATCACCGACATCGGTGACGCAGGCAATCGCTTGCACACCGCCAGCCTTCAGTTCGTCACACAGGGCTTGCAGGCCCGCTGCATCCCGATCCGCCAGCACCAGGCGCATGCCCAGTGTCGCCGCGTGTTCGGCCAGGCCACGGCCAATACCACTGGCGGCCCCGGTAATCACCGCTACCGGCCCTTGTTCATTACTCATCGCCAACTCCTGCCATGGGTCTAATGGCGCCAGTAGAGCGGGCCTACTTAAAGCAGCCATCGTCCATTCAGACGATGCCCGCTTTTACAGGGGCGGCAGAATCCGTTACATGCGCCAACCCCGTGATCTCTTGGGAGAATAATAAAATGAGTACCCTGCACCGCATCGAAGCCAAACTGCTGGAAGACCGCTACGCCCGCGGCTGGCATTGCCTGGGCCTGGCCGCGCAATACCGCGACGGCAAGGCCCATCGCCTGGAGGTGTTCGGCACCCGTCTGGTGGCGTTCCAGGGTGAAGACGACGAGCTGCATATTCTTGATGGCTACTGCCCGCACATGGGCGCCGACCTGAGCACCGGTTGCGTTGAAGGCAACTCGATCCGCTGCCCGTTCCACGCCTGGCGTTGGGGCGCCGATGGCGTGTGCGATGACATCCCCTACGCCAAGCGCATCCCGCCACGGGCCAAAATCAAAAGCTGGCCGATCATGGAAGAGAACCAGTTGCTGTTCGTCTGGAATGACCCCGAAGGCAACCCCCCGCTGCCGGAACAACGCATTCCGCGCATCGACGCCTGCTACAGCGACGAATGGGCGGCGTGGGAAGTCGCTGAGCTGCAGATTGACACCAACTGCCGCGAACTGATCGACAACATCGCCGATATGGCGCACTTCGGTACCGTCCATGGCGCACCGGTCGACGAGTTCATCAATATTTTCCAGGGCCACCTGGCCACCCAGATCATGCGCGCCCGCAGTGAGCGCCTGTCCGGCGACAGCGTGCTGACCACCGAGGCCACCTATTTCGGCCCGGCCTATCAGATCACCGAGATGAACGGTGCCATGAACGGCCAGCCGATCCACTCGATCCTGCTCAACTGCCATGTGCCGATCGACCTCGACAGTTTCACCCTGCGCTACGGCGTGCTGGTGAAGAAGATCCCGGGCTTGAGCGAAGAGCAGAACCAGGCGATGGCCAAGGCCTACGTCGCGCAGGCGCAGGCAGCCTTCTACGAAGACGTGGCCATCTGGCACAGCAAGACCCGCGTCGATAACCCGCTGTTGTGTGACGGCGACGGTCCGGTCTATCAGCTGCGCCGTTGGTACGAGCAGTTCTACACCGACGTCGAGGCGCTGTCGGCGGACGTTGCCGAACACAAGAAGTTTGTCGTGCGCGCCAGCGAACGGGTCTGACGCCAGCGGCTTTTCGCCCGCCATGGGCCTGTTCGGCAGCCGCCGGTCAGGCCCTGAGCCCGAGCGTTGCAAGGAGTCGATACCGGCGCTTATTCTCGGCCACCGCCAACGCTAATAATAAAAACGGTTTTTCCCTATGCAGCAGAGCCTCAGCCTCGATACGTTCAGTGATTTGATCGGCAACCTCTATCAGGGTCCGCTGGAAACCATTCCCTGGGCTACTTTTCTCAATCAGCTCAATGTGCATCTGAACAGCAAGTACGTGACCTTCATCCTGCGTCCGCCCAGCGCCCACGTGGACGGCTTGATGGTCAACACCACCGGCACCTCGACCGAGGCGACCGCGTCGTACAACAAACACTTTTTCAGCCTCGATCCGTTTGTCGACCTGCCCAACCGCCAGGTGGTGACCCTCGCCGAGTTCGTCTCCAACGACGACTGGCAGAATTCCGAGTTCTACAAGAACTTCCTTGAACCGGTGGACGTGTTCCACATCCTCGGTGCCGACATCAACACCGTCGACGGCGCCCAGTGCCGCATTCGCATCAGCCGCGGACGTGACGACAAGCCGTTCGGCAATGAAGAAAAGGCCATGCTCACGCATTTCATTGCGCACCTGGAACGTTCGATCAAGATCCACATGCAGCTCAACCGCATCGAGGCCGAACGCAATCTGTACGCCGGCGCGGTGAACCAGATGGCGGTCGGCACGATCATCCTCGATGAGGCCGGCAAGGTACTGCAGACCAACCAGGTCGCCGACCGGCTGATCCAGGAAAAGGACGGCATCAAACTGGTCAACGATGGGCTGCAGGTCGGTACGGCCCGGGACACCCAGGAGTTCCGTCGCCTGGTCAAGCAGTCGCTGCTGTCGCAAAAAAGCAGCAACCCCTCGGTGGTCGAAGCCCTGCGCGTGCAGCGGCCGTCCGGCAAAGCGGATCTGGGGATCATCGTACGCTCGGTGCCATTGACCGACTGGAGCGAGGGCAAGCAGTGCCCGACCGTGGTGATTTTCATCAGCGACCCGGAACAACAATCCACCGCACCGCAGGAAATCGTTCGCGCGCTGTTCGACTTCACCCCGGCGGAAACCCAGCTGGCAATGCTGCTGGCCAACGGCTTGACCCTCGACGAAGCCTCGGAGGAACTGGGCATCAGCCGCAACACCTCGCGGGCACACTTGCGCTCGACCTTCTCCAAGACCGGCGTGACCCGCCAGACCATGCTGGTGCGCCTGATCCTGCGCAGCGTGGCGACCCTCGGCTAGCCCTCATTGCCGCCCTCGTCCGCTCGGACGATGGCGGCTCCCGTTGCACAGCGCACAGTGTCTTTATCCCAAACAGGGGAATGCCCCATGCGCAACTGCCCAACCATCCTAAAGACCGAACTGCTGGCGCAAAGCGGCCACTTTCAGATCGAAGCTCTGCACCTGCAATTCAGCAACGGCCAGCAGCGGGTCTACGAACGCCTGCGCGGCACCGGTTATCGCTCGGTGATGCTGGTGGCGATGCCCGATCCAGAGCATGTGCTGCTGGTTCGCGAATACGCGGTCGGTGTGGAAAAAACCATTCTCGGCCTGCCCAAGGGCGGCGCCGAGCCCAATGAAGACTACTTGCAGGCGGCGCAGCGCGAGCTGAGTGAAGAAGTCGGCATGCGCGCCGAACGCCTCACTGAACTGGGCGAGCTGACCCTGGCACCGGGGCACTTGTGCCATCGCTACCGGGTCGTACTGGCCGAACAACTGAGCCCCTGCCAACTCGAAGGCGACGAACCCGAACCCCTGGAATGCCTGCGGGTACCACTGACGCAAATCCCCGAACTGGTGGCCCGCGGTGAACTCCACGAGGCCAGGGCGATTGCGGCGCTGTTCATGGCAATAGGCGCCCTCGCCCGACGGGTCTGACACCACACAATACCTGTGGGAGCGGGCTTGCTCGCGAAGAGGCCGGCACAGCCGACATCTCCATCGCCTGACACTCCGCTTTCGCGAGCAAGCCCGCTCCCACAGGGGGGTTGCGCAGTTCTCAAGTCATCAACTAGTCCATTCGGACGAGGCGACTCGCGCGCCGCCGCCATAACCTGTCTCTACAACAATAAAACCGTGTCGAGACTCATCATGCGCAAAACGACTTGTGCTCTGTTCATCATCCTCTGTGCCGGTGCTTCCACCAGTCTGTGCCAGCTGTTCAAGAACGAAGCCTACCGACCGACCATGGCTTACTTCAGCTGTTCGAGCTCGGCCATCAACTGCTACCCGCCCGTGGTGCGCAATCTGCTGCCTTGAGCACGGTTTCCACCGGCCATAAAAAAACCACCGGATCGGTGGTTTTTTCGTTGCCGCATTAATCAGGTTGGCAGTACACCCCTGGCCCGCGACAGGGTCAACGCCAGGTCTTCGATCATGTCTTCCTGGCCACCCACGGTTCCGCGTCGGCCCAGCTCCACCAGCAGTTCGCGAGCAGCGATGCCGTACTTCTGCTCGGCACGCTTGGCGAACAACAGGAACGAGCTGTAGACCCCGGCGTAACCGAGTGTCAGTGCGTCCCGATCGAGGCGGATCGGCTGGTCCATCATCGGCACCACCAGGTCTTCGGCCACATCCATGATCTTGTACAGGTCGACGCCACTGTTGACGCCCATGCGCTCCAGCACCGCGACGAACACTTCCAGCGGCGTGTTACCCGCCCCCGCGCCAAGACCCGCGACCGAACCGTCGATCCGTGCAGCACCGGCCTCGATGGCAGCCAGGGAGTTGGCGATGGCCATGCCCATGTTGTGGTGGCCATGGAAACCGACTTCGGTCCCGGCGTTCAGTCCCGCACGCAGGGCCCCGATCTTTTGCGTCACTTCATCGGGCAGCATGTAGCCGGCCGAGTCAGTGCAATAGATGCAATTGGCGCCGTAGCTTTCCATCAACCGCGCCTGCTCCAGCAGTTTTTCCGGGCTGACCATGTGCGCCATCATCAGGAAGCCAACGGTGTCCAGGCCCATCTTCGCCGACATGCCGATGTGCTGGCCGGACACGTCCGCCTCGGTGCAGTGGGTCGCCACACGAATGGTCGACACGCCGTGTTCGTGGGCCATTTTCAGGTGGTCGAGGGTACCGATCCCCGGCAACAACAGAGCCGAAACCTTGGCCTGTTTCATTTTCGGAATCACCGCAGAGAAGTATTCCTCGTCGCTGTGGGCCGGGAAACCGTAGTTCAGCGATGCACCGCCCAGGCCATCGCCATGGGTGATTTCGATCAGCGGCACACCGGCCGCATCGAGACCGGTGGCCACCGAGACCATTTGTTCGATACTGATCTGGTGCTGTTTGGCATGCATGCCGTCGCGCAGGCTCATGTCATGCAGACGGACGCTCTTACCTTGCAAATTCATAGCGATTCTCCACTCAACGGGCAGGCAATTGCAGGGTGCCCTTGTGGGCTTCTTCGGCGAACATCTCGGCCGTGCGCAAACCGGCGGCAGTCATGATGTCGAGGTTGCCGGCGGACTTGGGCAGGAAATCACCGAGACCTTCGACCTCGATGAAAATCGACACCTTGCGCCCGTCGAACACCGGCCCGTTGATCAGCTTGTAGCCGGGCACATAGCGCTGCACTTCGCGGACCATCTCCAGCACCGAGGTGCGGATTGCATCCTGGTTCGGCTCGTCATCGGTCAGGCAGTGGATGGTGTCGCGCATCATCAGCGGCGGCTCGGCCGGGTTGATCACGATGATCGCCTTGCCGCGTCGGGCGCCGCCGATCTTCTCCACCGCACCGGCGGTGGTGCGGGTGAACTCGTCGATGTTCTGCCGCGTGCCCGGGCCCACCGAACCGGACGAGACCGTCGCGACGATCTCGCCGTAGCTCACCGGCTGCACCCGCGACACCGCCGCCACCATCGGGATGGTCGCCTGACCACCGCAGGTGACCATGTTGACGTTCATCGCCAGGCTCGACGCGTGCTCCTTGAGGTTGACCGGCGGCACGCAGTACGGACCGATGGCCGCCGGCGTGAGGTCGATCATGATCACCCCGAGTTCGTTGAGCTTGCGGCTGTTTTCCGCGTGTACGTAAGCCGAGGTGGCATCGAAGGCAATGCGAATGTCATCGTCGAGGACGTGAGGCAGCAAGCCATCGACACCGCCGGCGGTGGTTTTGATGCCCATTTCCCGAGCACGTTTCAGGCCTTCGGATTCAGGGTCGACACCAACCATCCACACCGGCTCGATCCATTGCGATCGGCACATTTTCATCAGCAGATCGGTGCCGATGTTGCCCGGGCCGATAATGGCCGCTCTGAGTTTTTTGCTCATGGGGGTCAAACTCCAAAAGTCAGGCGCAGAAAGACACCCGGGCACTGCCCAGGCCATCAATGGTCAGTTCAAAACGGTCGCCGGCACGGGCCGGTTCCAGCGGTACCAGCGAGCCGGACAGGATGATTTCCCCGGCCTTGAACGGAATGCCGAAGGCGCCCAGGGTATTGGCCAGCCAGGCCACCGCCGTCAACGGGTTGCCCTGCACCGCCGAACCCAGGCCTTCACTCAGGGGCTCTGCGTTTTTGAACACGCGCATGCGCAAGTTCGGCAGGTCCAGTTCGCGCGGATCCACCTTGCTGTCGCCCAACACAAACACTCCGCAAGAAGCGTTGTCAGCGACCGTGTCCTGGATGCGGATGCGCCAGTCGTGAATCCGTGAGTCGACGATCTCGAAACACGGCATCACGTATTCGGTGGCGGCCAGCACGTCGGCTTCGGTGATGCCGGGGCCGACCAGGTCATGCTTGAGCTTGAAGGCGATCTCGCCCTCGGCACGGGGCTGTATCAGTTTGTTGGCGGACAGGGAAATTTGCGCATCGTCATCGAACGACATCTGCCGCGTGATGAAGCCGAAATCCGGCTGATGCACGTTAAGCATTTGCTGCACCGCCGCCGAGGTTACGCCGATTTTCTTGCCGACAATCTGGTCACCGGCCGCCACCCGACGCTCAATGGCGTACAGGGAAATGTGATAGGCGTCTTCGATGCTGATCGACGGCCAGCGCTCTGTCAGCGGCGCCAGGGTGGAGCCGCTGAGCAGCGCCTGATAAAGCTCTTCGCCGAACTCACGGCGCAATTGCACGCTCATCCACGGGCCTCCTGAAAAAACGCCAGGCACTGGCGGTTGAAAAAGTCACGGTGCTCGACCTGGACCCAATGCCCGCACTCGCTGAGCATCACGAAACGTATTTGGGTGCAGTGTTCAAGCATGGTCTGGGCACCGGAGGACGGGCAGAACTTGTCGTTCATGCCCCAGAAACCGAGGATCGGGCACTGCAATTCAGCCAGGCGCGACGTCATGTTCGGCACCTGCATGGTCGACAGCACGCACACCGGTTGCTGCTGAACCACAGCCACGCGCTCGTTGACCGTTTCGTCGCTGATCAGGGTTTCGTCGAACAGTTGCAAGGCCAGCAGGCGACGCATACCCGCCGCATCGTTCAGCTCACCCTTGGCGAAAGCCGCGCCCATTTTCTGGATGCCTTCCATCTGCAGGTAATACTGTTCTTTTTCCATCAGGCCACCGGGCGCCATCAGCACCAGACGACTGATACGTTGCGGTTGGTCGAGGGCCAGTTTGATCGCGATCGCGCCGCCCAGGGAGTTGCCGACCAGCACGCAACGCTGGATGTCGAGGGCATCGAGCAAACCGCTGAGGGCGGCGACAAAAAAGTCCAGGGTGTAGAGGGTGTCCGGCTTGTCCGAAGCGCCGTAGCCGGGCAAATCCGGGACGATCACCCGGTAACCGGCTTCGGCGAACAGCGGGTAGTTCTGCTTGAAGTTGCTGTGACCGCTGGCGCCCGGCCCGCTGCCATGGATGAAAATCACCGGTTCGCCGTTGCCGGTGTCTTTGTAGTGCAGCTGCAAACCATCCGGCAGCGTAACGAAGTGCCCTTGCGCTGAAGCGCCCATAAGGTGTCCTCCCGGCCTGTTGTTGTAGCCGGATTATTCCGACGGGTCGGGCCATCAACATCGTCCGACAGGACTACGCACCTGTACTGCGTAGGAGCGAGCTCGCTCGCGATGGTGGTCAACGATGACGCTGGGTGCCTGACACCCCGCGGTGTTCTCAGGTCCATCGCGAGCGAGCTCGCTCCTACACAGAACAGACAATCTCTAGTCCCTTTGGACGTTGGCCTGCCGGGGTTGCAGACCTAGCATCGGTTACATTCCCGAGCGACAGAACGAGACACCCCCATGCTTGATCCAATGGACTTTCGCGGCAAAGTGGTACTGGTTACCGGAGGTGGCAAAGGCGTCGGACGCGGCATCAGCCAGCGCTTTCTGGACTGTGGCGCCGACGTGGTGATTTGCGGTCGCGAAGCACCACAAACCTTGCCGGCCAGCGCCGGGCGCGAGGCGCTGTTCGTGGCCTGCGACCTGCGGGATGTCGAGCAGTCCGGGCGCTTGATTACGCAGATCGTCGAGCGCTTCGGCCGCCTCGATGTGCTGGTCAACAACGCCGGCGGTTCGCCGAATGCCGACGCCGCCACGGCTTCGCCGCGCTTCAGCGAGGCAATCATCCGCCTGAACCTGATTGCGCCACTGAACCTGTGCCAGCAGGCCAACCAGGTGATGCAAGCCCAGGCCGACGGTGGCGCGATCATCAACATCTGCAGCGTCAGCGCCACCCGCCCTTCCCCCGGCACCGCCGCTTATGGCGCGGCCAAGGCCGGCTTGCTCAACCTGACGACCTCGCTGGCGGTGGAATGGGCGCCCAAGGTGCGGGTCAACGCCGTGACCGCCGGGTTGATTCTCACCGAGCAGGCGGCCATGCATTATGGTGACGGCGCGGGCATTGCCAGGGTGGCGGCGACCATTCCGTTGCAACGCCTGGCGACCCCAGGGGACATTGGCGACACCTGCCTGTACCTGGCCTCGACATTGGCCCGTTACGTCAGCGGCGCGGATATCGCGGTGCATGGCGCGGGCGAACGCCCGGCATTTCTCGATGCGGCTCAATCCCATCCATAAGAGGACTTTCGACATGCCCGTAGCCAGCCACAGTGTTGTGCTGAACCTCACGCGACAAGCCGCATGGACCAGACTACGCGACCTGAGCCTTGCCCCGCACTACGTACCAGGCCTGACCGGTTGCCAGTTTCATCCAGGCGCAACGGAAGGTATCGGCGCCAGTCGTCGGGTGTTGCGCAAGGGTGGTCAGTATCTGGATGAAAGCGTGGTGCAATGGCAGGAAGGCACAGGGTTCGTGCTGCGGTTGCACAAGGGTGGCAATGACTCGCCCTTCCCGTTTCGCGAGGCGAGTTTCAGTTATGCCTTGCAAGCCGAAGGCAACACGACCCGCATCACCCTGCAAATGAGTTACAGCCTGCGCGGCGGCAAGCTGTTTGAAAGGTTGCTGGCCAAGGCCTTCAAAAAAGTTGTTCGGCAGATTGCCGAGAACCTCAAGGCCTACTACGAAACCGGCCGAACGCAGAATCCGGATATGGCTGTCAGCACATCCAACATTGATGTTGCCTGACATGCCGTCATCGCAAGCAAGCTCGCTCCTACAGAAGCCACCTCTGGAGTGAGCCCCCTTCAGGAACGCGCCACTTCCGAGTGAGCGGTAAAGCGGGTGGCGACGATCTTCCATTGGCTGGCGATACGCTGATAACGGTCCTGATAGAACCCACCCAACTGCCGCGTCGCCCCGCTCTCGCCATCCAGGTTGAAATACCATAGGGCCCAACGGCCCTGGGCTTCATCTTCGCTTAGCACATCGATTTCCGGGTTGGCGCCGTGATGCAGGTCGATCACCCGCTCATGGCAAGCCAACTCACGGTACAGCGCGACAAAACTGTCGCGCTCGCGAAAGATCCCTAGAGGACCGTAATCGATCAGCACCTCACCTTCGGCAAAACAGTCGGCAATCACCTCGACCTGCTTGAGATCGCAGGCATTGAGGTAGCGATGCTTGAGCTGGCGGATGTCCTCCAGCGCTTCCAGGCGGGCGATCCGCTGTTCCAGAGTCACACGGCACCTCGCGCGGTCACGTTGGCCTCACTCCAGAAGGCTTTCATCGAACGGATCTTGCCGTCGGCATCGAACTCCATCACGTCGATCACATGCAGCGAGCACGGTTGCCCGCCCCACTCCATGTCGACCCGGAATGGCATCGCGCCGCAACCGTTGAGCGTCGCGCGCACCGGGCCGGTCTGGGTTGCGGAGACTTTCATCGCCCCCAGTCCTTCACGGTAAAAACGCGCGATGGCGTCGATGCCCTGCAACGGCGCCTGGCCGACCGGGTCTTCAACGGTGGCGTCTTTGGCGTAGAGCGCGAGGATGCCGTCGATGTCGCCGGCATCCACCAATTCCACGTAACGCGCCATTGTCGTCTGGATATGTTGTGCGCTGATCATTCAGACCACCTCGAATAGAGCAGCAGCGCCCATGCCGCCACCGATGCACATGCTCACCACCACGTAACGCAAACCGCGACGCTGGCCTTCGACCAACGCGTGGCCAACCATCCGCGCCCCGGACATGCCGAATGGATGGCCGATGGCGATTGCCCCGCCGTTGACGTTCAGGCGCTCGGCCGGAATGCCCAGGGTGTCGCGGCAATACAGCACCTGACAAGCGAATGCCTCGTTCAACTCCCAGAGGCCGATGTGGTCCATGGTCAGGCCATGACGCTTGAGCAGTTTCGGAATCGCGTAGATCGGGCCGATGCCCATCTCGTCGGAATTGCAACCGGCGACGGCCATACCACGATAGATCCCCAGCGGTTCCAGGCCACGTTTCTCGGCCATTTTCGCGCTCATCAACACCGAGGCCGCCGCACCATCGGACAACTGCGAGGCGTTGCCGGCGGTGATGAAACGACCCTTGTCGCTCCACTGACCGCCCGACCACACTGGCTCCAGCGCCTTCAGGCTCTGGAGAGTGGTGTCGATGCGGTTGCACTCATCGCGCAGCAAAGTGACGGTGTCATAACTGGTTTCGCCGGTGGCCTTGTCGAACAGTGCCTTGCGGCTGGTCAGCGGTGCGAGCTCCCGGTCGAAGCGTCCGGCGCTCTGAGCCTGTGCGGTACGCAACTGGCTCTGGTAGCTGTATTCGTCCTGCTCGTCGCGGGAGATGCCGTAGCGCGCGGAGACGATCTCGGCGGTTTCGATCATCGGGATGTAAGCGTGCGGGTCCAGCTCGATCACCGAACCCGACTGATTGCGATACAGGTTCTTGTGCTTGTTCTGCACCAGGGAAATCGACTCTAGGCCACCGGCCACGGCGATATCGATTTCGTCGCACATGATGCCCTTGGCGGCCATGGCGATACTCATCAGGCCCGACGAACACTGGCGCTCGACGGCCATCCCGGCAACCGATGCCGGCAAACCACCGGCAATTGCACACAGGCGCCCCAGGTTATAGGACTGCGTACCCTGCTGCGCGGCGGCGCCGATGATCACGTCGTCCACTTCACCCGGTTCGATACCGGCACGGCGTACGGCTTCGCGCACCACATGTCCGCCCAGTTGCGGCGCTTCGGTGTCATTGAACGCACCGCGAAAGGCTTTACCGATCGGGGTACGGGCGGTGGAAACGATGACGGCTTCTTTCATGCTGGATTCCTCGAAAATACTGTTGAAGGTCAGGCCGGGTAATAACGACTGATGGTGTCAACCACGCAGCCGGGGCGTTCCTCGCCGTCGATTTCGACGCTGACGCGGATGGTCGCCTGTACGCCGCCCTTCACTTCCTCGACCGCGATCAGTTGCGCACTGCCGCGCACCCGCGAGCCGACGCGCACCACCGAGGGGAAGCGCACCCGCTCACAGCCGTAATTGACACCCATGGCCAGGCCACGGACCTCGACGATCTGCGGCAAGAACAGATTGACCAGCGACAGGCTCAGGTAGCCGTGGGCAATGCAGGCGCCAAACGGACCGTTGGCGGCCTTGAGCGGATCGACATGAATCCACTGGTGATCGCCCGTGGCGTCGGCGAAGCGGTCGATGCGGTCCTGTTCCAGCAACAGCCAGTCACTGGCGCCAAGCGATTCGCCCACGGCGTCGAACAAGGCCATCGGCGTGTCGAAAATACGTGGCATGGTCACGCCCTCTGGCTGGACACCGACAACACTTCGCCGGTCATGTAGGAGCTGTAGTCACTGGCCAGGAACATCATCACGTTGGCCACTTCCCAGACTTCGGCGGCGCGACCGAACGCTTCGTTGGCGGCCAGTTGATCGAGCACCGCCTGGGGCGCGGATTTGCGCAGGAAATCGTGCAGGGCAATGCTCGGGCTGACCGCGTTGATACGGATGCCGTAGTCAGCCGCCTCGACCGCTGCGCAGCGGGTCAGCGCCATCACGCCAGCCTTGGCGGCGGCGTAGTGCGCCTGTTCTTTCTGCGCGCGCCAGCCCAGTACCGAGGCGTTGTTGACGATCACTCCGGCACGCCGCTCCATCATTTTCGGCAGCATGGCGCGGGTCATGCGCATGGTGCCGGTGAGCGTCACGTCGATGACCCGATGCCACTCTTCATCGGCCATGTCCACCAGCAACCGCGAGCCGCCAAGCCCGGCGTTGTTGATCAACACATCGACGCCTTGCAGGTCACGTTCGGCGCAGGCAATCAGTTGTTGCACCTGGGCTTCGTCGGCGACGTTGCAGACCTGGCCGAAGACCTGTTGCAACCCGGTGGTTTCACGGATCTTCAGCACCGCCTCGGCCAACCGGCCTTCATGGATATCGCTGATCATCAGTGCGCGACAACCTTCCTCGGCAGCACGCACTGCGGCGGAAAAGCCGATCCCGGCACCCGCCGCCGCGGTGATCAGCACCGACTTGCCGCGCAGCAGGCCGCGACCTTCAACATATTGAGGTACAGACATGAACTCTCTCCTTTCAGGTGCGCGGACGCGGCTCTTTAGGCATGCCCAGGGCACGCTCGGCAATGATGTTGCGCTGGATTTCGTTGCTGCCGCCGTAGAGGGTGTCGGCGCGGCTGAACAGGTACAGCGACTGCAAACGGGTCAGTTGGTAAGGCGCCGCTTCGAGCAACTCCGCTTCGGCGCCGAGGACGTCCATCGCCAACTTGCCGAGGCTGGCGTGCCAGGTCGACCAGAACAGCTTGTAGATGGTCGCCTCCTTGCGCAGCGAACCGTCCTGGCTGCCCGAGAGCATGCGCAGCGAGTTGTAGCGCATGATCCGCAGCCCGCTCCAGGCCTCGGCCAGGCGCTGACGCAGGATCGGATCGCGGTCGGCGCCATTGGACTTGGCGATGGCGATGATTTCGTTGAGTTCGTTCTGAAACTGCATTTGCTGGCCGAGGGTCGAGACACCGCGCTCGAAGCCGAGCAGCGCCATGGCGATCTTCCAGCCGTCGCCCGGCGCGCCGATGATGTTGGCGGCGTCGGTGCGGGCATCGTCGAAGAACACTTCGTTGAATTCCGAGGTGCCGGTCAGTTGCTCGATAGGTCGTACGGTGATTTCTGTCTGAGCCATGGGCACCAGCAGGAACGACAGACCACGATGGCCGACGCTGCCTGGTTCGGTGCGGGCGATCACAAAGCACCAATCCGACTCGTGGGCCAGGGACGTCCAGACTTTTTGCCCGTTGATCAGCCATTGGCCGGTCGCTTCATCCAGCGTTGCGCGGGTCTTGACGTTGGCCAGGTCGGAACCGGCACCCGGCTCTGAATAGCCCTGGCACCAGAACGACGTACCGCTGACGATCCCCGGCAAAAAGCGCTGTTGCTGTTCAGCCGTACCGAACGCGGCAATGGTCGGCCCGGCCAGCCCTTCGCCGATATGCCCCATGCGGCCGGGACCACCGGCGCGGGCATACTCTTCGTGGAATATCACTTGCCGGGTGATCGACAAGCCGCGCCCGCCATGCTGCGGCGCCCAGCCGACACAAGTCCAGCCACCCTCCGCGAGTTTGCGCTCCCAGGCTTTGCGCTCTTCGGGAAACATGTGCTCATCGCCCGGACCGCCACGAAAACGCAGGGACTCGAACTCACCACAGAGGTTGGCATTCATCCAGTCGACGACTTCCTGACGGAAGCGCTCGTCCTGCTCGCTGAAACTGATTTTCATGGCAGCTCTCCAAGAATGACCGTGGCAATCCGCTCGCGATGCCAGGCCGGTAGCCCGAGGAAACTCTCGCTGGCGCGGGCGCGTTTGAAGTAGAGGTGCGGGTCGTATTCCCAGGTGAACCCGACACCGCCGTGCAACTGGATCGACTCGGAGGCGCATGAGAAGTAGGTCTCGGAGCACTGCGCTTTGGCCAGCGCCGCCGCCAGTGGCAGTTCGGCCGCAACCTGCGGATCACCCTGGGGATCGAGGACTTCCTGGGCCACGCACGCGGCGTAATAACTGGCCGAACGGGCGCATTCGACTTGCAGCATCATGTCGGCGGCGCGGTGTTTGAGGGCCTGGAAACTGGCAATCGGGCGACCGAACTGCTGGCGCTCCTGCATGTAGGCCACGCTGAGGTCTAGTACCTGCTGCGCGCCGCCGGTCTGCTCGGCAGCCAGGCCGATGCAGGCCAGTTGCAGGACTCGCTCAAGGTGCGACCAACCATTCCCGAACTCACCCAACAGGCAGTCGGCTTCAAGGTACAGGCCCTTGAGCTGGATCCTCGCCTGGCGCCGGGTCTGGTCCATGGTCGGCAGCATTTGCCGTTCGATACCCGCGCATACGGCGTTCACGGCAAACAGGCTGATGCCCTTTTCGCCAGTGGTTCCGGGTTGCCGTGCGGCAATGATCAACAGGTCAGCGCCATGCCCGTCGAGCACATGCTTGAGGGTGCCGTCGAGAACGAACCCGTCGCCCTCCGCCACCACCGTGGCCTGGACATCGTCGGCCGACCAGCCGTTGGCACTGCTGAACGCCAGGGTCGCGGTCACGCTGCCGTCGGCAATCGACGGCAACCAACGCTGCTTCTGTTCATCATTGGCGGCCAGCAACAGCGCAGGCGTGGCCATGCAGGCGGTGGCGAAAAACGGCGAGCACAGCAAACGCCGGCCCATCTGTTCCAGCAGGATCGTCAGCTCGACAAAGCCGAGGCCGAGGCCACCAAAGGTTTCGGGGATATGAATGGCTGGCCAGTACATTTCCTGGCACAGACGCTGCCAGAGGGCTTCGTCAAAACCCCGTTCGCTGGCCATTGCCGCGCGCACGGCGGCAGAATCCGAGACATCGGCGAGGAAGCCCTCGGCCGATGCGCGGATCATTTCCTGTTCGTCGCTGAATGCAAACTCCATCGCGGCGCCTTCTGCTCGTGTGGCGGGGCGCGCGTGGCGCAACACCCCTTTGAGCATGAAGTTTGGCGCCGCCCGGACGCGGCAGAATCGTTAGCCTTGCCTAGTCCGAACGGGCGATGTCAAAGTGCGCCTACGCAAGTGAAAAACATGAATCGGCTAAGGATGCAGAACCATGAGCACTGAGCAAGAGATAACTTTCGACGAGCCACGGCTCAGCAGCACGGAAATCCGCATTCTGGGTTCGTTGATCGAAAAACAGGCCACCAGCCCGGAAACCTATCCCCTGACCCTCAATGCCCTGGTGATTGCCTGCAACCAGAAAACCAGCCGCGAGCCAGTGATGAACCTGACGCAGGGACAGGTCGGTCAGAGCCTGCGCGCCCTCGAAGGACGCGGCTTCGCCAGACTGGTGATGGGCAGCCGCGCCGACCGCTGGGAACACAAGGTCGACAAAGCCCTGGAACTGGTACCGGCGCAGGTCATCCTGACCGGGCTGATGTTTCTGCGCGGCCCGCAGACCGTCAATGAACTGCTAACCCGCAGCGGCCGCATGCATGAATTCGAAGACACTGAACAAGTGGTGCATCAACTCGAACGCCTGATTGCCCGGGGTCTGGCCGTGCTGATTCCGCGTCAGGCCGGCCAACGCGAAGACCGCTACACCCACGCCCTGGGCAACCCGGCGGATATCGAAGCGATCATGGCGGCACGGCAAAACCCGGCCGAGCGTGGCGGCAGCGGGGTTTCGGTTGAACGGATCGAAGAACTGGAAGCGCGAATTGCGGCGCTGGAAGAAAGACTGGCCCGGCTCGAATAATCTGGATGTTTGCCTGACACAAACCTGTAGGAGCGAGCCTGCTCGCGAAAAACGTCCAGACGACGCGCTCATTCAGACAGCACGCGTTATCGTTGACGTCCATCGCGAGCAGGCTCGCTCCTACAGTGGTTTGACGGTGCCCGTGGTTACTCGCCGTCCCAGTAATCCACCCCGTCCGCCTGCCGGGCCACCGCAACAAAGCCTGACGCATTACCCTCGGCATCCACCTTGAAGTCATCCATCACGGCGTATTTACCGGAATCCGGGTATTCACAGATTTCCGGTGATTGCTGGGTGCTGACGGCCAGGTACCGCAACTCGCCGTTACTGGTATTGATGATCTGGTGCGCCTTTTCAGGCCCACCCGGTGGACAGGCGATCACATCACCGGCACGGATCGGAAAACGTTCGGATCCCAGGCGCACCTGCCCTTCCCCGGCTACGACGTAGAACATTTCCTCATTGACCCGATGACTGTGAAACGGACTGCCGCGCATGCCTGGCTCCAGCACATACAGGCGATAACCCAGTTTTTGCGCCCCCAGTTGCTGACCGACAAGGGCCAGGCGCTGTTGATAGCGACCGGCGGTTTCACCGGTCGGCGCAAACGCTTCGGGTAGCGGTTCAAGTTCGACCGAATCCAGATTGAGAATGGGGGGATGCATGGACACCTCCTAGCTGCGGGCAAACGCTACGGCCTTCTGGAATTGCTCGTCCGTCGGCCGTACACCGGTATAGAGCACAAATTGCTCCAGTGCCTGGATCGCGATCACTTCCAGCCCGGTGATGACCCGTTTGCCTTCGGCACGGGCACGCACGATCAGCGGTGTTTCCGAGGGTATCGCCACCACATCGAAGACAGTTTCCGCTTTTTCGATCACATCAGGCTCAAAGGCCAGTTGATCGGCCTCCGGTCCTCCCGTCATGCCGATCGGGGTGACGTTGACCAGCATCTGCGGGCGACGACTCCCCAGCTCGGCCTGCCACTCATACCCCAAAGACTGCGCCAGCGCCTGCCCGGCGCGCTCGTTGCGGGCCACGATCAGGCCGTTTTTATAGCCGCCATCGCGCAAGGCACTCGCCACGGCCTTGGCCATGCCGCCGCTGCCGCGCAAGGCAAAGGTCGAGTCCTTGGGCACCTGGTGTTTTTCCAGCAATTGGGCAACGGCGATGTAGTCGGTGTTGTAGGCCTTGAGATGCCCGTCGGTGTTGACGATGGTGTTGATCGATTGAATGGCGGCGGCAGATGCGTCGAGTTCATCCACCAGGGCAATGCAGGCTTCCTTGAACGGCATCGACACGCCACAACCACGAATCCGCAGGGCGCGAATGCCGGCAACAGCACCCGTCAGGTCCTGGCTGGCAAAGGCCTTGTAGTAAAAATTCAAGTTCAGTTGTTCATACAGATGATTGTGAAAACGCAGGCCAAAGTTCCCTGGGCGTCCTGAAAGGGACATGCACAACTGGGTGTCTTTGTTGGGGTTCATCTGCATGGGCAAGCTCCTTCAAATGCACTTTTCGGATGGACGGGATTAGCCCTCCATCGGGTTCTGATCGATCATGTAAGCGTGTTCGCACGGGCCTACACGGGTCGGTAAGAAAGTCGGTACAGACCTTACACAAAATTTACCTCGCGGCCGTGCTGTTTTTCAGAAAAACGCTGTCTTAGAAGTATCCCCGCGACAATCCTTGGGTCTATTGCAGACACAAGCGCCGGGTTGAAGAACCGAGGTACTATCATGATCCGTAAAGTCCCCACAGTAGCCTTGCTGATCGGCGCCCTCGCTGTCGCAGGTCAGGCGCAAGCCGGGCACGGTAATGACGCGGCGGTATTTGGAGCGATCGTCGGTACTGCCATCGTCGGCTCGGCTCTGATCAACGCCAACCGCCCGGTCTATGTCGCGCCGCAACCGGTCTACTACCAGCCCGCGCCGGTTTATTACACACCACCGCCTCCGGTTTACTACCAACCGGCCCCGGTCTACGTGCAACAACCGATCTACTACCGCCCAGCCCCGGTTTACTACGGACCACCCCGTGGTTACTACGGCCCGCCACGCGGCTACTACGGCCGACATTACGGTCGCTGGTAACAGACTCAACCGGCCCCGCTGAAACAGCGGGGCTTTTTTATATCCAATTGTCGGTCAAGGTCTGGATAAATCTCGCCAAGGTCGCTATCGGGACAGTGTCCGTGGCAGAAACAGGCAAGATGGACTTGACCCGATTTCTGCCCCGCGGCACAAATCGGTCATATTTTTGTCATGTCAGTTCCGCAAGCTCGGGGCTGTCCGTCGAAAACAGGTTCATAACAACAAGGACGACCACATGCCAACGCAAAACCCGCACCGCATCGTCGGTCTGTGCACCTCCAGCAAGGTCTACAACGCACTGACCGAACTCAAGCACCTGGAAGGTCATCGCAGCGCCAAGTTTCTCTCGCTGCTGACGCAAAGCCTGGTGCGCAAGGGCCTGCTCAACGAGCAGGAAGTGGTTCATATGCTCGATCAGGTGGTCAGCTGACCGACCAACGGTCGTTTACCCCCTCTGGCATCAATGACCACTATCGAAAACGTTGATTACCCCTCAAGGTACCCGGACCTTAAAGTAACTCCACAGATTGATGGAGGTACTTTTCATGTCCAAGGTTCAGATCATGTCCGTTATCGGCAGCGCCGTCCCCGCACAGCTCAGAGAGCTGGGCATGCTTGCCTGCTGGTACCTGGTGCAGGACGGCGTACAGATCAGCGGCCCGCTCACTTCGCTGCCTGCCGCCCGTGAACTGTCGCAACGCATCGGCAGCGGCCAGTCCGGCAGGTTCAGCGCCTAAGGCAGCTGCACCCGCGGTTTGGTTTCTATGAAAATGTCCCAGCTCGACATGAACAGGGCCGCGATCAACGGGCCGATGACAAAACCGTTCAGCCCGAAAATCGCCAGACCGCCGAGGGTCGAGATCAGGATCATGTAGTCCGGCATCCTGGTGTCCTTGCCCACCAGCAATGGCCGGAGCAGGTTGTCCACCAGACCGATCACCAAGACCCCGAACAATACCAGCACCACGCCCTGCCAGATCGCCCCGGTGAGCAGGAAAAACGCCGCCACCGGCACCCAGACTATTCCCGCCCCCACCGCCGGCAGCAACGACAGAAACGCCATCAATACAGCCCAGAGCAACACGCTGGGAACGTCCAGAAACCAGAAAATCAGACCGCCCAGCGCGCCTTGGGTGACGGCCACCAGCAGGTTGCCTTTCACCGTCGCCCGTACCACACGATTGAACTTGAGCTGCAAACGGCGTTTCTGCTGTTCCTGCAACGGCACCGCCGCACGCACCTTGCGCGCCAGTTCCGCACCGTCACGCAGGAAGAAAAACAGCAGGTACAGCATGATGAAAAAGCTGACGATGAACTCGAACGTGCCCTGGCCGAAACTGAACACCTTAGAGGCCAGCACCTGCCCGCCGGTCATCGCGCTCTTGACGATTTTCTCGTGCAGCCCGTTCAACTCGCCCATGCCGAAGCGATCCAGCAGATGCTGGAAATACGGCGGCAGGCTGTGCTTGAACTGCGACACATACCCGGCTATGTCGAGTTCGCCGCTCTCGACGCTTTTGTAGAGTGACGCGCCTTCCTGAACCAGCAAGGCACTGATGATGATCACCGGCAGAATCGCAATCACCAGGCAAATGCTCAATGTGCACAGCGACGTGAGGTTGCGTTGCCAGCCGAACTTCACTTGCAGCCGGCCCTGCAGTGGCGCAAAGAGGATGCCCAGGATCACCGCCCAGAACGCCGCGCCGTAAAACGGCAGCAGGATCAAGATGAAGGCAGCGCTCACCAGCACCAGTAAAACCATCAGCGATTTGTCTTGTGGGGTAGTTTCGTTCATGTCCGATCCGTGCCAGCCAGTCAGGACGAAAAATTTTCGCCTTGATGTTTAGTCCGCCACGGCTCGCGCGAGTGCCATCGGTTTGTTGATCTGGCATAGATCCAGGTCAATAAACCCTTGGCACAGGGCATTTACCCTGTGCGGTTTTTGCGACCGACACTGCCATGAACCTCACTGCGCCAGAACTGCTCGCCCCCGCCGGCACCTTGAAAAACATGCGTTACGCCTTCGCTTACGGCGCCGATGCCGTATACGCCGGCCAGCCGCGCTACAGCCTGCGGGTGCGCAACAACGAATTCGACCACGCCAACCTGGCCCTTGGCATTCGCGAAGCGCAGGCTCAGGGCAAGCGCTTCTACGTGGTGGTCAACATCGCGCCGCACAACGCCAAGCTCAAGACCTTCCTCAAGGACCTTGAACCGGTGATCGCCATGGCCCCGGATGCGCTGATCATGTCCGACCCCGGCCTGATCATGCTGGTGCGCCGACACTACCCGCAGATGCCGATCCACCTTTCGGTGCAGGCCAACACGGTGAACTGGGCCAGTGTCGAGTTCTGGCAGCAGCAAGGCTTGAGCCGGATCATCCTGTCCCGAGAGCTGTCCCTGGAAGAAATCGCCGAGATCCGCGAACAAGTACCCGCCATGGAACTGGAAGTGTTCGTGCACGGCGCGTTGTGCATGGCCTATTCCGGGCGCTGCCTGCTGTCGGGCTACATGAACAAGCGTGACGCCAATCAGGGCAGCTGTACCAATGCCTGTCGCTGGAAATATTCAGCGCAACCGGCCACGGAAAACCACCTGGGCGAGATCGTGCAGCAGTATCAGCCGGAACCCACCCTGGGCATCGGCGCGCCCACCGGGCAGGTGTTCCTGTTGCAGGAAGCCAATCGTCCCGGCGAACAGATGCCCGCCTTCGAAGACGAACACGGCACTTACATCATGAACGCCAAGGACCTGCGCGCCGTGCAGCATGTCGAACGCCTGACCCAGATGGGCGTGCACTCCCTGAAAATCGAAGGCCGGACCAAATCCCACTTTTATTGCGCGCGCACTACCCAGGTTTATCGCCGGGCCATCGACGATGCGGTGGCGGGCCGGGCCTTCGACCGCGGCCTGATGACCGACCTGGAGTCCCTCGCCCAGCGTGGCTATACCGAAGGTTTTCTGCGCCGGCATGTACATGACGAATACCAGAACTACCAAAACGGCAGCTCGGTGTCGGAGCGCCAGCAGTTTGTCGGTGAACTGACCGGACAGCGGCGGGATCGCCTGGCCGAGGTCAAGGTGAAAAACCGCTTCGGCCTGGGCGATCACATGGAGCTGATGACGCCCAAGGGCAACTTCCACTTCGATCTGCATCAGTTGCAGACCGCCAAGGGTGAAGCGATCGACGTTGCGCCGGGGGATGGGCATACGGTGTATTTGCCGATACCGGATGCGGTGGAGCTAGGTTTTGGCCTGCTTATGCGGGACATCAACATGCCGTAACCCCTGTGGGAGCGGGCTTGCCCGCTCCCACAGGTACTGCGTCAGGCAAATTCCTCGCGGAGCATCGCCACAAACGCCTCACGCGCCGGGTGCACCCCGGCGTTTTCGTGCCAGTAAAACAGGTTGTCGACGGCGGTCAGCTCGGGAAACTCAAACCCTGCGCAGCCTGCACCTTTGGCATATTGGTCAAAGATCCCCTTAGGCACCAGCGCCACGCCGGCCCCGGCGCTGACGCAACCGACAATCGCGCCATAACTGGCCAGGCTGACAATCGGCAGCGCCTGCCCCTTTCGCAACAACCAATGCTCCAGCGCCGCCCGGTACGGACAGCCCTGAGGCCACATGAATACGGTCTGGTCCTGCAAATCACTGATATCCCGCAGCGGCCCCAGGGAGGTCGAGGCGATCAGCAGCAGCTCTTCTCGGTACATCGGCGTGCGCTTGAGGTGCGAACGCTCGACATCCACCGCCACGATGGCGCCGTCGAGCTTGTGGTTGAGCGTGTCGTCGAGCAACTGCCCCCAGGAGCCTGTGGTCAGCTCCAGCGCCACCTGCGGGAAACGCTTGTGGAATTTCGCCAGCAGGCGCGGCAATCGCCCGGTGGCCGACGACTCGATGGCACCGATGCGCAATGGCCCCGAGGGTTCGGCCGAAGGGTCGACCGCGCGCTTGGCCTCGGCGGTGAGCGCAAGAATTTTCGAGGCGTAGGCCAGGAAGGTGTGCCCCGACGGGCTGATGCGCAACCCTCGCCCCTCACGCAAAAACAGCGCGACACCCAGTTCGGCCTCCAGGGCCTTGATCCGGGCCGTGATGTTCGACGGCACGCAATGCAACAGCTCGGCCGCGCGGGCGATGCTGCCGACATCGGCCACGGTCTTGAACATGCGAATCTGAGCCAGCTCCATACATCACCTATAGTGAACGGTTAGCGCAGTATAAGTCAGTTGTGGCGAACGATCGGCTTTCTGATACTCGGTGCATCCACCCACAGGTGCACGACCATGACGCCGCTCACACCCTCCCCCGTTTCACCCTGGAAAATCATTCTGGCCATGGCGTTTGTCGTGGCGTGCTGGGGCTACTCCCCGACCGGCATCCATATCGGCTTGCAGGCCTACGACCCGGTGCACCTGGCGCTCCTGCGCTTCCTGCTGGCCTCTGTGTTCATGGCCGTGGTCGCGATGTTCAAGGGCATTCGCCTGCCGAGCCTGCGAGATCTGCCCCTGATGTTCGGCCTGGGCTTCTTTGCCGTGAGCCTGCACCACGTGGCGATCAATTTCGGACAGCAGGGTGTCAGCGCTGGCGCTTCGAGCGTCCTGGCCCAGACCACGCCGCTGTTCAGTACGTTGATCGCGCGCTTCGTGTTCAAGGATCAGGTGAGCCTGTGGCGCTGGGGTTGTGTGCTGCTCGGGTTGTTTGGCGTGATGATTGTGGTGGCGGGCGATCATGGCTTGGGCAGCATTGATGCCCATGGCTTGCTGATCCTGCTGGCGGCAGTGTCCTGGAGTCTCTACTTTGCCCTGCAAAAGCATCACACCGGGCGATACGACGGGCTGACGCTGGTGTGTTACACGGTGTGGTCCGGGACGGTGCTGTTGCTGGTCTACTTGCCCGGTCTGGCGGATCAAGTCGCCCAGGCGCCGCTGCGCGTGCAGTTTGCGGTGATTGCCCTGGGGATATTCCCCAGTGCCCTGGCGTACCTGGCCTGGGCTTATGTGCTGGCGCATGTCGATTTGAGCCGGGCGACCATGACGCTGTACTTGACGCCGCCGACGGCGATGGTGATTGCGTCTTATGCGCTGGGGGAGCGGCCGACGCTGATGATCGTGGTCGGCGGGTTGGTGGTATTGGCGAGTGTGCTGGCGTTGAATCTGGAGCGGCGGGCTGTGGTTGTTCAAACTGTCAGGGTCTGACTCAGTTTTTTCGCTGTCAGGTCTGGCGCTATCGCGAGCAAGCTCGCTCCCACAGGTTTTGAGCCGTGCTCAAGAACTGCGGCAACCATAAAACCCTGTGGGAGCGCGGCTTGGTCCGGGCGGCGTTCCGACGATGAACGATAACGCGGTATCACTGACCATCAGCTAGCCGAAAACCGGTCGCGACTGTTGGTCAGGTGCAGCCACATCGCCGCCCGCGCCGCGTCCGGGTCCTGGCGTTTGATGGCGTTGAGAATCGCCTCGTGCTCCAGGTTGGCCAACTGACCGAGCTTGCTCAAGTCCACCGCACCACGCTCGGCTGCATTGACACGGGTGCGCGGGATCATCGCGCTGCCCAGGTGCTGCATGATTTCAGTGAAACAGACGTTACCGGTGGCTTCGGCGATCAGTAGATGAAAACGCCGGTCCGCCTCGACACAGCTGTCGTTGTTGGCCAGCAGGTTTTGATAGTCGTCCAGCGCTTCACGCATCTGCGCCAGTTGCAGATCGGTGCGGCGAGTTGCCGCCAGCGCCGCCGCCTGGGTTTCCAGCCCCATGCGCAACTCCAGAATACTGCGCACCCCCAACGCCGTATCGACATTCAGCCGCAGCCCCTGCTCCGGAGCGCGCTCGATCACAAACGTGCCAATCCCATGCCGGGTTTCCACCAGCCCCGAGGCCTGTAACTTCGAGATCGCCTCACGCACCACCGTGCGACTGACCCCGTGCTCCTGAACGATGGTGTTTTCCGACGGCAGCTTGTCGCCGGGCAACATCTGGCCGAGCAGGATGCGCTGGGTCAGTTTCTCCACCAGATCATGGGCCAGGTTGTGGCTGCGCTTGCGGGCAGGTGCTTCGAGGTCTTCTTGCATGGGTGTGTCCGAAATCAGGGCTATCGAATCGTAGCACCGCGCCGGGCGGGAATTCCGAAAAATCTTGCCAAGCTTGTATGACAACACTCCACAAAAGCCCATATTGAGTCGCTAAAAAGGCCACTCAACACCACCAACAGAATTAAAAACCTCCGAATTGTCGCCATTTCATTGGATAAACATGGTTGCAAGTTAAAAAAATCTAGTTGTATGATGTCTATCAACAACGCAACCCCCAAGCTTCACCCCGCATAAAAATAACGAGTGGGAGAAAATGCAGTGAATACATCCATCTCCGGGATGCACGACGACGCCAATTCAGCGTTGAAGTCCGCCATCGCCAAAGTCAAAAGACACGTATTGCCGCTATTCGTCATCATGTTCATCGTCAATTACATTGATCGCGTGAACATCGGTTTCGTCCGCTCCCACATGGAGCACGACCTGGGCATTGGCGCGGCCGCCTACGGCCTGGGTGCCGGTTTGTTCTTCATCGGTTATGCACTGTTCGAGGTGCCTTCCAACATCCTTCTGCAGAAAGTCGGCGCACGCATCTGGCTGACCCGGATCATGCTGACCTGGGGACTGGTCGCCGCAGGCATGGCGTTCATCCAGAACGAAACCCACTTCTACATCCTGCGTTTTCTGCTGGGCGTGGCCGAAGCCGGGTTCTTTCCCGGGGTGATCTACTACTTCACCCGTTGGTTGCCCGGCGTGGAGCGAGGCAAGGCGATTGCCATCTTCCTCAGTGGCTCGGCGGTCGCGTCGCTGATCTCAGGCCCCCTGTCCGGTTTGCTCCTGCAAATCGAAGGGCTGGGCCTGCACGGCTGGCAGTGGATGTATTTCATCGAGGGCATGTTTTCGGTGGTGTTGTGCGTGTTCGTCTGGTTCTGGCTGGACTCCAAGCCCCACGACGCCAAATGGCTGAGCCGCGAAGAGCAGGACGCACTGGTCAAGGCCATCGACGACGAACAATTGGCCCGGGAAGCCGCCACGCCCATCAAGCCGTCGCTGGGCAAACTGCTCAAGGATCGCCAGATCATCCTGTTCTGCCTGATCTACTTCTTTATCCAGCTGACCATCTACGCCGCGACCTTCTGGCTGCCGAGCATCATCAAGAAGATGGGCGATCTGAGCGATGTCCAGGTCGGGCTGTTCAACTCGATTCCGTGGTTGCTGTCGATTGTCGGCATGTACGCCTTCGCTTCCTTGTCGGCCAAATGGAAACACCAACAAGCCTGGGTCGCCACTGCCCTGCTGATCGCTGCGGCCGGGATGTTCATGTCCACCACCGGCGGGCCGATCTTCGCTTTCGTCGCCATCTGCTTTGCAGCACTGGGTTTCAAATCGGCCTCATCGCTGTTCTGGCCGATTCCCCAGGCCTATCTGGATGCGCGCATTGCCGCTGGCGTCATCGCGTTGATCAACTCGGTGGGCAACCTCGGCGGCTTCGTTGCGCCGACCACTTTCGGCCTGCTGGAAGAACGCACCGGTTCCATTCAGGGCGGGCTGTACGGCCTGGCCGCGACTTCGATCATCGCCGCCATCATCGTGTTTGCTGCCCGTAACACACCGAAACCCGCACCTGCCGCGGCGCAGGGCAAACCCATGCCTAACCACGCCTGAATTTCGCTTTTCAAGGACTGCAAAATGAACGCACAAGACACCGCAAAAGCCCCGGTCATCACCAGCATGCAAGTGGTTCCGGTGGCCGGCCACGATGGCATGCTGCTCAACCTGAGCGGCGCCCACGGCCCGTTTTTCACCCGTAACATCGTGATCCTCAAGGACAACGCCGGCCACACCGGCGTTGGAGAAGTGCCGGGGGGCGAGCGCATTCGCCAGACCCTCGAAGACGCACGTAGCCTGGTGGTCGGCAGCCCGATTGGCAGTTATCAGAAAATCCTTAATCAGGTACGCCAGACCTTCGCCGACCGCGATGCCGGTGGCCGCGGTTTGCAGACCTTCGATCTGCGCATCACCATTCACGCCGTCACCGGCCTGGAAGCCGCATTGCTCGATTTGCTCGGTCAGCACCTGAACGTACCGGTGGCCGCCCTGCTCGGCGAAGGCCAGCAGCGCGATGAAGTGAAGATGCTCGGCTATCTGTTTTACGTCGGTGATCGCAACGAAACCGACCTCGCCTACCGCTGCGAACCGGACGCCGACAACGACTGGTTCCGTGTGCGACACGAGAAGGCCATGACCGCCGAGGCGGTGGTCCGCCTGGCCGAGGCGGCTCACGCGCGTTATGGCTTCAAGGACTTCAAGCTCAAGGGCGGCGTGCTCAGCGGCGACGCCGAAATCGAAGCGGTCACAGCCCTTGCCGAACGCTTCCCCGATGCGCGCATCACCCTCGACCCGAATGGCGCCTGGTCACTGAAAGAAGCCATCCGCCTGTGCCGCGATCAGCACCACGTGCTGGCCTACGCCGAAGACCCGTGTGGGGCAGAAAACGGTTACTCGGGTCGAGAAGTCATGGCCGAATTCCGTCGCGCTACAGGTTTGAAAACCGCGACCAACATGATCGCCACCGACTGGCGGGAGATGGGCCATGCGATCCAGTTGCAGTCGGTCGATATCCCCCTGGCCGACCCGCACTTCTGGACGATGCAGGGTTCGGTGCGCGTGGCGCAGATGTGCCACGAATGGGGCCTGACCTGGGGTTCGCACTCTAACAACCACTTCGACATTTCCCTGGCGATGTTCACCCATGTCGCGGCTGCCGCGCCGGGCGAGATCACCGCCATCGACACCCACTGGATCTGGCAGGATGGCCAGCGCCTGACCAAGGCCCCGCTGCAAATCGTCGATGGCTGCGTGCAGGTACCGCAGAAACCGGGGCTGGGAGTCGAGCTGGATATGGATCAGGTCGCCAAGGCTCACGAGCTGTACAAAGGCATGGGCCTGGGGGCGCGGGATGACAGCGTGGCGATGCAGTTCCTGATTCCCGGCTGGAAGTTCGACAACAAGCGGCCTTGCCTGGTGCGTTGAAGCGCCAAGCGCGTTGAATCAAGGGTTGCGCGTGGCCGCCTGATGGCGGCCAATTTTAAAAAGCGCTCGGAGCATGGCGCTTGAGCCCCTAAAATGACGCGCAACTGAATCAACGACGGATGAAACCAACATGGACAGGCTGAAAACCATCGCCGCTTGCATGGCGATATTCGCCGCGGGCCAGTGCGCCGCACAGGATCAAGTCGAGACAGTGGTGAACGCCGCTGTACAACCGGTAATGCAGGCCGAGGGTATCCACGGCATGGCCGTGGGGGTCACCGTCAACGGCCAGACGCATTACTTCAACTATGGCGTCGCCTCGATAGAAACCGGCAACCCCGTCACGCAAGACACCCTGTTCGAAATCGGCTCCGTCAGCAAAACCTTCACCGCCACCCTCGCCGCCTACGCCCAGACCACAGGCAAGCTGTCCCTGACCGACAAGGCCAGCCAGATCCTGCCGGCCTTGCGCGGCAGTGCTTTCGACCACATCAGCGTGCTGCAACTGGGTACCTACAGCGCTGGCGGCTTGCCGCTGCAATTCCCTGCCGAATATGATTCGGCCGACAAGATGCTCGGCTACTACAAACAATGGAAACCGCCCTACGCCCCCGGCAGCCACCGACTGTATTCGAACCCCAGTCTGGGCCTGTTCGGCTACCTCGCCGCCCACAGCATGGGCCAGCCGTTTGATGACCTGATGGAGAAAACCCTGCTGCCAAAACTCGGCTTGCAGCACACCTATGTGCATGTGCCACAGGATCAGATGGCGCTCTACGCACAGGGCTACAACAAGGACGGCAAACCGGTACGGGTGAGTCCGGGCGCGCTGGACTCCGAGGCGTATGGGGTGAAGACCAGCGCCGCAGACTTGCTGAGCTATGTCGGCGCGAACATGAAACCGGCGTCCCTGGAAAAGCCGTTGCAGCAAGCCATCGCCTTGACTCACAGCGGTTACTACACCGTAGGCGATATGACCCAGGGCCTGGGCTGGGAGATGTATCGCTACCCGATCACACTGGATCGCTTGCTGGACGGCAACTCCACGCCGATGGCCATGCAGGCCCATGAAGTCCAGTGGCTTAACCCGCCGCAGGCGCAGCCGGAAAACGTGCTGATCAACAAGACAGGTTCAACCGGTGGCTTCGGGGCTTATGTGGCGTACGTGCCTTCGAAGGACATCGGCATCGTGATGCTGGCCAACAAGAATTATCCCAATGCGCAGAGGGTCAGGATCGCTCATCAGATACTGAGTGCCCTTGCCCGATAGCTGCTGATCCGTCGGTGGGAGCGAGCTTGCTCCGGGTGGCGTTCCGAGGATGGAGGTTCAATCATCCGGCATTTCAGGTGGCTTGGCGGGTTTGGCCGGTTTGCCAGGTTTTGTTCCTTTGGCACCTTTTGCCGCCGGCTCGACTTCAGTGACGGGAGCCGCCACGGTTGCGGTAAATTCTTTCTCGGCCGCCGGTAGCTGATCGACAGCGCTGAAAACATCTTCCAGCTTGATGGCGTCCGATTGTTCAAGTTTCTTTTCGCCGTCCTTGCCGACCAGAATCACCTTGGTCTTGGCGCCGGCCCCCAGCTTGAGCGAGCGGATCAGTGCCGCCGTGTCCTGTGGCCCGAGGTCCTTGCCGTCGCGCTGGCCCATCAGGTTGAGTACGGTGTAGAGCACCATGTTGCGGTCGGTGAAGCCCTTGCGGTTGGCCGGCTCATCCAGGGACTTTTTCAGGCTCACCCAGGTCGGATCAACCGTGCTCGGAGCGATGACGATCAGTGGCCGGGCCCTGCCCTTGTCCATGTCCAGCGGTGAGTCGCCATCGGCGGCGAACGAGGTGCCGGCAATCGCCAGCAAAGTAGCCAGAGTCAGTGACCTGATGAGCATGCGCATCTCCTTTTGATATTCACGCTCTAATGATTGCGCATCGCGGCGATCGTTCCAGGTGACATACCGCAAATATTGTTCGCCTTGCCCCAAGCTTAGGTCAGGGCGGTCATTGCGCAACAGCTTGGGCTAATCTGAAGACTCATGGCAACCAGCCTGATCCCTTGTGAGAACTTGCCCATGAGTACTCAGTTGAATCACACCATCGTCTGGTGCCGGGACAAGCAGGTTTCAGCGAATTTCCTGACTGGCCTCCTTGGCCTGCCTGCCCCCGAGCCCTTCGGCCCCATGCTGATCGTCAAACTGGATAACGGCGTATCACTGGATTTCTACGACAACGAGCCGCCGATTGCGTCTCAGCACTACGCATTCCTGATTGGCGATGAGGATTTCGATGCGGCCTTCGCACGCCTGCAAGCCAACGGTCAGCCATGGTGGGCCGACCCGGGCAAGCAGCGACTGAGGGAGATCAATGATTACGCGGGAGGACGGCGGGTGTATTTCGATGACCCGGACGGGCATCTGCTGGAAATATTCACCCGCGAATGAAGCCGGCGTGGCGGCTTGATTCAGAACGCCAGTTTGTAGCCAATCAGCAACAGCATGGTCGCCAGGCAAGGACGCAGCACTTCGTCGGAGATGCGCCCGGTCAGGTGGCTGCCCAGGTAAATCCCCGGCAACGAGCCCACCAACAAGTAACCCAGGACGTGCCAATCCATGTTGCCCATGCTGGCGTGGCCTAGGCCCGCCACCAGGGTCAGCGGCACGGCGTGGGCGATTTCAGTCCCCACCAGGCGGCGGGTCGGCAGCATCGGATAGAGAATGAACAGTGCCACGGTGCCCAGTGCACCGGCACCGATGGACGTCAGCGCGACCATGGCACCAAGGATCAGCCCGGTGATGACCGTCATCACGTTCAAGCGCAATCCGCTGGGGTTGTAGTTGCCACCCGCACGTTTGTGGGCGAAGTCGAGCAGGCGCTTCTTGAACAGGATCGCCAGAGCCGTGGCGAACAACACGAACCCGAGGGCTTGTTTGATGATCGCGTTCATCGACTCGGGGGCGCTGTGCAGGGTACTGAGGAACCACAGCGTCAACGCCACCGCGGGCACGCTGCCCAAGGTCAGCCAGCCGGTGATCGCCCAGTCGATGTTGTTGTTCTTGCGGTGAACCAGTACGCCGCTGGACTTGGTGATGGCGGCGTACAGCAGGTCGGTACCGACCGCCGTCGCCGGGTTGATGCCGAACCCTAGCAGGATCGGGGTCATGAGCGACCCGCCACCTACGCCCGTCATGCCGACGATGAAGCCGACAACCAGCCCGGCGACGACCAACCCGATGTTCACTAAATCCATGAATACTTCCACAAAGATCGCAGGGGAAATCAGGCCCGCAGCATAGCGATATTTCTTATAACCAGTTATATCGATGCGATCTATCTTTATGCCCTGAACTCAATTCCCACAAGGAATATGTGTCGTGCTCACTGCACCGGCAGGAAATTCAGGAACAGCAGGCTCTGGGCATAGTTCACGCCGATGCGCCGGTAGCGTTCGTCGAGCATCCGGGTCAGCAGGTCCAGCCGGGCGACGATCTTGCCGAATTCGACGGCAAAGCTCAGGTTGCTGCCCTCCTCCGAGATTTCGTTGGAGAACAGCAAGGGTTGGCCCTCTTTGTTCTGTCGCTGGCTGAGGATCCAGGTGGCGATTTCGATATTGCGTGCGGCATTGCTGACAAATACCGGGTTGATCGTGTCGGTCATGTAGAACTCAAGGCGATTGCCATGGGCGGTCACCAGCATGCTGCCGATGGCATAGATGAACGCCCCGACCCGGTCGCCCAGAAACTCCGGACTCATGGCAAAACGCAGGGCCGCGAGGTCCTTTTTGCCGCCCAGGGTCGGCAATGGTTGCTGCAGCTCAATGGCCATGCGCACTTGCTTGCCAGCGGTGCGGGCATCGAGGAAACCGGATTTTTTCAGCTCGTCGGGGTTACGCAGATAGAGCTTGCTCATCAGCAGGTAAAGGCTGTTGAGGTTGTCGCGCATGGTCAGGGTGGCCATGCGGTCGACGCTGGTCTGCAGGAACTCCTGGGGTTTGCCTTCGCGCATCTGGTTGATGATGTCGCCGCCCTGCTGCTGGCTGCAACCGGTGACATAGAGCATCGACAAACCTGCAAGCAGCAGGCAATGACGGCGGATTTTAGTGGTGATCGTAGGTGAAACTCGAGCCATGGGTTCTTGGACTTGGGCATGGGCCGGCGGTGGGGATCGCCGCAGGCTGCCATGGATAGAGCCGGACATTTCGAAAAAGTGCAGTATCGGCACAGAGCAATCGATCACCGGCAAGGTGCAGCTCAAGAGTTCGCAGCCTGCGGCGGAACCGATGGACTATTCTGCTGCCCACTGAAATAACCATCGGCATTCATAAAGGAGGTTTGCATGCGCACGCTTGAACTGGCTGGCACCAGGGTCCCGGTCATCGGCCAGGGGACCTGGCAGATGGGTGAAGACCGTTCACGGCACACGGAAGAAGTCGCGGCACTGCGCCTGGGTATCGAGCTGGGCATGACCCTGATCGACACTGCGGAAATGTACGCCGAAGGCGGTGCCGAGGAAGTGGTGCGCGATGCCATTGCCGGCCAGCGCGACAACGTCTTTCTGGTCAGCAAGGTGTACCCGCACAACGCCAGTCGCCAGGGCATTCCCCAGGCTTGCGAGCGAAGCTTGCGCAGGCTTGGCACCGATTACATCGACCTGTATCTGCTGCATTGGCGCGGTCAGTATCCTCTGGAAGAAACCGTCGACGCCTTCGAGCGCTTGCGCGAAGCCGGCAAGATTGGCCGTTGGGGCGTGTCCAACTTCGACCTCGACGACCTGCTGGAACTGGACGCCCCGGCCTGTGCCACCAATCAGGTGCTCTACAACCTGGAGCAACGGGGCATAGAATTTGATTTGCTGCCCTGGAGCCAACAACGGCGGTTGCCGGTCATGGCTTACTGCCCGATTGGCCAAGGCGGTAAAATGCTCTTGGACGTCGCGCTCAAGCAGGTAGCTGCCCGTCACGGCGTCGCACCGGCTCAGGTGGCACTGGCCTGGATACTGCGTCAGGAAGGAGTGATCGCCATCCCCAAGGCGGTCCGACTCGAACATGTACGCCTCAACGCCCAGGCCGCCACGTTGCAGCTTGAGCCCGAGGATCTGGAGGCGCTGGACCAAGCGTTTCACGCGCCACAACGCAAACAGCGGCTGGCCATGGTCTGAACCACCGCAGCCTGTCAGAGAGCTTCGCCATGAGAAGCACCGACCACCTGGACCCGTTCAATCTGCAACGTTTTCTCCAGGCTCAGGACCCGGTATTCGACCGGGTTCAAAACGAGCTGAACAACGGACACAAGCGTAGTCACTGGATGTGGTTCATTTTTCCGCAGTTTGCCGGGCTCGGCGACAGCGAGATGTCGCGCCGCTTTGCCATCCGCTCGCGGGAGGAAGCCCTGGCCTACCTTGAGCATCCGTTGCTGGGCGCCCGGCTACGTACCTGCACCCAGGAAGTGCTGAACGTCCGGGAGCGCTCGGTAGCGGGGATTTTCGGTCATCCCGATGACCTGAAGTTTCATTCCTCGATGACCCTGTTTGCCCAGGTCGCCGATGCCGACAACCTTTTCCAGCAAGCCTTGAACCAGTACTTCCACGGCATCCTGGATGACTGGACCCTGTCGCTGATGGACTCAAAACAGGCCCAGTTGCCCCCCAATCAGGGTTGAGAAGTCGTCGTCGACAAACGGCAGTATCGCGTCCGCCACCGGTTGCAGCTGCCGGGTGATGTAGTGGTCGTAATCGATGGGCGCGCTGCGCACTTCCAGCGGTTCGGGGCCGGCGACGGTGATCACGTAGCTGATCCAGCCGCCGTTCTGATACTGCCGCGGGCGCCCCTGCCGGTCGTTGTACTCGTCGGCCAGGCGCGCCGCGCGCACATGGGGCGGTACGTTGCGCTGATAGTCATCGAGGGTGCGGCGCAGGCGTTTGCGGTAGATCAGCCGGTCATCGAATTCACCGGCCAGGGTCTTGCGCACGTAGTCACGCACATAATCCTGGTAGGGCTTGCGCAGGAAGATCCGCGAATACAGCTCCTGCTGGAACTGCCGGGCCAGCAGCGACCAGTCGGTGCGCACGGTTTCCAGGCCTTTGTAGACCATTTCGTCGCTGCCGTCCTCTCGGGTGACCAGCCCGGCATAGCGCTTTTTACTGCCTTCTTCGGCGCCGCGAATGGTCGGCATCAAAAAACGCTTGTAGTGGGTTTCGAACTGCAATTCGAGAACGCTCTGCAGGCCGTATTCCTGCTGCACGTGCTCGCGCCACCACTGATTGACGTGCGCCACCAGCGCTTGGCCGATCTGCGCCGCCTCCTGCTGGCCATGGGCGCGACGCAGCCAGACGAACGTCGAGTCGGTGTCGCCGTAAATCACTGCATGCCCCTGGGCCTCGATCAGCTGGCGGGTGCGCAGCATGATCTCGTGCCCGCGCAAGGTGATGGACGACGCCAGGCGCGTGTCGAAGAAACGACAACCGCTGGAGCCGAGCACACCGTAGAACGCGTTCATGATGATTTTCAGCGCCTGGGACAGCGGTGCGTTGTGTTCGCGCTTGGCGGTTTCCCGGCCTTCGGCCACCCGGGCGACGATGGATGGCAGGCAATGCCGGGTGCGGGAAAAGCGCGCGCCACGAAACCCCGGCACCGACTCACTGTCGTCCGGGTGCTTGAGCCCTTCAATCAGTCCCACGGGGTCAATCAGGAAGGTGCGGATGATCGACGGGTAGAGGCTTTTGTAGTCGAGCACCAGCACCGACTCGTACAGTCCCGGCTGCGAATCCATGACAAATCCGCCGGGGCTGGCTTCGGGTGGCTTGCCACCGAGGTTTGGCGCTACGAAACCCTGACGGTGCATCAGCGGCATATACAGGTGCGTGAACGCCGCCACCGAACCGCCCATGCGATCGGCCGGCAAACCGGTGACACTGGCTCGCTCCAGCAGGAAGGTGAGCAACTCGGTCCTGGCAAAAATCCGAGTGACCAGTTCGCAGTCCTTGAGGTTGTATTTTGCCAGCGCCGGTTTGTCCTCGGCGAACATGCGATTGATTTCGTCCATGCGCTGGTACGGGTTGTCGATGGACTTGCCTTCGCCGAGCAAGGTTTGCGCGACGTTTTCCAGGCTGAACGAGGGGAAACTCCAGGTCGCCGAACGCAGGGCCTCGATACCGTCGATGATCAAGCGGCCAGCCGCAGAGGCGAAGTAGTGATTACCGCTGCCGTGTTCGCGCCACTGCATTTCCTCGCCGCCACGCCCCAGTTTCAACGGCACCGCCAGGCGCCGGGCGTGTTCATGGAGCACCCGCAAGTCGAACTGCACGACGTTCCAGCCGATGATCGCGTCGGGGTCGAACCGGGCAAACCATTCGTTGAGTTTTTTCAGCAACAGGGTGCGCGAATCGCAGTATTCGAGCTGGAAATCCACCTGGCTGGCATCGCCATTAGGCGGACCGAGCATGTACACCTGGCGCTCGCCGCAGCCTTCCAGGGCGATGGAGTACAACTCGCCCTGGGCCGTGGTCTCGATGTCCAGGGACACCAGTTTCAGGCTCGGCCGGTAATCGGGGTCGGGTTTCATCTGCGCGTCGAGCAGCAGGCCCTCGGCATTCGGCGTACCACTGAAGCGCACCGGCGCGGTGATGAAACGCTCCATCATGTAGCGTTCCGGCGGGCGCACGTCGGCTTCGAACACCTCGACACCGGCCCGGCGCAGCGCGGTTTCCAGGCGCATCAACTGGCCATGTTGCTGGCAATAGAGACCGAGGACCGGGCGATGTTCGAAATCCTGCAGGGCCAGGGGCTTGAGCTCGACGTTTTTCTCGTCATGCAAAACACTTTCGGCGGGCTGACGCTGCGCAGCCGGGAAGAACGCCACCGACGGTTGATGAGGCAGGCGGATACGTCGGGGACCGCTGTCGGTCGCCAACCAGAATTCGACTTCCGTGCCGGCCGGGGTGTCGCGCCAATGCCGGGTCAGGACGAAGCCCTGCTGTAGATCCACCACTGCAAACCTCGAAACTGATTCAGAGGGGGATTCTACGCGTCATCGACAGCGATAGCCCGTTTACCGCAGGCCTGTCAGGCAGACACCGCCCGCTCCCACAAAGTGATTTACTGGCCTGAAAAGGAGACTTACCGAAGAAAAACCGCCAAATGACGTTTTTTGCGTGTTATCTGCCGCTTTCGCCCTTGCCCTGAACGCTTGCGTCTACGATTCTTCAAGAACAACGACAACACCCGAGTAACCACCATGAAAACCGTCGCCCAACTGCTCAAGCTCAAAGATCAGAAGAATCAGGAAGTGCACCAGATCAAACCCGATCACATGGTGCTTGAAGCGCTGATGAAGATGGCCGAGAAAAACGTCGGCGCCTTGCTGGTGGTGGACAATGATGAAGTGCTGGGCATCATCAGCGAACGGGACTATGCGCGCAAACTGGTGCTGCACGGCCGCTCTTCGGTGGGCACGCCGGTACGCGACATCATGGTGTCGCCGGTGATTACCGTCGACACCCATCAAACCGTGGATACCTGCCTGGGCATCATGTCCGATAAGCGACTGCGTCACTTGCCGGTGGTGGAAAATGGCAAATTGATCGGCCTGCTATCGATTGGTGACCTGGTCAAGGAAGCCATTGCCGAACAGGCTGAACTGATTCGCCAGTTGGAGCAGTACATTCGCGGGGAATAAAGCCGGACTCAACATTCACCCGAAAAC
The DNA here is from genome assembly GCF_058791055.1 of Pseudomonas sp. EU05-FHT14B02. Taxonomy (NCBI): domain Bacteria; kingdom Pseudomonadati; phylum Pseudomonadota; class Gammaproteobacteria; order Pseudomonadales; family Pseudomonadaceae; genus Pseudomonas; species Pseudomonas sp. EU05-FHT14B02. The sequence goes on along the minus strand of NZ_JBYTDD010000017.1, from coordinate 95,209 downwards.
CTGTGGGAGCGAGCAAGCTCGCTCCCACAGGGTAAGTGGTGTTTTCAAGCCGGCCAATGCCGGGCGAACACCGGTGCCAATGCCGGGTGGCGGTCGATGCGTTCCAGCCAGGCGAAAAAACCCGGCCGGGCGTTGCGCAAATGTTCCCGGCTACCCGCCCATCGCGAGATCACCGCCGCCAGCACATCCAGGCCCCCTGGTTTTTCGCTGCCCAGGTACAACTCACCCGAAAACTGATCGGCAAACACCTCCCAACTCCAGTGCAGGCGTCGGCGGGTGCCCTCCATGAGGTTCTGCCTGGAGAACTCATCCGCCTCGGCCAGCCAGCGTTCGGGGTAATCAATGATGCCGATGGCCGCATAGCAATTGCTGACGATGTACGCCATGCCGCGAATGGCCTGGTCCCGCTCGGCCGGATCCTGCGGCAACAATCCCGATGCGGGAAAGGTGAGCCCGAGGTGGATCAGGATCGCCGCGCTCTCGGTCAGGACAGCGCCGTTGGGTAGCTGCAAGGTCGGAATCTGTTTGAGCGGGTTGAGCTTCTCCAGCGCCTGGGCCGCCTCCGCGGACGTCTCGACATCGATGAAGCGATAAGGAACATCACAGAGCTCAAGGGCGGCTTCGATGGCCGCCGCCCCGGAGTTCTGATGGCCGTAGAGCTGGTACATAAACGTCTCCTTGCATACCCTAAACTCTGCAGCGCCGCATCAAGCATCGCGGCAGAGGAACGCGCCAGCTAACCAGTGTAGAAGCCACCACCCACCACACCACGACCATCCGACGATCGCACCATCACGTTCACTTGGGGTGTGGCATCGGTCCTATCATTGCCGTCGATGTTCACCATCACTTCAATGAAGTTCTCTTAAAAAATCCTCGGCGTAACATCTGCTCCATACCAACCCATAAGCACCCCGGAGCACACCATCATGAAACGCCAAACCCTCCTCAGCATCGCTTTCTCGGTTTTCGCAGTTAACGCTTTTGCCGCAAACTCTGCTCAACCTGTAGTCGCTGAAGGCGGCTCGGATCGTCTGATTGAAAACCGCGTCGCTGAAGGCGGTTCCGACAAGCTCCTGCAAAACCGCGTCGCCGAAGGCGGTTCCGACAAGCTCCTGCAAAACCGCGTCGCCGAAGGCGGTTCCGACAAGCTCCTGCAAAACCGCGTCGCCGAAGGCGGTTCCGACAAGCTCCTGCAAAACCGCGTCGCCGAAGGCGGTTCGGATCGTTTGATCGAAAGCCGCGCTGTCTGAATGCAGTGCCTGACCGCAGGACTCAATGAAAACCCGGCCTTACCCGCCGGGTTTTTTATGCTTTTTTGCGCCGCGATTACTGCCCTGCCCGCGCCATGCAGCGCTGGTAGCGTTCATCGACTCGCTTGGCGAACCACGCGGTAGTAAGTTTGCGGGTGATTTTCGGGCTTTGCAGCACGATCCCGGGCAACACTTGACGGGGTAACGGCCGGCCCTCGGCCCGTTCGGCCAGTTCGAAAACCCGCCGATAGAGTTTGCTGTCTTCGAACGCCAGGGTGTTCCCCTCTTCCAGTTGTGCCCGGATCGTCGGATTGCGCATGTCCAGTTGCTTGCCGAGGGTACGCACGGCCAGTTCCGTGGTGCCGGGCATGATCGAACCGTGGCGCACCAGGTCGCCATCCAGCGCCAACGGGATACCGGAAGCCCGGCTCACCGCGTTCTGGAACGCGGCGTTACGGCTGGCGTACCAACCCGCGTTGAAGTCCGCAAAGCGGTACAACGGCTGTGGGTAACTCACCGGATAGCCGAGCAGATGCGCGATGCCGAAATACATGCCGCCGCGCCGGGTGAACACTTCATGACGAATCGAGCCCTTCACCGGGTACGGATAGCCCTTGGCCTGCTGCTCGGCAAAATCAATGCTGACCTGCATCGGCCCGCCGGTATGCACCGGGTTGAAGCCGCCGAACAGGGTCTTGCCCATCGGCACCATGCCGATGAAGTCATCGAAAACAGCGCTCAGTTCCTTTTCACTGCGCGCGGCACTCAGGCGGCTGCTGTAGCTTTTGCCGTTGGGCGAATCGAGCATTAGCGCACCGCTCACCAACAGGCCGGGAATATGTGCCTTGGCGGCACGGCGGTCGATCTCGTCGCGGGCGATCTTGCCCAGGCCCGGTACGCTCGGATCGACCTGAAAGGTCGACTCCTGTTCAGTCACCGCCAGCACCGAGCACAGGTTTTGCGTGGTCGGCGAGATGTCTTGCGCGGTAAACGCCACCTGGATATCCGTGGCCCAACCCTGGCGATCGGCAGCCTTGGCCGGTAGCAAACGCACAATCTCGGCCTTCACTTCGGCCGGGCTGCGCGCCACCGGTTCCTGGGTCCGTTGGCTGCCGCAACCGGCCAATAGCAGCAACGCTGCGACGCTTGTGATCAATCTGATTTGCATGTCGTTCCATCTAATCCGTTGGTCCGGGCCAACCATACGACCAATGGCAGGTCAGCGGCTACGTCCGTGACAGTCCGACGGTTGCCGCCCTCCCCGACTGGACCATACTTGATTCACACCGCGAGGAGGACAGGTTCATGCACCGCAGCGACGTGTTGATCATCGGCGCCGGCCCCACCGGGCTGGTCCTGGCGTTGTGGCTGAGCAAACTCGGCGTGCGCGTGCGGATCGTCGACAAAACCTCCGCCCCCGGCACCACGTCCCGGGCGCTGGCCGTCCAGGCACGGACGCTGGAGTTGTATCGCCAGCTTGGACTGGACGACGCCGTGGTGCAAAACGGACATCAAGTAACGGCCGGCAACTTCTGGGTAAAGGGTGAGCCCGTGGCGCGCCTGCCCCTGTCTCAGATCGGTGAAGGCCTGACGCCCTACTCGTTTCTCGAGATTTTCCCCCAGGACGAACACGAACGGCTGTTGATCGAGCGCCTGAACGCTTTCGGTATCACAGTGGAACGTAACACCGAACTGGCGGGCTTCGAGCAAACCGCAGACGGCATAACAGCCACGCTGCACCTGCCCGACGGTCAGCAGGAAATCTGCCAGGCCTGTTACCTGGCCGGATGCGATGGTGCCCGGTCGATTGTGCGCAAAACCCTGGATACCGGGTTTCCCGGCGGGACTTACCAGCAGATTTTCTACGTCGCCGACGTACAGGGCAGCGGCCCGACATTCAACGGCGAACTGCATGTGGACCTCGACGAGGCAGACTTCCTCGCCGTGTTCCCGTTGGCCGGCAGTGGTCGTGCGCGCTTGATCGGCACGGTACGCGACGAACGTGCCGAACACGCCGAAACCCTGCGCTTCGAGGACGTCAGCAGCAGGGCCATCGAGCACATGAAGGTGAAGATCGAGCAACTGAACTGGTTTTCGACCTATCGCGTACATCATCGGGTGGCGGATCACTTCCGCAAAGACCGGGCGTTTTTACTGGGGGATGCCGCCCACGTGCACAGCCCGGCGGGCGGCCAGGGCATGAACACCGGGATTGGCGATGCCATCAACCTGGCCTGGAAACTGGCGGCCGTGTTGAGCGGCGGCGCAGAGGCCAGACTGCTCGACACTTATGAAACCGAGCGCATCGCGTTTGCCCGCAAACTGGTGGCCACCACCGACCGGGTATTTAACTTCGTCACTGCTGATGGACGAATTGCCGACTTGCTACGTACACGTCTGGCCCCGTTCTTGATACCGAAAATAACCTCGTTCGAAACCTCTCGCGAATTCATGTTTCGCACGGTGTCGCAGATCACCCTGAATTATCGTGGAATGCCGCTGAGCACGGGCGTTGCCGGGCACGTGCATGGTGGTGATCGCCTGCCCTGGGCCCATGACGGTGAGGGGGATAATTTTGATTCGCTCAAGTGCCTGACCTGGCAGGTGCATGTCTATGGCGACACCAGCGACGAGATGATTGCCTGGTGCCACGAACACCATTTGCCACTGCATGTATTTGATTGGCGACCGGCGTTCGAAACCGCGGGCCTGGGGCGCAACGGCTTTTATCTGTTGCGGCCCGATACCTATGTGGCGATTGCCGAAACTTGCGCGGACCCGAAAGTGATCGAACGGTATTTTCGTGATCAGGGGATCCGGCCGTTTTTTGGCGCTGCCTGAGAACACCACATCTCCCTGTAGGAGCGAGCCTGCTCGCGATGGACTCAAGGGCGCCGCGTTTAGTCAGTAAACACGCGTCATCGTTAACGACCATCGCGAGCAAGCTCGCTCCTACAAGGGGGATATGCGCGGGTGCCTAGATCCCCGCCAGCGCCAGATCCATCGCAAAGTACGTAAAGATCAGGTCTGCCCCGGCGCGCTTGATCGCCCCCAGGCTCTCGCGCACCACACGATCTTCATCGATGGCCCCGGCCTGGGCGGCAAACTTGATCATCGCGTACTCACCGCTTACCTGATAGGCCGACAGCGGCAGGCGCGAGGCTTCGCGAATGTCGCGGATGATGTCCAGGTATGCACCGGCCGGTTTGACCATCAGCGCATCAGCGCCTTCCTGTTCGTCGAGCAACGATTCGCGTATCGCTTCGCGGCGGTTCATCGGGTTCATCTGGTAGCTTTTACGGTCGCCTTTGAGCGCACTGCCGCCGGCCTCGCGGAACGGGCCATAGAGCGCCGAAGCAAATTTGGTCGAATAGGCCATGATCGCCGTCTGGGTAAAACCGGCATCATCGAGCGCCCGGCGAATCGCCTGGACTTGCCCGTCCATGGCCGCCGAGGGTGCGATCACGTCGGCACCGGCCCGGGCCGCCGCGACGGCTTGCCTGCCGAGGTTGATCAGAGTCTGGTCGTTGTCGACTTCATGGTTGTGCAGTACGCCGCAATGGCCGTGGTCGGTGTACTCGCAAAAGCAGGTGTCTGACATGACGATCATTTCCGGCACCGCGTCCTTGGCGATGCGCGACATGCGCGAAACCAGGCCGTCCTCACGCCAGGTGTCGCTGCCGCTGCTGTCCAGGTGGTGGGAGACGCCGAAGGTCATCACTGACTTGATCCCGGTACGGGCGTAGCGCTCGATCTCGCCGGCCAGCTTCGACTCGGGAATGCGCATCACGCCGGGCATGCTGTTGATCGGCACGAAGTCGTCGATTTCTTCTTCGACGAAAATCGGTAGTACCAGGTCGTTCAGGCTGAACTCGGTCTCCTGGAACAGGCTGCGCAGGCTCGCATTGCGGCGCAGACGGCGTGGGCGTGCTTCGGGGAACTGACTGGACATGGGTTTTCCTGAATTTCAGAGGACGAGATGTAGGAGCGAGCTTGCTGCGGGCGGCGTTCCGACGATGGTCGTAAACGATAACGCGCATTGTCTGAATGTTCGCGTTGCCCTTACTTTTTTCGCGAGCAAGCTCGCTCCTACAGGCAAGAGATTTAATTCGAGATTGGTTTCGGGATTTCCAGCCCGCGCACCACCGCCGGCCGCGCCAGGAAGCGCTCCAGCACCCGCGTGACGTTAGGGAAGTTCTGGATGCCCACCAGATCGCCGGCTTCATAGAAGCCGATCAGGTTGCGCACCCACGGGAAAATGGCGATGTCCGCGATGGTGTAGCGCTCGCCCATGATCCAGTCGCGCCCTTGCAAACGACCGTCCAGCACCTTGAGCAGGCGCCTGCTTTCCTCGACGTAGCGGTTACGGGGACGCTTGTCTTCGTAGTCCTTGCCGGCGAATTTGTTGAAAAACCCGAGTTGGCCGAACATCGGGCCAATGCCGCCCATCTGGAACATCAGCCACTGAATCGTTTCGTAGCGCGGTGCCGACTCCTGGGCCAGCAGTTGCCCGCTCTTGTCGGCCAGGTAGATCAGAATCGCTCCCGACTCGAACAGCGCCAGTGGCTTGTCGTCCGGGCCGTGGGGGTCAAGGATCGCCGGAATCTTGTTGTTGGGATTCAGGGAAAGAAATTCCGGGGACATCTGGTCGTTGGTGTCGAAGCCTACCCGGTGAGGTTCATACGGCAGGCCGATCTCTTCGAGCATGATCGAGACCTTGACGCCGTTGGGAGTCGGCAAGGAGTACAGCTGAATCCACTCCGGGTATTGGGCAGGCCATTTGCGGGTGATGGGGAATGCGGACAAATCGGTCATGGGCACGATCCACGAAGACATTGAGAGTGACGATCATAATGCAGATATCGGCTCTGCGACCCCTTGAAGTCATCGATCTCGCTGATAGGCGAGATCAAAAGAAATCACGACTGTTTCAACGCCATCCGGTGTAGCGTGTCCACAATTGTGCAACATCCTGTCGATAACCTTCTCTGCAAACCCGTGAAGGTTACCGGTACATTGCCGCCCACTCGGCCGGAATCGAACCAAACGGGCTCAGGGGACTCTGAGAACCACCCCTTTGATGACGGACCGGCTTCAATGACATGGAAAACACCCGACGCAGGACAATCGTGGTGTAGAGGTTTGTCAGCCTTAACCGAATTACGCTGAAGACCCTTTACACATGAACCTGTTCAATTTTGCCAAACGCTTCAAACATCGTGCTTACCTTTTGTTGCCCGCCTTATTGGTGGTCAGCGCGGTGTGCCTGACGCTGGAGTCCGGCCTGAGTCGCGCCCAACCGATGGATGGCACCCAGACGCTGGTCTTCCTGCGTCACGGGGAAAAACCCGCCGGAGGCCTGGGCCAGCTCAATTGCCAGGGACTGAACCGCGCTATCGACCTGGCCACGCTGCTGCCGGACAAGTTCGGCAAGGCCAACTACGTATTTGCGGCGAACCCGACGCGTAACGTCGAGGAAGGCGAGTTCGACAATTCCTACAGTTACATCCGCCCACTGATGACCATCAGCCCTAGCGCCATCAAGCTTGGCCTGCCGGTGAACATCAACTTTTCCGCCAATGACACCAGTGACCTGGCCGATGAACTGCTCCACGACAAGTACCACAATGCGGTCATCTACACGGCCTGGTCCCACGGCTATCTGCCGGAGCTGATCAACAAGGTAGCCGGCGACGCCACCGGCAAGAAAATGACCATCACGGATGACTGGGAGTCCAGCGACTACGACTCGCTGTATGTACTCACCCTGACCTGGCACAACGGCAAGGCCAGTTTGCAGAGCCATGTGTACAAGCAAGGCCTGGATAATGGTGCCGAAACCTGTCCGACCTGAAACCTGTAATGCCTGATCCGGCCTCATCGCGAGCAAGCTCGCTCCCACATTGGATTTGCAGTGTGATCACGAAGGCATGAGCACTACTGAGCCCTGTGGGAGCGAGCTTGCTCGCGATAGGGCCAGTTAAACCTGCATCACTTTCGTTGATTCACTCGCTCGCGCAGATACTCGAGAACCGCACCCCGCTCCCCGGCAAACTCGATCCGCGCGTCTTTCTTCTCCCGCTGAAACGCATACATCGGATCGTAATACTCGCACAGCAGGCCTTCGATCCAGCCCCGGTGCAGATCCACCGCACCACTACGGGCCTGCTCGGCCAACGCATCCTCCATCAAAACCAGCATGCGCCGATGACGTTCGCCACCCAGGCGCTTCTGCACATTGTTCAGGCTTGCCAGCAAGCGTTCGGAAAACAGCGCAAAGCCTTCCTCGCCATGCACGTCGATGAATTCGGCACACAGATCCACCACGTAATCGCGCAGGATCCGCTCGACCCGCCCTTCCAGGCTGTCTTCAAGCCACACCATCGGAAACTGCTGCATGCCCTGATAAAGCGGCAACGGCAAGGCACAACTGCCCACCGCACGGCTTTCGTCTTCCAGTACGAACTGCTCGATGCCACGGGCGCGTTTTTTCAGTACGTCTATGGCCAAGCGGTTTTCGAAGTCGATATTCGAGGGTTGGCCCGTGGCGCGCTTGCCGAAACTGGAGCCGCGATGGTTGGCATGACCTTCAAGGTCCACGGCATTGTCGAGTTGCGTGAGCACCTCGGTTTTGCCGGTGCCGGTCATCCCGCCCAGCAAGACGAAATTGCACTGGGTCACGGCTTGATCGAGGGTGTCCAGCAGGAAGGTGCGCATGGCCTTGTAGCCACCGCCGACCCGTGGATAGTCGATGCCGGCCTCGTCCTTGAGCCACTGCTGGACAATCTGCGAGCGCAGGCCGCCGCGAAAGCAATACAGCAGACCATCTGGGTGTGCCCGGGCAAAATCGGCCCAGGCCTGGATGCGTTCGGCCTTGACCGCGCCCGACACCAGTTGATGCCCCAGCACGATGGCCGCTTGCTGGCCGTGCTGCTTGTAGCAGGTGCCGACCCGCTGGCGTTCATGGTCATTCATCAACGGCAGGTTGATCACGCCAGGAAACGCACCCTTGTTGAATTCGACCGGCGCGCGGGCGTCCATCATTGGCCGGTCGTTGAGGAAGATGTCGCGGTAATCAGTGCAGTCGACGAACATCAAAACACCTCGACTGCGTTGCTCTGTCGCTCGACCAGTTCACCGATCGGTTCCAGGCTCAGGCCCAGTTCGGCGGCCACCGAGAGGAATTGCTCATTGCCTTGAGGCGTCACGGCAATCAGCAGGCCACCGCTGGTCTGCGGGTCGCAAAGCACACGTTTGTGCAGCTCCTGAAGGCGTCCGAGCTTGCTGGCGTAGCTGTCGAAATTGCGCAGAGTCCCGCCCGGTACGCAGCCTTGTTCCAGGTAATACTCCACCCCCGGCAGGCGCGGTACGCGGTCATATTCAATGCGCGCCGTGAGCTGGCTGCCGTCGGCCATTTCCACCAGGTGCCCGAGCAGACCGAAACCGGTGACGTCAGTCATCGCGGTCACACCGTCGAGCTTGCCGAAACGGCTGCCGGGTTTGTTCAGGGTGCACATCCAGTCCCGGGCCAGGCCGATGTCGGCGTTGCGCAATTTGCCCTTTTTCTCGGCCGTGGTAAGGATGCCAATCCCCAGGGGCTTGGTGAGGTAGAGCAGGCAACCGGCCGTGGCGGTGTCGTTGCGCTTCATGTGGCGCTTTTCCACCAGACCGGTGACGGCCAGGCCAAAGATCGGTTCTGGCGCGTCGATGGAGTGCCCACCGGCCAACGGGATACCCGCCGCGTCACACACCGAACGACCGCCGCGTATCACTTCCCGGGCAACCTCCGGGGCCAGCACGTTCACCGGCCAGCCCAGAATTGCAATCGCCATCAACGGATCGCCGCCCATCGCATAGATGTCGCTGATGGCATTGGTGGCGGCAATTCGACCGAAATCGAAGGGATCGTCGACGATCGGCATGAAAAAGTCGGTGGTCGAGACCACGCCGCGTTCATCATCGATTGCATACACCGCCGCATCATCGCGCGAAGCATTGCCGACCCAAAGTTTCGGGTCGAGGTTCTGCGCCCCACTGCCGGCCAGGATCACTTCCAGCACCTGGGGGGAAATCTTGCAACCGCATCCAGCGCCGTGGCTGTATTGAGTCAGGCGAATCGGCTCGCTCATAGGGGTACCTCATTGGGTCAATGGGCCGATTCTAGCAGAGCGAGGCATGCGCAAGGCGTTGCACAGCCATGGACCTTGTGGGAGCGGTTACGGCAGCAAAATCACTTTGTCACCACTGCCCTGATTCACCTCGGCATAACGCTCCAGGCCTTCGGCCAATGGCGACTCGAACAGGCCCTGGGGCAACGGCAACAGGTCTTGATCGAAGAACCGGCCGAACTGTTCTAGCATCGCCGCACACGCCTGCACCCCGTACAGCAACGAGTTGATCCCCACAACCGAACCACCCTTGCGATACAACGCCAGAGCCGGCAACTGCACGTGACCGTCCACGGGGGCCGCGATGATCGCGATGCGACCGAACGCGGCCAGGGCCGCTACCGAGGCCGGCAGCCAGAAACCGGTGGTGTCGAAAATCACGTCGGCGCCGCCGGCATACACCGCGTTGACCTGTGCGCCCAAGTCTTCGGGGTTATCCAGTTGCAGGGTCTGGTAGCCCTGGTCCTGTAAATCCTTGACCTGCTCCGGACGCCGCGCGGCCGCCAACACCCGGGCACCGCGCACCTTGGCCAAGGCGAGCGCGGCACTGCCAACTGCCCCGCCACCGATGACCAGCAATCGGGTTTCGGCCGTCACCAGGCTGCGCTCAAGAGCATCCCACGCCGTGGTGTACGGCACGCCAAGGCTGGCGGCCTGGGCAAAGCTCAGATGCGTAGGTTTGAGCGCCACGCCGTTGGCCGGCAGCTTGACGAACTGCGCGTGGGAACCGTCGGCGAAAAAGCCCAGTTCCTTGCCCGTGCCCCAGACTTCCTGACCGATCATCGCCTGCGGGCCGGCCACGACAACACCGGCAAAGTCACGACCGGGAATCCGCGGCAAGGTGGTGTAGGGGAAACGTCCCAGCACGTTCTTCACATCGCTGGGGTTGAGGCCAGCGGCCTTGATCTCGACCAGCACTTCATCGGCACCGGGAACGGGGGTAGGCACCTCAACGTAGCGCAGGGCCGAGAGATCACCGGTTTTATCGAATTGCAGAGCTTTCATGGGCGTATCCATCGAGTCGAAAAGGGTTCAGGAGATCCAGCCAGCCACCAGCCCTCGCCCCATCGGCCAGAGTTTTTCGCCGGCGAGCATGCCGAGCAGGCCCACCAGGGCGATGGCCGGGGGGGCGGGGGAACGAAAATCCAGGGCGCCGTAGAGCAGACCGACGCCCAGACCGATGGCCAATGACACGAGGTAGTTCATGGCAGACTCCGGGGCAATTGAGGTATGCGCCAAGTCTAGGGGGCGACGCGCTTGATCATCGGTCAAGTGCTTCTGAATTTCGGCCAAAACCTGGCTTTCGAGGAAATCAGTCCTGGCGTTGCGCCGCAGGAAACTGCGAAGGGGCAACGCCCAGCTCACGACGAAACATGTCGCTGAAGCTGCTCGGTGAATATCCCAGCTCCCGGGCAATCGCGCTGACCGGTACGCCCTGGATCAGCTCGGCCACCGCCGTCGCCAATTGCACCTGACGCCGCCACTCGGCGAAGCCCATGCCCAAACCGTCCTTGAACAGCCGCGCCAGGGTGCGCACGCTGGCTCCGGCGTTATCCGCATGTTGTTCGAAAGGAATGTCCAGTGAAGGCGCGGCCATGACCGCCTGACACAGGTTCATCAGCCGTCGGTCGGAATCGTCCGGCAGAGGAATTTTCAGCAGCGAACGCCTGGCCCGCTTGAGTTCCAGCAGCGCCAGGCCCACCAGCGCGTCGTAATACTCGGGTGCCCCGTCGTTACCCTGCTCCACCAGCCCGACGATCAGTTCGCGCAGCAAACCGCCGACCTCGATCACCTGAACGCTGTCATCCAGGGTCGCCGCCAGGGACGGCCGCAGGTAGATATTGCGCATTTGCAGGTCCGATACCACACGAATTCCATGAGGCACGCCGGGCGGCAACCACACCGCCCGTTGCGGAGGCACCACCAGCGCCTCATGCGGCGTCTCGACCCACATCACCCCGCTCATCGCATACAGCAACTGGCCCCAGACGTGCTCATGGGGCTCGATGTACAACCCGCGCGGATAGGTGCGGGCCAGCGGTTGCACAGGCACATCGGTGTCACTCAGGTCAGGTGGTGCGGCGAGGGCCATGGTCTATGTTCATTGGGTACGGGAAGGCTTCATGGTAACGAGGCGCCGAACGTGTCGCCAGCAACCGCCGGTATCTGACAATCCGAGTGAATTTTTCTGATGGTACGCGATCCGTTTATGTACAACAGGGAGGAACCGGGGCTTTATGAACAGTGCAAAATTATTCGTCATCGAGTACACCCTCCATGGTGCTCCGAAATCATTCATCATCCGACTGGAAAAAATGGATAACGCAGAAGCCTGGCATTGGGCGAGTTGTGACGCGGGGGTGGGGCGAATCCCCCGATTCGGACGCGAAAAGGTGCAAAAGACCAGCAAGCCGATGGCTGAAAAATTCGGCGTGGAAAACGTCAAGTGGCGGCCGGCGAACTAATATCCGGTAACCATCAGGTTCGGGGGAAGGGATATGAGCGCAACACCCGTCAACAGCCCTGCGCAACTGGACTACGGTCTGGACACGCCGAACGGCCGCTTCACCAGGAGTGTCGAGTGCCGGATCGGACTGGAACAGGTCGAAAATGACCCATTCTGCTTCGCCATACGCGTCCCGGCGCCACTGCCGGAAGATCTGGAGCAAGCCAAGACCCTGGTGCTGCGGGTCGAAGGGCGGCGCTTGCAAGGCACCGTCCGCCACAGCGAACGCCTGGAAGATGACAGCCTCAGGCTGGAAGTGGAGCCGGACTAGGCTCCACTTTTGCGTATGCCGTGGTTTTCAGTGGGCACACTTGCAGCCTTGGGAGGTGCACTCCTCGCCGTGCTCGTGATGCTTGGCACAGGCTTCACAGCAATAGTGTTTGCCGTGACGCACGATCGGATGCTCGCCGAGTTTGCAGGAACACTTCGGACAATCGCATATACGCTCAGTCATGGGTTTGACTCCTGTGGGTAGTGGTCGTCGGGGGGAGATGAAAACAACCCGTGCTTTTCAGTGTAGGGGTCGACTGCAACACCGCAACAGCGCGTATCGCGCACTACTTGAGTCCTTGATGAATTATCCGTTTCGCGAGGACAGGGAATGACGCGTAAGAGGCGATGCCACACTGATTATCTTTGTTTCTGGACATCCTTATATACCCGGCCTCCCCCCACTCCGGCCCCCTGCTATTTTTCACCAGCCAGTAATCCTCGCCATCTTCGGTGCCATAACCAACAATAAGCACGGCGTAATTCAAATCATTTTCATCGCAATCTTCATCATTCAATACCCCGCCGGAGTATTTTTTAAAGTTGTCGGAAGCGTCAATCGCCGCCGATACCGGCCCTTTGGCTACGGCCTGGCGCAGTGCCTCCTCGTCGCCACGAGGAATATTCGTATAGGTCACCGTATTGGCGGCGACAGCCTTGATCATGCCTGCATCACAGCGTCCCCCGCCGCCTGTGTAAGGGTAATATTCTTCTGACTGAATACCGTGTTGCTTGACGTAGTCATAGGTGTAATCCATCAGCCCGCCATCACATCCTTGATTACCTTGCTCACTGCTGCAATCAAGAATCTGCTGCTCGGAAAGCTCGACCAGTCTTTCGGTTTGCAAAAACAATGCGCCCTCCAGGGCACCCACCGCTGAAAAAGCATAACCGGAGCCACAAGTCCCCAATTGCTTGACTCTGGTAACAGCTCCCTGGGTACGCCAGTCCACTGAGCTTGGTATATCCAGAGCCTGTGCCGTCACGGTAACGGCACAGCCGCCAACCAGGATGAAACATGAGAGTTGCCAAAACCTCATACTTAGCCCCTGTTTCTATATGGTTTGCAGTTACCTCGCTATGTCATTGAAATGAAAGACCAATAAGCCAACGGCAACAACTGTCAAATATGACAGTTGTTCAATACTGTTTAGTTATAAAAACCACACCATTTCGCGTTGTTAACCATAACTGTCAAATACGAAACTGCCCGACCAGGCTACCCAGGCGCTGACCGAGGTCGGCCAGGCTGCGAGAGGTTTGCGCGCCGAGTTGGGTTTCGTCGGCGACGCTGTCCACCGCCACGGCAATCTGATGCACGCTGCGATTGATCTCTTCGGCCACGGCGGTCTGTTCTTCGGCGGCACTGGCGATCTGTGCGTTCATCGAGTTGATGGTCGCAATCAGCTGAGCCATGGTGTCCAGCGAAGCCCCCGCCTCGTTGGCCTGGGCCGAGGTGCCGTCGCCGGCCTCGCTGGAGCGACGCATCGCCTCTACCGCCGACTGGGTGCCGGCCTGCAAACGGTCGATCATGCCCTGGATTTCCTGGGTGCTGATTTGCGTGCGGCTGGCCAGCGCCCGCACTTCATCGGCCACCACCGCAAAGCCGCGCCCGGCCTCGCCGGCGCGGGCGGCTTCGATGGCTGCGTTGAGCGCCAGCAGGTTGGTCTGCTCGGCAATCGAGCGGATCACCCCGAGCACGCTGACAATCGACGACACGTCTTTTTGCAGGCTGTCCAGGGACACGCCGCTGCTGCGGATGTCGTCCACCAGGGCATGGATCTTCTCGATGCTGCCGGCCACAACACGCTTGGCCGCCTGCCCTTCTTCGTCGGTCTGCTGGGCTGCTACCGCGGCGTTCTGCGCGCTCTTGGCCACTTCCTGGGCCGCCGCCGACATTTCGTTGATCGCTGTGGCCACCTGATCGGTTTCGTGACGCTGGCGTTCCATGGCCTGGTCCGAACGGTTGGCCTGGTCGGACACCTGGTTCACCAGCCCGGTCAATTGCGAGGTCATTTCGGTGATCTGCCGTACCAGGCCGTGGATCTTGTCGACGAAACGGTTGAACGAGCCGGCCAGTTCACCGAGTTCGTCCTGACTGGTGATGGTCAGGCGGCGGGTCAGATCGCCTTCGCCCGCCGCGATATCGTCGAGGTTGGCTTTCATCAGATGCAGCGGACGCACAATGGTGTTGGCCAGCAGCATCCCGGCGGCAGCGATCAGCAACAGCACCACGACTGCTACGCCAACGATACTCAGCACCATGCCTTGCATGCGCTCCTGGACCTTGGCTTCAACCACGGCCACTTGTGCTTCGATGCCGTCGAGGTTGACCGAGGTGCCGACCGCCATGTCCCACTTCGGCAGGTATTCGGTGTAGCCGAGCTTGGGCACCAGCACCTGGGTGTTGCCAGGCAATGGCGAGCTGTATTGCAGGTAGTGCGTACCGTCCTTGGCGACTTTCACCAGGTCGCGGTTGACGTAGACACCGTTCGGGTCGCGGTTGTCCTTGAAGCTCTGGCCCACGCCCTCGGGGCTGTTGGCCTTGAACAGGCGCACGGTGTTGGAGTCGTAGCCGAAGAAGTAGCCGTCCTTGCCGTAGGTGATGCTCGACAGCAGCTTGATCACTTGGGCCCGCACCGCCTCATCGCCGGGGGCGGCCGCGTCGTAGAGCGGTTTGATCGTGGTCATGGCCACGGCCACGTAGCTTTGCAAGGTTGCCTTGGCATCGCTGAGCAGGCGCTCGCGTGTCTGCTCGACTTCCTTGCGCGCCTGATCCTGAAGAATGAACAGCGTGGTCAGGCTGATGACCAGCGCAAACAGCAACACCGGGAGGACGGCAAGGGACAGGACTTTTGCCTTGAGACTCATGCGCATGACGTTCACTCTTTTGATTTTTGTTGGCGTGGTTAAAAGCTTTAACGGCACGCCGGGTCAAAAGTTGAACGCAGTCAGTGGGAGCAGTGGAGCCCCCTGTGGGAGCGAGCTTGCTCGCGATAGCGGACTGTCAGCCAAATAGATGTTGACTGTTTCACCGCCATCGCGAGCAAGCTCGCTCCCACATTCTGATCCAGGGTAATCAGAAGGGAATTGGTTACAGGACCATTGCCGCCACCCAGCCAAACGCCAGCAACGGCAGGTTGTAATGCAGGAAGGTCGGGACCACGGTGTCCCAGATGTGATGGTGCTGGCCGTCGATGTTCAGGCCGGAAGTCGGGCCCAGGGTCGAGTCGGAAGCCGGTGAACCGGCGTCGCCCAAGGCACCGGCAGTGCCGACGATGCACACGATTGCCAATGGGCTGAAGCCCAGTTGCACGCACAACGGCACGAAGATCGCCGCCAGGATTGGCACGGTGGAGAACGACGAACCGATGCCCATGGTCACCAGCAACCCCACCAGCAACATCAGCAAGGCGCCAATGCCTTTGCTGTGATCGATGTACGACGCCGACGACTCGACCAGCGTCTGCACCTCACCGGTGGCCTTCATCACTTCGGCAAACCCCGAGGCGGCGATCATGATGAAGCCGATCATCGCCATCATTTTCATGCCTTCGGTGAACAGGTCGTCAGTGTCACGCCATTTGACAATGCCCGACACCGAGAAGATCAGGAAGCCGACCAGCGCACCGATGATCATCGAATCGAGCAACAACTGAATGATGAACGCCGCCGCGATGGCCACGCCGGCCACCATCAGGCTCAGCGGGTTGTATTGCACCGCCACTTGCTCGACCTGTTCGATCTTCGCCAGGTCGTAGACACGCTTCTTGCGGTAGCTGACAAACGCGATCAGCAGGCCCGCCACCATGCCCAAGGCCGGAATGCCCATGGCGTGGGTCACGTTGATGCCGCTGATGTCCACGCCGCTGCGGGCGACGTTGGCCAGCAGGATCTCATTGAGGAAGATGTTGCCGAAGCCCACCGGCAGGAACATGTAGGGCGTGATCAGGCCGAAGGTCATGACGCAGGCGATCAGTCGACGGTCCAGTTGCAGCTTCGTCAGCACATAAAGAAGCGGCGGCACCAGCAACGGAATAAACGCGATATGTATCGGCAAGATGTTCTGCGAGGCGATGGCCACGACCCAGAGCAGGCCAATCAGCAGCCACTTGACCTGGCCACCGCCGCTGGCGTGCTGGCGATCGACCATGGCCAGGGCCTTGTCGGCCAGCGCATGGGCCATGCCGGACTTGGCAATGGCCACGGCGAAAGCGCCGAGCAAGGCGTAGGACAACGCCACCGTCGCCCCGCCACCGAGGCCGCTGTTGAAAGCCTTGAGCGTCGCCTCGATTCCCAGGCCACCGGTCAAGCCACCGACCAGCGCACCGACGATCAGGGCGATCACCACATGCACGCGGGACAGGCTGAGGATCAGCATGATGCCGACCGCGGCAATTACTGCATTCATTTCATTACCTCGATACAAACTAAAAGACTCCGTCCGGCAGTCTGCGAAGAGCCACCAGCGGATTAAGGAATGGGTTTTATTAGAGGGCGCGCACTGTGCCGCAGCGTCACCTCCTTGTCAAAGCACCTCGGCGCTGTCGATATGTAACGACATGTCATGACCTGTAGGGGTGAGCTAGCTCCGGGCGGCGTTCCGACGATGCACCTGAGAGCACCGGGGGTATCAGGTTTCCATCGTCATCGTTGACGACCATCGCGAGCATGATCACTCCTACATAGGGAAGTGTTTGATCGCCGATAGACGGGATAAAGAAACCAAAATCCCGGCCGTTACAGTGCAAAGTCTCAGATATTTATCGAATAAGGACGTCTCCATGTCGCTCAGACAACTCTCCATTCAATGGAAAATCACCCTGCTGGCCGGGCTGTGCCTGGCGGGCATCGTGACCCTGCTGGTGGGTCTTTCGCTGTACCGCATGGAGCACAGCTCCGAGCTGGTGAAAGCCTCGAGCATGGAGATGCTGACAGAGGCGGCCCAGGCCCGGATCGAGTCCCAGGGCGAAAACCAGGCGCTGGGGATACGCCAGCAGTTCATGGACGCCTATCAGTACGGCCACGGCTTCTCCCGGCAGGTGCTGTTCCTGCGTGACCAGGCCGAGAAGCGCTTTCTCGATGCCTTCGACCTGCGCGAAGACCTGACCCGCCAGGTCAAGTCAGCCCTGCAAGCCAACCCGGACCTGCTCGGCCTGTCCCTGGTGTTCGAACCCAATGGGCTGGACGGCAAGGACGAACTGTTCGCCGGTCAGGCCGAGCTTGGCAGCAACGACAAGGGTCGTTTCGCCCTCTACTGGTCGCAGCCGACGCCGGGCAAGGTAACGTCCATGGCGTTGCCGGAAAAGGACATGGCCGACACCAGCACCGGCCCCAGCGGCGAAGCGGCCAACGCCTGGTTCACCTGCCCGCGCACCACACTCAAGCCGTGCGTGATCGAACCTTACTTCTATGAGATCGACGGTCAGAACGTGCTGATGACTAGCATCGTTTTCCCGCTAATGGTCAACGGCAAGGTGATCGCCTCGCTGTCCGTGGACATCAACCTCAACAGCCTGCAAGCGGTCAGCCTGGGCGCGAGCAAGAAGCTCTATGACGGCCAGACCAGCGTCAGCATCATCAGCCCGGCCGGCCTGCTCGCCGGCTACAGCCCGGACGCCAGCAAACTCAGCCAGCGCCTGGACACCGTGGATAAGGCCAATGGCGCCGAACTGCTGCGCATGCTCGCCGCCAGCAGCAAAACCGCCAGCCTGCACAGCCATCGGCAACTGAAAGTGCTGGCACCCTTCCAGCCGATTCCCGACGGTAAATCCTGGGGCGTGCTGCTCGACGTGCCGGAGAAAGTCCTGGTCGGCCCCGCCGAAGCCCTGAAAAAGCAACTCGATGACAGCAACACCGCCGGTACCCTGGTCGAACTCGGCCTGGGGGTGCTCGCCGCCCTGCTCGGCCTGCTGCTGGTGTGGCTGATGGCCCGCAGCGTCACCCGACCGATCCTCGGCGTGGCGCACATGCTCGAAGACATCGCCAGCGGCGAAGGTGACCTGACCCGCCGCCTGGCCTACGACAAGCAGGATGAACTGGGCCAGTTGGCCGGCTGGTTCAACCGTTTCCTGGACAAGCTGCAACCGATCATTGCCGAAGTGAAGCGCTCGGTGCAGGACGCCCGCAGCACCGCTGACCAGTCGTCCGCCATCGCCGCACAAACCAGCGCCGGCATGGAGCAGCAGTACCGCCAGGTGGACCAGGTGGCGACCGCCTCCCACGAAATGAGCGCCACCGCCCAGGACGTCGCCCGCAGCGCCGCGCAGGCGGCCCACGCCGCCCGCGATGCAGATCAGGCGACCCGTCAGGGCCTGACCGTGATCGACCGCACCACCACCAGCATCGACAACCTCGCCGCCGACATGAGCACGGCCATGGTTCAGGTCGAAGGTCTGGCCGCCAACAGCGAGAAGATCGGCACCGTACTGGAAGTGATCCGTGCGATTGCCGAGCAGACCAACCTGCTGGCCCTCAACGCCGCGATCGAAGCGGCCCGTGCCGGTGAGGCCGGGCGCGGGTTTGCCGTGGTGGCCGATGAAGTGCGCAACCTGGCGCGGCGTACCCAGGAGTCCGTGGAAGAAACCCGTCTGGTGATCGAACAACTGCAAAACGGCACCCAGGAGGTGGTGGGTTCGATGAACAACAGCCATCGTCAGGCCCAGGGCAGTGTCGAGCAGGTTGGCCAGGCCGTGACGGCGCTGCGCCAGATCGGTGACGCGGTGACCGTGATCAACGACATGAATATGCAGATCGCCAGTGCCGCCGAAGAGCAAAGCGCGGTGGCCGAGGAGATCAACAACAACGTGGCGACCATCCGCGACGTGACCGAATCGCTGTCGGGCCAGGCCAATGAATCGGCGCGGGTCAGCCAGTCGCTCAATAGCCTGGCGAACCAGCAGCAGAGCCTGATGGATCAGTTCCGCGTTTAAGCCCGGCAACATCCCCTCTGTAGGAGCGAGCTTGCTCGCGATGGTGTGTCAGTCGACACCACGGTAGCTGACACTCCTTCGCGAGCAAGCTCGCTCCTACAGGTGTCGTGCTGCTCAATCAAATGATGGCAAGTGGATATCTTCCGCAAGCCGATTGTGCTTCATGGAACCTTGCAGCGCCTTCTGGCGTCAATCTGAATGCAAGCCACGTAATCCGAAGACTTCAGCCCCAGGGCCTGGGTACGGTAAGTGTTGGTGGGAACTCCGGCCTACAACAAGAGCAAGACGGAGAATACTCATGGCAGCAATCGACAATGCAACCACGGGCAGCACGCCCAACCGCGGGCTCACCCGGGAGGAGCGCAAGGTCATCTTCGCCTCGTCCCTGGGCACCGTGTTCGAATGGTACGACTTCTACCTGTACGGCTCCCTCGCGGCGATCATCGCCAAGCACTTCTTCGCCGGTGTCAACGAAACGACGTCCTTCATCTTCGCCCTGCTCGCCTTCGCCGCCGGCTTCGCCGTGCGGCCCCTCGGCGCCATCGTGTTCGGTCGGTTGGGCGACATGATCGGGCGCAAACATACGTTTCTCATCACGATCGTGATCATGGGTATCTCCACGGCCGTGGTGGGTTTACTGCCCGGCTACGCGACCATCGGCGTCGCCGCGCCGATCATCCTGATCAGCCTGCGCCTGTTGCAAGGCCTGGCGCTGGGCGGTGAGTACGGCGGCGCAGCGACCTACGTGGCTGAACATGCGCCCAAGGGCAAACGCGGCTTCTTCACCTCGTGGATCCAGACCACAGCAACCCTCGGCCTGTTTCTTTCACTGTTGGTGATCCTCGCCTGCCGTACCGTTCTGGGCACCGAAGCCTTCGAAGCCTGGGGCTGGCGGATTCCGTTCCTGCTGTCGATCCTGCTGCTGATTATCTCGGTGTACATCCGCTTGCAGCTCAACGAGTCGCCGGTGTTTGTGAAAATGAAGGCCGAAGGCAAGTCTTCCAAGGCGCCGCTGACTGAATCTTTCGCACGCTGGGAGAACCTGAAGATCGTGATCATGGCACTGCTCGGCGGCACCGCCGGCCAGGCAGTGGTCTGGTACACCGGGCAATTCTATGCGCTGTTCTTCCTGTTGCAGACGCTGAAGATCGAACCGCAAACCGCGAACCTGCTGATTGCCGGCTCCCTGCTGATCGGCACGCCGTTCTTCGTCATTTTCGGCAGCCTGTCCGACCGTATCGGGCGCAAGGGCATCATCATGGCCGGCTGCATCCTCGCGGCCCTGACTTACTTCCCGATCTTCCATGCGCTGACCCAGTACGGTAACCCCGACGTGTTCATTGCGCAGGAGAAGAATCCGGTCACGGTCGTCGCCAATCCCGCCCAGTGTTCGTTCCAGTTCGACCCGGTGGGCAAGGCCAAATTCACCAGTTCCTGTGACTTGGCCAAGACCGTGCTGGCCAAAAGGGCAATCCCCTACAAGAACGTGGATGCCGAGCCGGGCGCCGTTGCGCAGGTGCGCATTGGCGATAAAGTGATCGAGAGCTTCGAGG
Organism: Pseudomonas sp. EU05-FHT14B02; assembly: GCF_058791055.1. NCBI lineage: Bacteria > Pseudomonadati > Pseudomonadota > Gammaproteobacteria > Pseudomonadales > Pseudomonadaceae > Pseudomonas > Pseudomonas sp. EU05-FHT14B02. The sequence goes on along the minus strand of NZ_JBYTDD010000017.1, from coordinate 74,527 downwards.
GCACCGGCATGCCGGCCGCCGACTTCAAGGCCAGGAACGACGCCTTTGCCGCCACCCTCGCCACCGCCCTCAAGGACGCCGGCTACCCCGAAAAGGCCGACCCGGCAAAGACCAATTATCCGATGGTGTTGCTATTGCTGACGATCCTGGTGATCTACGTGACCATGGTCTATGGGCCGATTGCCGCCTGGCTGGTGGAACTGTTCCCGGCACGCATCCGCTACACCTCGATGTCGCTTCCCTACCACATCGGCAATGGCTGGTTTGGTGGCTTCCTGCCGACGGTGGCGTTCGCCATGGTGGCGGCCACGGGGGATATCTACTACGGGCTGTGGTATCCGATTGTCATCGCGGTGATGACGGCGGTGCTGGGTATTTTCTTCATGCCGGAAACCAAGGATCGGGAGATTCATCACACCTGAGTCGGGCAGTTTCCATGTGGGAGCGGGCTTGCTCGCTCCCACAGGGTTCCTGGTGTGGCTTCAAGTATGTTTAGGCAACTCGATGACGACCTTCAACCCGCCCCATTCGCTTTCCAGCAACGACAGTTTGCCGCCCCAGCTATCGACGATGTCGCGCACGATACCCAGCCCCAAACCATGCCCATGGGTTTGCTCATCCAGCCGCGTTCCTCGGCCGAACACCTGATCGCGACGCTCTTCGGGAATGCCCGGGCCGTCATCTTCCACGCTGAGTTCAAAGCCCTCTGCAGTCTCGGCCACACTCAGGCGAACCTCGGCATCCGCCCACTTGCAGGCGTTATCCAGCAGATTGCCCAACAGCTCCAGCAGGTCTTCGCGATCCCAGGGCAATTGCAGGCCGGTGGGTGCGCGGTAGCTCAGCGCCAGGTGTTCGCCATGGATCATGTTCAGCGTGGCCAGCAACCCGGGGAGTTCTGCATCGCAATCAAACAGTGCGCCCGGCAACGCATCGCCAGACAACCTCGCACGATTGAGTTCCCGATTGAGCCGTTGCTGGACGTGCTCCAGTTGCTCCTTGAGGACCTTGCGTAATTGCGGGTGCGCGTCGAGTTGCTCGCTTGAAGCCAGGCTCAACAGCACCGCCAGCGGAGTTTTCAAGGCGTGGCCGAGGTTACCCAAGGCATTGCGTGAGCGCTTGAGGCTGTCCTCGGTGTGGGCCAGCAAATGGTTGATCTGCGCCACCAGTGGTTCCAGTTCCACCGGCACCTGATCATCGAGTTGCGAACGCTGGCCCTGTTGAAGTTGCGCAATCTGCTCGCGGGCCTGCTCCAGCGGACGCAAGGCCCGGCGCACGGTAATCCGTTGCAGCAGCAGAATCAGCAACAGCGCCGTCAAACCGAGGCCAAACCCGAGCTGTTGCATGCGTCGGAAGCTTTCGCGAATGGGCGTGTAATCCTCGGCGACGCTGATGGAGATCGGCAACCCAGAACGTCGATAGTCGGTACGCAGCACCAGTAACTGTTGCCCTTCCGGCCCCAATTGCAAGTTGCCATGCAGGCCGGGGTGATCGAGCACCGGCAGTTCCTGATCCCATAAAGAACGGGAACGCCAATGGCCGTCGGCGAAATCGATACGGAAATAATGCCCGGAGAACGGCCGTTGATAAGCCGGTGACAGGCGTCGCTCATCCAGTTGCAAGCCTTGCGGCCCGCGCACCAGTGCCGCCAGCAGGTTCTCGCTGTCATTGCGCAACCCGGCTTCGAGGTAGCGCTGCAACCCCAACTCGAACAGCCACAGGCTGGTTTGCGCCAGCACCAGGCCAACGACCACCATCACGCTGATCAGGCCCAGGCTCAAGCGGCGCTGGATAGATCTCACCGGGCTTGCCCGCCGAACAGATAACCCTGGCCGCGACGGGTTTCAATCACACTTTTGCCGAGCTTGCGGCGCAAGTGGTTGACGTGGACTTCCAGCACATTGGAATCGCGCTCGGTTTCACCGTCGTAGAGGTGTTCGGCGAGGTGGCTTTTGGAGAGGATCTGCTCGGGGTGCAGCATGAAATAACGCAACAGGCGAAACTCCGCGGCGGTCAGTTGAATGTCCGCACCGTCGCGCACAACGCACTGGCGACCTTCGTCCAGATGCAACCCGGCAGCCTTGAGCGTTGGCTGGTTGACCTGTCCATGGGAGCGGCGCAATAACGCCTGGATGCGCAAAAACAACTCTTCGGGATGGAATGGCTTGGTCAGGTAGTCGTCGGCGCCGGCCTTGAGGCCTTCGATGCGTTCGGCCCAGGAGTCTCGAGCCGTCAGGATCAGCACCGGCGTGGCCAGCCCCGCCGCGCGCCATTGCGCCAGCACCTCAAGCCCCGGCACGCCGGGCAAACCGAGGTCGAGGATGATCAGGTCGTAAGGCTCGGTGCTGCCCTGATGCACCGCGTCGCGACCGTCGGCCAGCCAGTCCACCGCATAACCCTGCCGGTTCAGGCCGGCCAGCAGTTCGTCGGCCAGGGGCACATGGTCTTCCACCAGAAGCAAACGCATGGATCAGTCTTCCTTGTCTTTCAATAGGTGGCCCTTGGTGGCATCGATACCCAGTTCGCGGACCACGCCTTCAGGGGTCAGCAACTCGACTTCATAAATGTAGACGTCGTGTTTTTCTTCGAGCTCGGCTTCCAGCAGTTTCGAGCCGGGATAGCGATCCATTGCCTGCAGCAGCAGTTGCTCCAGCGGCAGGATCACGCCCTGTTGACGCAGGCGCAGGGCTTCATCCTGATCCAGGTCGCGGGCCAACACTGCCGAGCAAAATGCCAGAAGCAACAGCGCCATCCGGCTACCGGTGCATCGCTTGAACAAAAACACCTTCATTACGAATCCTGATGATCCTTGAGAACCTGCCCGCTGACAGCGTCTAATTCCACATCCCAGTCGATGCCCTGAGGATCGCGCAGCTCGACCTTGTACAGGTATTTGCCATAACGCTGTTCCAGCTCGGTTTCACTGACGGTGGAACCCGGATGCCTGGCCACCGCGTTGGCATTGAGTGTCTCGAACGACACAATGGTACCAGCGTCGCGCAATCTCAGCGCTTCATCCGGGCCAAGTTCCCGGGCGTGGGCGAGGCTTGCGGTCATGCCGAGGATCGACGCGGTGAACAGGGTGGTCAGGGTTTTCATGGGTGTCTCCGTATTTCTTCAGGTGCTGCCTGTGGGCGCCACCTTAACCGGATGAACTTAATTGAAACTGAATTGCCATCATTGGCAACACCGCAAATGCCCTGTGGGAGTGGGCTGGCTCGCGAAGAGGCCGTGTCAATCGCCATCAATGTGTTGACGGTCACACCGCTTTCGCGAGCAAGCCCGCTCCCACATAATCTGCCCGCTGAACAGACTTCGAGACTTTAATGACCGCCATCCACATCAAGTTCCCTTCCCTGACCCTCAAGGCCGGTCCAGGTGCCTTTGCGCGCATTCGTGAAAGCGGCTTGAACGCCGCCGACGTCGGCACCTTGCCTGGCGCGGCTGGCGGTCCGAAGGCACTGGGGATTCAAGGTCTGGACCTGGCGCTGTTCGGCGAGTGGCTGCCGGCGGCACCGCGGGAACGCTCGCTGATTGGCGCATCGGTGGGTTCCTGGCGCTTCGCCAGCGCCTGCCTGCCGGACGCCGCCGAAGGCATCCGGCGTCTCGGGCAGTTGTACACCGAGCAAGACTTTGCCAAGGGCGTGACCATGGCGCAGATCAGCCAGAGCTCACAGCGCATGCTCAATGACCTGCTCGACGGGCGCGATGCCTCGATCCTCGACAACAACCATTACCGCCTGAACATCATGGTGGTCAAAAGCCACGGCCTGCTGGCTGACGATCATCGCGGCCGCCTCGGGCTGGGCCTGTCGTCGGTCATCGCCGACAACCTGCGCGGCCGGGCGCGGCTGGCACGACACTTCGAACGCCTGATCATCCACGACCCGCGCCTGGCGCCGCCAGTCAATGCCTTGAATGACTTCCCGTCGCGCTTCGTCGCCCTCAATGCCGGCAATTTGCGCCAGGCCCTGCTGGCATCGGGCTCGATCCCGATGGTGATGCAAGGCGTGCGCGATCTGCCGGGCGCCGGCGCCGGTACCTTCCGCGACGGCGGTCTGCTGGATTACCACCTGGACCTGCCCTACAGCGGCAACGACATCGTGCTTTACCCGCATTTCACCGACCGGGTGATTCCCGGTTGGTTCGACAAAACCCTGCCATGGCGCCGCGCCTGCCCGGCTCGCTTGCAGAACGTGCTGTTGCTGGCGCCGTCGAAGGAGTACCTGGCGCGCCTGCCCTACGGCAAACTGCCGGACCGTAACGACTTCAAGCGTTTCATGGGCGATGCCCCGAGCCGGCAGAAATACTGGCGCACGACCATGGACGAAAGCCGCCGCCTGGGCGACGAATTCCTCGAACTGGCCGCCAACGGTCGCCTGGGCGAGCGCTTGCTGACCCTTTAGTCAGGACAAACTGGTAAACTCGCCACCTGCCCGAATCGCTGCGGCGAACGCCACCTGAACAGAGCTGAAGATACTGTGGAAATTTTCAAAGAGTTTACCTTCGAATCCGCCCACCGCCTGCCCCACGTACCGGACGGCCACAAGTGCGGGCGCCTGCATGGTCACTCGTTCAAAGTGGCAATCCACCTGAGCGGCGACCTCGACCCGCACACCGGCTGGATCCGCGACTTCTCGGAAATCAAAGAGATCTTCAAGCCGCTGTACGAGCGCCTGGACCACAACTACCTGAACGACATTCCTGGCCTGGAAAACCCGACCAGTGAAGTGTTGGCCAAGTTTATCTGGCAGGAATTGAAGCCTTTGCTGCCGGAACTCAGCGCGATCCGCATCCACGAGACCTGTACCAGCGGTTGCATCTATCGCGGCGAATAAAAACACTGCCCACTGTAGGAGCGAGCTCGCTCGCGATGGACGCCAGAGCCCCACGGGCTGCCAGATGCCGCGCCTTATCGTTGACGCCTATCGCGAGCAAGCTCGCTCCTACAGTTTGTCAATGACATGGAAAACAGCCTTTATCGGCTGTTTTTTTATGCCTATGCTTTTTGCCTCGCACCCGCCAAGAGGACTCACCTATGACTGACTGGCCACTGCCCCAGACCTATCGCTTCAAAGGGCACTCCGTGCGCTACGCCGTGCGCGGCGACGGCCCGCCGCTGGTGTTCGTGCATGGCACGCCCTTCTCCTCTTATGTCTGGCACCGGATTGCCCCGCACTTCATCACCACGCACCGGGTGCACTATTTCGATTTGCTGGGCTACGGGCAATCCGAGAAAGTTGATGGTGACGTGTCCCTGGGTGTGCAGAACGAATTGCTGACGCAGTTGCTGGACCATTGGGGCCTGGATCGCCCCGACGTGGTAGCCCATGACTTTGGTGGTGCCACAGCGCTGCGCGCGCACCTGCTCAACGGCAAGAATTACCGCAGCCTGACACTGATCGACCCGGTGGCGCTCACGCCTTGGGGGTCGCCGTTCGTGCAGCATGTGCGCCAGCATGAAGCCGCCTTCAGCGGGCTGCCCGATTACATCCAGCAAGCGATTGTGCCGACTTACATCCGCGGGGCGATCAAGCGGAAAATCCCGGACCACGAACTCGCCCCCTATGTTCAGCCGTGGCTGGGAGAGCCGGGGCAAGCGGCGTTCTACCGGCAAATCGCGCAGATGAACGAGCGCTATACCTGCGAGGTCGAGGGCCTGTACCCGACGATTCGCTGCCCGGTGCAGATTCTCTGGGGTGAAGATGACCAGTGGATTCCCATCGAACGCGGGCGGGCCTTGCAGCAGATGATTCCCGGATCGCAGTTTTATCCGATTCCCAACGCCGGTCATCTGGTTCAGGAAGACGCGCCCGAAGCGGTAGTCGCGGCGCTGCTGCGGTTTTTGCCCCTGCAGTAATCCTCCAGAACAAACCCAATCCCCTGTGGGAGCGGGCTTGCTCGCGAAAGCAGCAGTACATCCAGCATCTATGTAGCTGACACACCGTCTTCGCGAGCAAGTCGGATCGCCGCACCGCCGCTCCCACATTTGAACGGTGGTGATCAACGTCACTGGCGGGAATCGCCGCTGGCGAGCTAACGTAAGAGCATTGCCTAAACGATTCGCCAAAAGGATCTGCCCGATGCACATCATCAATGCCCGTCTGCGCAACCAGGAAGGCCTGCATGAGTTGAACCTGGAAAACGGCCTGATCAGCAGCATCGGCCGCCAGATCGAAGCCCCGACCCTGGGCCCTGACGATCTGGATGCCGGCGGCAACCTGGTGGTGCCGCCTTTTGTCGAGCCGCACATCCACCTCGACGCAACCCTGACCGCTGGCGAGCCGCGCTGGAACATGAGCGGCACGCTGTTCGAAGGCATCGAGTGCTGGGGCGAACGCAAGGCAACCATCACCCAGGAAGACACCAAGGCCCGGGCAAAGAAAACCATCCAGGCCCTCGCCGCCCACGGCATCCAGCATGTGCGCACACACGTCGACGTCACCGACCCGCAACTGACCGCGCTCAAGGCGATGCTCGAAGTACGCGAGGAAAGCCGGCACCTGGTCGACCTGCAAATCGTCGCATTCCCCCAGGAAGGCATCGAGTCCTACCGCAATGGTCGCGAATTGATGGAAGAAGCGATCCGCATGGGCGCCGACGTGGTAGGTGGCATTCCGCATTTCGAATACACCCGCGATCAGGGCGTCAGCTCGGTGAAGTTTCTCATGGACCTGGCCGAACGCAGCGGTTGCCTGGTGGATGTGCATTGCGACGAAACCGACGACCCGCATTCACGCTTTCTCGAAGTGCTCGCCGAAGAGGCCCGCAGCCGCGACATGGGTTCGCGGGTCACGGCCAGCCACACCACGGCCATGGGTTCCTACGACAACGCCTACTGCGCCAAACTGTTTCGCTTGCTCGGGCATTCGGGGATCAGCTTTGTCTCCTGCCCCACCGAAAGCATCCACTTGCAAGGTCGCTTCGACAGTTTCCCGAAACGCCGGGGCGTGACCCGGGTCAATGAGTTGCTGGAAGCAGGCATGAACGTGTGCTTCGGCCAGGACTCCATCGTCGATCCGTGGTATCCGCTGGGCAACGGCAACATTCTGCGGGTACTCGAAGCCGGCCTGCACATCTGCCACATGCTCGGTTATCGAAACCTGCAAAGTGCGCTGGACCTGGTGACGGACAATAGCGCCCGAGCCATGAACCTCGGCGATCGCTATGGCCTGGAGCGTGGGCGGCCGGCGAACCTGCTGATTCTGTCGGCGGAGAGTGACTACGAGGTCATCCGCAGCCAGGGGTTGCCGCTGTACTCGGTGCGCGATGGCAAGGTGTTGATGAAGCGGACGATGCCGGTGGTAGAGTTCAGTGGGCTGAGCTGAAACTTGCGCTGACTGGACTGGCCCCATCGCGAGCAGGCTCGCTCCTACAGGTTTTGTGAACGACATAAAACACTGTGGGAGCGAGCTTGCTCGCGAAAGCTATTTTGAAGTCAATCAATTAACCGAGCCGTACCAAACAGACTGACCCGACTCAACTCCCCCAACTCTTCCGCCAGCAAGATCGGCGCCGTGCCACCCGGCATCGTCACCTTCACCTCCCCGGCGCTGACCCAACCTGCCCGCCACGCCGCGCAGGCCACTGCACTGGCGCTGGTCCCCGACGACGCCGTCGGCCCCTCACCTCGCTCGAATACCCGCGCGGCGATGTGTCCTTCGGACACCCGCATTGCCCATTGCAGGTTGATTCCCGCCGGACAAGGCTGGCCTGCGCCGACCGGCATGGCGTAGGCGATTCGCGTCAGCCCCTCACCCAGTGCCGGCTCGCGCATCTGCTCGTTGCTCGGCAGATCCTCGGCACTTTCCACCAGCGTCACGCAATGGGGATTGCCGACCCGCGCGAACTGACTGTGCGACCATGCACTATTGAGTGCCGACAATTGTTCAACGTGACTGAGTTCACGACCATTGAACATCGCCGCTTCAACCCCGTGAGCACTGACCGCCGACGGCCCGAATCCCGGCTGGCCCAGATCGAGCCAAAAACCCTTCACGCCCCCGACCTCTGCGGCTTTCACTGAAGTCTGCCCCGGCGAAGGCGAATCAGCCTTGTCGTGGTGAACCCTGAGCAGACAGGCTTCGTTCTGCGGCAACAGCCCTTGATCGCTGAGGGCCTGGGAAAAAATCGTCAGCCCGTTGCCGCTGCGCTCGGCCAGCGTGCCATCGGTGTTGACGATCAGCAGATCGAAGGGAGACGACGACTGAAACGGTCCGACCAGCAAACCGTCGCTGCGATGATCCTTGCTGCCGGGCGGTTGAGTGCCTGGAGCCCAACTGCAGCAAGCCTCAATCGCGGCTAGCGCCCAGGCCTCAAGGGTTTGCGCTGCCTGGCTGGCCTGGTCGGGCAGGTCGATGCCCTGACGGCGCAGTTCTTCGGGCGCTACCACGATGTAAATATTGCCCCGTGCATCGTACCTCTGCGCCATGGCGCCCTCCGTGTGTCATTGGAATGGCTCAACATATCGCGAAAAACACTGGCGCTGTGCAACCATATCGCCCTGTTTGACCGTAAAACTTTCCGGGCACTGATCGAACCCTCATAGGCCGATCACTGTCCGTTGAGGACGCGACGCTTTTTGCCAAGGATTGTTATGACCAGCCTCAACAGCCAAACCACCTTCGTTCCCGGGCGCCTGGAACAGATGTCCACGCGCATCGCCTTTTTCATCGCCGGAGTCGGCATCGCCGCGTGGGCACCGCTGGTGCCCTATGCCAAGGCCCGGGCCGGACTGGATGAAGGCACACTGGGATTGTTGCTGCTGTGCCTGGGGGTAGGTTCGATCCTGGCGATGCCGCTGGCCGGGATCCTGTCCACACGTTTCGGCTGCCGGCGGGTAACGACCGGCGGGACCCTGCTGATCTGTGCCGCCCTGCCGCTGCTGGCGACGGTGTCGTCGATTCCGGCGCTGATCGCCGCACTGTTCATGTTCGGCGCGGGGCTGGGCACAGTGGATTCAACGGTCAACCTGCAAGCGGTGATCGTCGAGCGCGCCAGCGGCAAAAACATGATGTCGGGGTTCCATGGCCTGTTCAGCCTGGGCGGGATTGTCGGCGCGGCAGGCGTCAGCGGATTGCTTGGCCTGGGGATCTCACCTCTGGGGGCCACGCTGGTGGTGATCGTGTTGCTGCTGATCGCGCTGGCCAAGGCCGTGCCGCATCTGCTGCCCTACGGCAGTGAGAGTTCGGGGCCGGCGTTTGCCGTGCCCCATGGCATCGTCCTGTTCATTGGCGGCATGTGCTTCATTGTGTTCCTCGCCGAAGGCGCTGCGCTGGACTGGAGCGCTGTGTTCCTGACACAGGAACGTGGCATCGACACAGCGTATGCGGGGCTCGGTTACGCGGCGTTTGCCTTGACCATGACGGCCGGGCGTTTGACCGGCGACAAAATCGTACGGCGGTTGGGCGCGACGCGGGTGATTGTGTCCGGCGGGCTGACCGCCGCCGCAGGTTTGTTTCTGGCAACGTTCGCACCGAGCTGGGAGGCGGCGCTGGTGGGTTATGCGTTGCTGGGGGCCGGTTGCTCGAACATTGTGCCAGTGCTGTACACGGCAGTCGGCAAGCAGACGGTCATGCCCGAAAGCATCGCCGTGCCGGCCATTACCACCCTGGGTTATGCGGGCATCCTGGCAGGCCCTGCCGTCATCGGCTTCGTCGCCCATGGCAGCAGTTTGAGTTTTGCCTTTGCCTTGATGGCGGTATTGCTGGTGGCGGTTGCCGTTGGCGGGAGAGTGTTGAAAGTCTGAATTGTGGCGAGGGGGCTTGCCCCCTCGCCACAGGTCTATCAGAACCCGACACTGGCCTGCACAAAGAACGTGCGCGGCGCACCGACGTACATACCCGAGTTGTTGTCGCTGGAACGGGTGAAATACTGCTTGTCGAAGATGTTCTTCACCCCCGCCCCCAGTTTCAGGTTCGACACCTGCGGGCCGAAGTCATAGCCGCCACGCATGTTCCAGGTCACGTAACCCGGGATGTCACCGAACTGGCCGTCGGCGGTGCCTTCAGTGATGTAGTCGCCGTTGAAGCTGCCATCGGCGTTCACGCCGGTGCCCGGCGAGCGCTGTTTGGACTGGGCGAACGCATCGAGATTCCAGGTCCAGCGGTTGATGTCGTAACGCAAGCCGGCAGTGGCCACCTGACGGGAGTAGAACGGCAGGTCACGGCCCTTGAAGCCCGGGATTTCACCTTCGTAGGTGGCACGGGTGTAGGTGAAGCCGGCGTTCGCGGTCAGGCCGTCAAGGCGTGGGTCCAGCGCGGCCAGATCGTAGTGCACCGACGTTTCGATACCCTGGTGCTTGGTCGCGCCGAGGTTGGTCCAGCCCACATCGTTGCTGATGTATTGCAGTTCGTCGTCGAAGTCGATGTAGAACAGCGTCACTTCACCGCCCCACACGTCATCGTTGTAGCGCGTACCGATTTCGTAGGTCTTGGCCTTTTCCGGCTCCAGGCCGTTGGCGGGCTCGTCACCGATACCGCCTTGACCCAATTGGAAATACTGCAGCGCGCCGAATGAGGTTTCGTAGTTGGCGAACAGTTTCCAGGCATCGGACATGTGATACATCACGCTCAGGGCCGGCAGCGGCTCGTTGCTTTCGATGCTGCGTTTTTTCTCCGGCACCCGTTTACCGGCGTTATCGAGTACCGGACGGTCGTGCCAGTCGGTGCTGATGTGCTCGAAGCGAATGCCTGGCGTGACAGTCCAGTTGCCAACGTCAATCTTGTTGTCGACGTAGACCGAATTGGCCTCGGTTCCACCGGTGCGGTCCTGATAGACATGGCCGTCCGCCCCCGGACGCACGACCGGCTCATTGTTGACCAGTGCCACACGACTGGCCTCCTCGTGCATGGCCTCTTTCAGGTAGCGATAACCGACGCTGACTTCCTGGGTGGTCGGGCCGACATCAAACACATGGGACACCCGTGGTTCGATACCGAAGGTGTAGTAGCTGCGCGGATAGGAGTTGAGTGTGCTCAGGTCACGGGAGGCAATGGTGCTGCCACGGAAACTGTCGGTGTAGTAAGTCAGCACTTCGGCCTGGGTGCGATCGTCGATCTGCCGCAGCCACTTGAACGACACATCCTTGCGGCGACCGCTGAAGTTGTCGTGGTCGCGCACGGACTGGAACGGGTCGGCTTCGTACTGCGCCTGGTTCAGGCCACCGGGCATGTCGGCCTTGGCATCGTAGTAGTGAAAGTTGAGGCTGAAATCGTCGACATCGGTCGGCGCCCAATGGGTCTTGAGGATCACGTCGTCGATGTCGTTACCGTTGTTGCTTTCACGGTAACCGTTGCCGTTCACGCCGGAATACAACAGCGCCACGCCCATGCCGTTGTCGGCGGTGCCGCCCATGAACGCGGTGTCGATGTGCTTCCAGCCACCGTGCTGTGAGGTTTCCAGGGTGGTGCCGATTTCCGCGGAGGCCTGTTCCGGGATCGCGCGGGTCACGAAGTTGATCACGCCGCCCACGTTCTGTGGTCCGTAGCGTACGGAACCGGCACCGCGCACCACGTCGATGCTGTCGAGGTTGCCCGAGGAAATCGGCGCCATGGACAGTTGCGGCTGACCGTAAGGCGCGAACGCCGCCGGGATGCCGTCGATCAGCACGGTGGAGCGAGGCGACAGGCGCGAAGTCAGGCCGCGCACGCCGACGTTGAGGGAAATGTCGCTGCCACCGGTACCGTTGGCGTCCTGCACCTGCACGCCCGGAACACGTTTGAGTACGTCGCCGACGTTCATCGCGCCCTGCTCGACCATGGCTTCGCGGCGGATCACGGTTCGTGCCCCGGGGTGGTTCTGCACCACAGCGGCATCGGCGTCGCCGAGCCAGTTACCGACCACCTTGATGTCAGTCACGCCCAGTTCCAGTGGGCCGTTGGTCGCCGAAGCGGGCGCCGGCATCAACGTCACCGAACCTTCATCGATCTGGTATTGCAGGCCGCTGCCTTGCAGCAACTGGCGCAGCGCGTCTTCCGGGGAAAGGTTGCCATCCACCGCCGGAGCCTGCTTGCCGGCGACCAGTTCAGGGCTGAAGAACACCTGAAGCGAGGTTTGCTGGCCCAACTGACTCAGGGCTCGTCCCAAGGGTTGCGCCGGGATGCGGATGCCATCGGCGGCAAAGGCTTGGGGCAGCGCAACGTTGACCGCCAGCGCGAGGGCCAGCGGCAACCAGGGGAGTTTGTTGTTTTTAGCGATGGAGATTTTCACGTCGAACGTAATCCTGTGGATCGCAAGAGTGTGCGTTTGTTAATGCAAACCAGTTGCAGTTGAACAGGAAGACGATGAACTCGAAAAAAACCTGAATTTTATTTTGAAATTATTTCCTGACTGCCATCGCCAAGGGTGCGCACGGCCACGGGGAGGATGCTCGGCAAGACTTTGAGCAGCGCGTCGGTGTTGTCGGATTTGAACACGCTGGTCAGGCGCAGATCGCCCACCGCGGCACTGGCGACCTTGAGTGGCTTCTCGCGATAGCGCGAGACCTGCTCGGCGACATCGGCCAGGCTGGCATTGTTGAACACCAGTTTGCCGTTGCGCCAGGCGGTCATTTCCGCCGGGTTGACGACATAGGCGGCGGCAACTTTGCCTTGAGCATCGACGTGGGTGCCAAGGCCAGCCGTCAGATTGATGAAATCGTTATCGGCGGCGTCGCGACCTTGAACCTTGACGCTGCCCTGCTCCACCACCACCCGGGTTTCGCTGGCGCCGCGACGCACATCGAAACGGGTGCCAGTGACCGTGACCTTGCCGCCGCCCGCCGCGACCACGAAAGGCCGGCCAGTGTCATGCTCGACGCTGAACATCGCTTCGCCTTCGCTCAGCTCAACGTTGCGGCTATCCTTTTCAAAGCGCACCTGAATCCGGCTGCGGCTGTCCAGATCGACCACCGAGCCATCGGGCAACGCCACTTGGCGTCGCTCATTCAGGGCCGTTGAAAACTCGGCGGTATAAGGCGCCGGATGATTCAGGCTGCTGAACAAACCCAGGCCGAGCGCTACCGCCAATACGCTGGCAGCCACCGCGTAACGCAGCACGGGACGACGTTTTTTCAGGGCTGACGGGGTTTCACACAGGGCCCGCAAGCGCGCCGTCGGTAGCAGGTCGGCGGCGCTCCACAAGCCTTGGAGCACTTCGAATTCGTTGCGGTGCTGGGGGTGCTGCTCCAGCCAGAGTTGAAACTGACGCCGCACTTCGACATCGACAACAGGCTCCTGCAAACGCACAAACCACTGCGCCGCGTCATCGCGAACCGCTGTTTGCCCGCACGCACAATCACGAGTATCCATCATGGAAGTTCCTGCTTGGCTGGGGAGGAGAAGGCGCGGCCGGTCATGACTGCAACCCGTCCAGGCGATCGCGCAGATGCCGAAGCGTGCGGATCATATACTTTTCCACCATGTTCTTGGACAGCCCCAGGCGTTCGGCGATTTCGGCCTGGGTCAGGCCCTCGATTTTCTGCCAGACAAACACCTTGCGGCAGTTGACCGGCAGCTCGGTGAGCGCCCGTTCGATGGAATCCGCCAGCTGGATCGCGTGCATGAAATGCTCCGGGTCGCCGGTCGGCGACTCACTGAGATCGATCGCCTCTGACTCCATGGCGCCCCGCCGGTCCTCACGCCGATAACCATCCACGGCGATGTTGCGCGCGGTCTGGTGCAAATACGCCCGGGGCTGCTGCACTACCGCCGAATCGGACTCAAGCACCCGCACGAAGGTATCGTGGGCCAGATCCTCGGCCTGCTGACGATTCCTCAGACGACGGGTCCAAGTGCCAACCAACTCTTCGTAATGCTCGAAAAAGCCGTGTCTGCGGGGCAGCTTGAGGGTCATTGCGGTGCGCTGTGGAGACGGGCGTTAATAGTAATGCTTCCTATTAACTCGAAGCAATGGTTTGCGACCCCACACCGGGTGCAGGTTCACAGAATAGCTGCTCATTTTCACAAATAGTTGGCTTGGTGAACCTTCCGAATGGTTGGTCCACCACGCTAAAAGAAAGGCCCGCGCGAGCGGGCTTAATGAAATGGTCAGCCTGACCGAGAAGCCCTGCAGGTTTACGCTTGCAGGGCTTTTCTCGTTTTCGGTGTCAGAACCCCCCGAGAGCCTGGAAACAAAATAAACCTTGACTACACAAATAAAATGAAGATCAATATCGGTCTTGTTTTAGTCTGAATTTGGTGTATGGTGGTTGGCGTTGGGCAATTTCGCCCGGAAGGTTCTGAGCCACGTTAAAACAGAACCATCAGAGTTAGTTGGCGTCCGAGACGAACGTCACAAAGGAGGGTTTCCACTCATGCGAGTCGAAACAATAAGTTTTTTGAAAAAACACGCATCCGACCTGCCATTAGATGAGCCAATGGTCGTCACGCAAAACGGTGTTCCTGCCTATGTTGTGGAGTCTTATGTTGACCATAAGCGCCGTGACGAAGCAGTCGCCCTTGTGAAAATGCTCGCAATCAGTTCTCGCGAGTATGCCCAAGGCAAGCATTGTTCTACTGATGAGCTGAAAGCCCGTTTGAGCAGGAGGTTTTCCCACAAATAATATAGGAGTCTAAATGACCAAGTTCACCGTTCGTTACACCGAAATCGCTCAGCAAAGCATCGAAGACCAGATCGAATATCTGGCTGATTATCACGGATTGCAATCTGCTTACCAGCGGGTTGATTCCGTCGTTGACATCATTACAAATAAACTCGTGCCCACCCCCTACGGTTATCCCGTCAGCCCTCAGTTGAGCGAGCTGGGTGTCATGCAATATCGTGAACTTAATACAGATGGTTACCGCGTCTTCTACGAGATCTTCGAGGCGGATCAGACTGTCGCCATTGGTCTGGTCCTGAGAGGTAAGCAGAGCGTCGAACGGGCCCTCGTTCGTTACTGTTTACTCAAAGCCTTCTAGCTCTGACGTTTCCCGTCATGAGCGGACTGCTTGGTCTCTGTCCCGGCGCTTAGGTCCGGGATCGAGCCCTCCGTCAATCCCCCCTTCCTCTCTGTCGTTGTACTAACAGCACGCTGTCCGAGCGCTGCTAGAAATCCCTCAACAACAATAGAGAACCCTTTTGCACCAGTCATCTTTGCACGCGCCCGGTCGACGCGCTCTTGTCACCCGTCGCTTCGGCAATAACCGTTCCCTCCATGCATCCAATGAGTCGATCGGTGATGCGGCGAGCCTCTTGAGCGGCGACCCACCTCAAATCAATTGCGCGCGGTTTCAAGACGATAGATGGCGTCCGAAGGCTTTACCGAAGGCATTTATTTTGTGAACTCGATAGGTTTTTCTCATCTTTTTTGTGATTTCTGTTTTCGGAAGTCACAAAAAAGATGAATTTATCCCTGTGCTTGTGAGTGGGTATGACTCATCTATTTTGAGGCCCCACACAGGGCGCTTTATCCCCTTGCCATTGTGCATTTCGTCAGGAAAGCTCAATGGCGGCACGGAACCAAAGAAATCTGGCAGGCATTCAAATGCAGCCATTGACTGGTTGTAACAAAGTGCAGAAATGCCCGTACCCGGCTTTCACCCAGGAATTCACACATGTTCAGCCCCAAAGCACCGCCCAAGAGAACACCGCAGGCCCGCCTCGCCCTGGCCATCACCCTGTGCACCCTCGGCCTGCCGTTCTGGGCGGGTAATGCCCAGGCCCACGGCAGTCGCGCCGAAATGGTGCCGCTGCAAGCGGGTCTTGAGGAATTTGGCGCCACGGTGAAATGGGACGATTACGCCAACCTGTTCACCATTGCCAAGGACGGGGTCTACCTCAAGGTCAAGCCCGACAGCAAAGTGGCGATGCTCAACGGCAAGCGTATCGAGCTGACGGTGCCGGTGGTGTTCAAGGACCATACGGCGTTCATGTCCAAGGACTTTATCAACCAGGTGTTCCAGTCCGGGCTGGACAAGACCTTCGTCGTCGAGCCCCGCCCTAACCCGCTCAACCCCCTGAGCGCAGCCGAAATCACCACGGCAGTGGACATCGTCAAAAAATCGGAAAACTACAAGCCTGGCTTCCGCTTCACCGAAGTCTCGGTCAAGGAGCCGCCGAAGGATCAGGTGTGGAACTTCGTCTTCACCGGGCAAAACGTCGCCCAGCCGCGTGAGGCCTCAATCGTGGTGCTCGACGGCAAGCATGTGATCGAAGCCCTGGTCGACCTCGACACGAAAGAACTCAAGTCCTGGAAGCCAATCGAAGGCGCCCACGGCATGGTGCTGCTGGACGACTTCGCAACGGTGCAGACGGCTGTGGAAACCAGCCCGGAATACGCCCAGGCCCTGGCCAAGCGCGGCATCAACGACGTGAAAAAAGTCGTGGCCACACCGCTGACTGTCGGCTTCTTCGACGGCAAGGACGGCCTGGCGCAGGACAAGCGCCTGCTGAAAATCGTCAGCTACCTCAACACCGGCGACGGCAACTACTGGGCGCACCCGATTGAAGGCCTGGTGGCGATTGTCGACCTGGAACAGAAGAAGCTGATCAAGATCGAAGACGAAGCGCTCATACCGGTGCCGATGAAACCGACGCCGTATGACGGTCGCGGACGCCAGGGCGTCGCAGTCAAACCGCTGGAAATCATCGAGCCCGAGGGCAAGAACTACACCATCAGCGGTAACAGCATTCACTGGCAGAACTGGGACTTCCATGTTCGCCTCGATTCCCGCGTCGGGCCGATCCTGTCCACCGTCACCTACGACGACAAGGGCAAGAAACGCAAAATCATGTACGAAGGCTCGCTGGGCGGCATGATCGTGCCTTACGGCGACCCGGACGTCGGCTGGTACTTCAAGGCCTACCTCGACTCCGGCGATTACGGCATGGGCACCCTGACCTCGCCGATTGCCCGTGGCAAAGACGCCCCGCAAAACGCCGTGCTGCTGGACGCCACCATCGCCGACTACACTGGCGCACCGACTGCGATCCCGCGTGCCATGGCGGTGTTCGAACGCTACGCCGGCCCCGAATACAAACACCAGGAAATGGGTCAGCCCAACCTCAGCACCGAGCGCCGTGAGCTGGTGGTGCGCTGGATCAGCACCGTGGGCAACTACGACTACATCTTCGACTGGGTCTTCCAGCAGAACGGCACCATCGGCATCGACGCCGGCGCCACCGGTATCGAAGCGGTAAAAGGCGTGAAATCGAAAACCATGCACGAAGACACCGCCAGGGAAGACACGCGCCACGGCACCCTGCTGGACCACAACATCGTCGGCACCACGCACCAGCACATCTACAACTTCCGTCTCGATATGGACGTGGACGGCGAGCAAAACTCGCTGGTGGAAGTGAACCCGGTGGTGTTGCCTAATGACCGTGGCGGGCCGCGCACCAGCACCATGCAGACCGAGACCAAAGTGGTCACTACCGAACAGCAAGCGGCGCAGAAATTCGACCCATCGACCGTGCGCCTGCTGACCAACTTCAGCAAGGAGAACAAGGTCGGCAACCCGGTTTCCTATCAACTGATCCCTTATGCCGGCGGCACGCACCCGGTGGCCAAGGGTGCCAACTTCGGCAAGGAGGAATGGCTCTACCACCGCCTGAGTTTCATGGACAAGCAGCTGTGGGTGACGCAATACAACCCGGAGGAAAAGTACCCGGAAGGCAAATACCCGAACCGCTCGGACAAGGACTCGGGCCTGGGGCAGTTCACCCAGGACAACCACTCCATCGAGAACACCGACGACGTGGTCTGGCTGACCACCGGCACCACCCACATCGCCCGCGCCGAAGAGTGGCCGATCATGCCGACCGAATGGGTGCATGTGCTGTTGAAACCGTGGAACTTCTTCGATGAAACGCCGACCCTGAACCTCAACTCACCGAAGTAACCAGGCCGAACGCAAAACCTGTAGGAGCGAGCCCGCTCGCGATGGACGTCAACGATGACGCGGGCTGTCTGAATACCCGCGTTGTCCTGACGTTTTTTCGCGAGCAAGCTCGCTCCTACAGGTTTAGTGGTGTTCAGGCAACATGCTTTGATACCTACCCAACCGACTCCACCCGGTCCAGCGCCCGATTCACCGCTAGTTCCCCCAGCATGATGACTTGCGCAATGTCCAGCAGGGTATTGCGACTTGTCCCTTCCATCCGATCCGCCAGATCCATAGTCATGACGTTGGCCGATGCCAGTGATTCGCATGCATTGGCCAGCAGGGATTCGGTATCGAGTTCCGGATTGACGAAAAACATCGTGCACAGTTTGCGTGGAGTGGCACGGATGTCGGCGGCCGAGGGGATGCGGTCGGCGAGTTCGTGGGGGGTGCTTGAGTCAAAATTTACTGATGAGGATGTCGGATCAGTGTCCGGCGGATTCGGTGTGACCTTGAACATGGGAATTTTCTCCAGTAAGGGCCACAACCATCTCGCGACTAAACGGAAGGGTGGTGGCCGTGCGCAAGTTAGTCGACCGGTAAAGTTTCCCAAAACCCGGCGCGCCCGAAGACGCCATGCGCACAGCCACCATCAAGTGCAGGCGGATGCCTGACTGGATGACGCTGATGCAACCGAGGAAAACTAGCCGGGCGACTAAACCCGATCACTGACAATCAGTGACGCGAATCAAGTTACCGAGCGGTCCCCAGGCGCACAAGCCGGCGGATTCTGGAGTAACTGTAGGCAACGACGCAAGGCGCTGTGGCTTTCACGAAGTAACTTTGAGGTTTTTTAAACAAGTAGGATCTGCGCTCTGAAGTAGCGTTCGATCCGAACGGTTCAACCCTGTCAAAAGCAGCCACGGCACGTGGCGCCGACAAGATCGCGAATAGTCCTACAGGTACGTTGCACCAACACTAGGATGCATCCTACGCGAGTGCCGGAAGCTTCCTATATCAACCTTTTTTCCCTTCCTGAAAGCTGTCGAGCGCTTGAACGGGGATGGAAATGACGCCTCCCCGACTGCCCCAGGGAGGTCCGTACTTGAACACCAATCTGCCCGTCTTCTTCGACCACAGCCGCCACAAACTGCACATCGACGGCCT
Source organism: Pseudomonas sp. EU05-FHT14B02 (assembly GCF_058791055.1). Classification (NCBI taxonomy): domain Bacteria; kingdom Pseudomonadati; phylum Pseudomonadota; class Gammaproteobacteria; order Pseudomonadales; family Pseudomonadaceae; genus Pseudomonas; species Pseudomonas sp. EU05-FHT14B02. Next base: position 55,556 of record NZ_JBYTDD010000017.1, on the reverse strand, counting down.
CGACACCACCCCCGACGTCCTCGCCTTCAAGGGCGAAGAAGGCCTCAGCCAGCCGTTCACCTACCGCATCGAATTCACCGCCAGCGACCTCGACATCGGCGCCGACCAGATGCTCGGCCAATACGCCCGATTCAGCCTGCACGCCGCGCCGTCACAGGTGCCCCTGATGGCGTGGGAAGTCCCCAACATCAAGCCGCTGTGCACCTTGCACGGCAGGATCAGCCACTGCCGACGCCTGTCCGGCTCGGTCGACGAAGCCCGCTACCAAGTCACCCTGCAACCGCGCCTGGCGCTGCTCGCCCGCGGCCAACAACTGCGCCTCTACCAGCAGCAATCCGTCCCGGAAATCGTCGAAAGCATCCTGCGCAGCCGCCACGCTTTCCTCGGCCAGGACTTCTTCTTCCGCCTGAACCGCGAGTACCCGCGCCGCGAACAGGTGATGCAGTACAACGAAAGCGACCTGGCCTTCATCACCCGCCTGCTGGCCGACGTCGGCATCTGGTACCGCTGCACCAGCGACGAACGCCTGAACATCGACGTCGTCGAATTCTGCGACGACCAGCGCGCCTACCAGTTCGACGTCACGTTGCCGTTGCGTTCGCCATCAGGCTTCAGCAGCAGTGGCGAGGACGCCGTCTGGGCCCTGCAAACCCGCCACCAGGTGGTGGAACAGCAAGTCAGCGTCCGCGCCTATCACCCCCGCGACGCCCGTGCCCATCTCGACGGCGAGGTCGACCAGACCCGTGGCGAGCCGACCACCCACGGCGCCCCCCACACCTACGGTGAGGCCTATCACTACGCCGAGCCCTACACCGAACTCGGCAACGCCTACCATCAGGACGAAGACCTGCAAAGCGAGAGCGGCTTCTTCTACGCGCGCCTGCGCCACGAACGCTACCTCAACCAACAGACCCATCTCAGCGGCACCAGCAGCAGCGCCACCCTGGCCCCAGGGCAAGTACTGAACATCAGCGGCGGCGCACCCCAGGCCTTCGCCCCCGGCGCGGTGATCACCCGGCTCACCACCCGCGCCGCCCGTGACCGCAGCCTAGAAGTCAGCTTCGAAGCCATGCCCTACGCCGAACGCCTGTGCTTCCGCCCGCCAGTCCCGCCCAAACCACAAATCGCCGGCACCCTCCCGGCCCGCGTCACCAGCCCCAAGGCCAACGACCCCTACGCCGACATCGACCTGGAAGGCCGCTACCGGGTCAAATTCCTCTTCGACCGCGACACCTGGAAACCCGGCCAGGAAAGCAAATGGCTGCGCCAGGCCCGCTCCTACGCCGGCGACACCCACGGCCTGCACCTGCCACTGATCGCCGGCACCGAAGTGGCGATCGCCTTCGAACAAGGCGACCCGGACAAACCCTACATCGCCCACGCCCTGCACGACGACCAGCACCCGGACCACGTGACCCTCGGCAAACGCGACTACACCCGCAACGTCCTGCGCACCCCGGCCAACAACAAACTGCGCATGGAGGACCGGCGCGGGGAGGAGCACGTCAAGCTCAGTACCGACTATGGGGGCAAGAGTCAGCTGAATCTGGGGCATCTGGTGGATGCCCAGAAGCAGAAGCGGGGGGAAGGGTTTGAGCTGAGGACGGATGACTGGGGGAGCCTGCGGGCGGGCAAGGGCCTGTTCATCAGTGCCGATGGGCAGGCCAAAGCGCAGGGGGCGGTGCTCGACATGGCCGCCGCTGTCGGCCGCCTGCAACAGGCCGGCGAACAACTGCAACAACTCTCGGTCGACGCCCAGGCCGCCAAAGCCGAGCCGGCAGATGTGGCCGCGCAGATAAATCTGCTACGTCAGGATCTGGAACAACTCAAGTCCCAGGTCCTGCTGCTCAGCGCCCCGCAAGGGATCGCCCTGACCAGCGGCCAGCACCTGCAACTGGCCGCCGAGAAAAACCTGATGCTCAACGCGGGCGGCGAAGCCGACCTCAGTGTGGTCAAGCGCCTGTTCATCGGCGTCGGCCAGGGCCTGAGCCTGTTCGTGCGCAAGCTCGGCATCCAGATGATCGCCAATCAGGGCGCGGTGAGCGTGCAGGCGCAGAACGATCGTATGGAGCTGATCGCCCGGCACGGTCTGGACATCACCAGCACCGAAGACGAAATCCACATCACGGCGAAGAAGAAAATCACCCTCAACGGCGGCGGTAGTTACCTCAGCCTGGATGAATGCCGTATCGAATCGGGTACAGCGGGGGATCACAACGTCAAGGCGGCGCACTTCGAATACAGCGGTCCGGCGAGCATGAAGGCCACGCATCGGGATTACCCGCAAAGCCTGTCCAAACAAACGCTGCGATTCAACGTATCGCAAGCCCCCAATGCCAACCGCCAAGTCTGGGCGGGCATGCCCTACACGCTTTACGCCGACGGTGCCGAGCTCAAGCAAGGTGTGCTGGACGCTTCCGGGCAACTGCTGATCGATCATCAGGTGGTGACACGGGGGTACCGATTGGTCATGACCAACGGTGTGACCTACCAGATCCCGGTACCTACCGACTACCGCAATGCAGAACAAGCGCAACTGGCCAATCGTGGCTTGCATAACCATCCCTCGCAAGCCCACGCCGAGGTGAGTCAACCCACATCGCACACGGATCACCGAGGCCTGTATGCCACGGTGATGGAAGGAGCAAGTGATCAGGAAGGGAAAACACCATGAGCCAATACGAAATCGTGACGCCGGTCGCACTCCAGCACACCCAAGAGGTGACCTGTACCCCGCCATGGTATGTGCGCAATACCGAATACCCTCCCGCAATGGCGACCTATCAACCGTTGATCAATGGGGAAGAAACGTTCCGGGCCGTGCACTTGGCCATTTCAAAGGCCAAGGCAACTGTCGACATCATTTGCTGGGGCTTTCAGCCGTCGATGTATTTCATCCGCGATGGAATATCGCCGCGTATCGGTGAATTGCTGATGGCCATGGCTCGCGAAGGCGTCAAGGTGCGGATACTGGGGTGGGAAATGCCGTTCAATACGGCAGGTAAAGCCGGAGAAGCCAACCTGCCTGGCAAAGGCCCATTCCGATACTACGACCGGGAGATGCAACCCTCCACGGATGAGCAATATGCTTACGACCGCCAGTGGTTTGTCAACTGTTCGCTTGCCGACAACATGGCCGCTGCACATCTGGCGGCTCGCGGCACTCCAGTGTTCGTCAGTCGGGGTTTCAGCGTGTTTGAAAGGGCCGAAATAGCCCATCAGGCGAAATACAAAAGTCTCGACCCGCAGGTCAGCGCCACGACGCAATTCATCCTGACCGCTACAGCGACCCATCATCAAAAAACGGTCCTCGTCGATTATGAACTACCGGACCGCGCCGTCGGTTTCGTGATGGGTCACAACATGCTCGACGAGTACTGGGACACCAATGACCATTTGGCGGTGAACCGTGACAAGGGCACCAAACCCGCCCCCAACAAGGGACCGCGTGGCGATACCCCACGTCAGGACATTTCAAGCCAGGTCAGCGGGCCGATCCTGGAACACCTGCACCACAACTTCGCCAGCGCCTGGCGCAAGGAAACCGGCGAGGACTTGCTCGACCTGCGCCAAGCCAAAGAGGTGGGGCCGCAACTGCAATGCTCCCCGGACGCCACCCGACAGATCGCACAGATCCTGCGCACCCAAGCCCAGGAGGGCAAACGGGACATCGAAAAGCTCTACCTGCAAGCCGTCAACAACGCGACCCAGTTCATCTACATCGAGAACCAGTACTTCCGCTGGCCGCCCTTGGCCGAATTGATCAAGGCCGTCGCCGCCGGCCAGACCAAGGCCGGGCGCGACCCCGCCATACACGGCCCCTTGCACCTGTTTGTTATCACCAATGCAAGCGAGGGCGGCATAGGCTCTGGCACCGTGAACACCCAACGCATGCTCGAAAGCCTCGGGCGCGGCCATACCATGCCTGCAATCACCAAGTTACGGCGGATTGAAAAGGCAAAAACCGAGGCCGCCGCGCTGGAGTCCGGTCTGGGCGAACGCCTGGAGCAGCATGCCCTGGTCACGCTAACGAAACTCACCGACGCATTGGGCGGAACCAATCTCAGCGACGAGGCCAAGGAAGCCCAGCGGCGCAAGAATATAGACAACGATTGGCGCAAAGCCGCACTCCAGAGCCAAATCGAGGCAATCGAGAAGGAAACTTTTGCCCAACTCCCGGAATTAACCGGCCTGAAAGTCCATGTGTGCTCACTGGTTGCCCCCGACTCACCGGCGGGCAAGGAATGGATGCCGGTGTACATCCACTCCAAGTTGATGATTGTTGATGACGTCTTCACTACCCACGGCTCGGCCAACATCAACACGCGCAGTATGCAGGTGGATAGTGAGCTGAATATTGCGCATGAGTGGGCAAGTGTGACGCAGGGGTTGCGGCGGCGGTTGTGGGAGATGCATACGGACAATAGAGGGGCACAGGACGATCCGGAACAAGCGTTTATAGCTTGGCAAAAGATTATTAAGGAAAACAAAAGCCGTCAGACAGACGAGCTTGTTCCCTACGCCCCCCTCGTCGAGTTCTATTTCGGCGAATCCAAACTGTCGGACCTCGACTGATGCGCCCGGTCTTGTTGCTGGCATGTCTGCTGCTGGTCGCCTGCGATACCAGTAATCCTACTTCTACTTCGACCAAGGAGACGCCCTTGAACCCATTATCTGAAGTTAAGTCCAAGCTGGCTTTCAGCTGTGTACACGAGCAGATCCCTGCGGCCTCCGCCGAAGCCGATGTGCTGTTCCATTACGCACGCTGGTTGCAAAAAAACAACCAGCTCAAGCAGGACAAGACTGTTGATACAGAGATCGAGCGCTTGTACCGCATCGCCAGTGAAAACGGCCACTACAAGGCCAATATCAATCTGCAGAACGGTGCGATGCGCGGAACTTTCAAACTCCGTGGTGAAGAGCATTTGCGCATGAGTGAGCAATTGATCAACGCGGGAGTGGCAACGGGATATTACTTTGTCGGCATTTTCCTGCAGAACGGTTCGGCGGGGCTGGAGAAAGATCACGAAATGGCGTTGCGTTACTACCGCAAGGCCGCCGACCAAGGTAATGCGCAAGCTCAGGCATATATCGCCGACAAATTGGCGCCGATCGACGTCGCCCCGGATGTTGCGCGGCAGTTGCGCCGTTGCGCAGCAGAACAGGGAAATGGTGAGGCTGCTGTCGATCTGGGTATTCATCTTAAAAACAAGGGGCAATACAAGGAGGCACTCGAAATATTCCAGATGGGCGTAGCCGCAGGTAATGAAAGCGCTGCTGCCTGGTTAAATGATGGCTTTCGCGGCCCGGAACCAACCGACAAGCTGGATTACCTTGGTCAACTTGAAGACCTCGAACGCGCCGATCGCTACGAAAAAATCTGGAAAATCCTCTCGGGCTACTCCTACGCCAATCCCAAAGTCCCCGAGATCAACGAGATCGTCCCTCTGCCACCCGCCACGTTGCCCGCCTGGGACGGCAAGCTCCAATGGCTCGAAGAACGTTTGGCCAATGTCCCACCTGAAAAACCCAGCGAAGCGCTGATCAACCAACTGGCCAAAGCCAAAGTCCTCGAACCCGCCACAGGCCGGCCAATGCCAGGCTCCCCGGCCTTTATACAGATCGACAACATCAAAAGACCGACCTGCAACAGCGGCCAAGCCTGCACGCATACCGGTTATTGGCTGGCGGAAAGTATCGCCGGTCAATCCTGGTCGCGCCTGGAAAAAGGCGAGCCCCGGCGCTTCGAGAAGGGCGAGATCATGCCGACCCTTAACGTTCAGCATCGGCAAAGCCGATTTTTGCTCGCCGATAGATTCACCGTCGAAGAAGAAAAAATTGAATGGAGTCTACTTGGTGAAGCTTGAGCATTGTTTGATCTTGGCATTGAACTCGTTGCTGATTGGGTGCGATGTACCCTTCGCCTGAGCAACTTCGGCAATTCGCCACAGCTCATTAATGGAACCGCCAACTCTGGCAACTAAAAGGAGCAAAACAATGAGCAAAAATAAAAAAGACGATGTGACGATAGCGTTTGACTCAAACCCGTCAGAGCCTGAATTAAAGGGTGAAAGCATTATTCTGTTAGACGAGGAAGGCAATTTTATTGAAGCTCATTCTTATGGCAACTTCGTGGAAAGAATTGAGGGCGGCGTGAGGGTCACTCGTCCGGACGGGGTAACGATCAGCATGATTGACGGTGATATAACCCTCGAGAACCTTGTCCCCAAATCGGTAGGCATCCGGGATATGTCCGAAATTGAGTCATTTGCAGTGCGAACTGTGGATCAGACACGGATTTATCGCATGGATTTTTTTGGTGGTGGGCATATCGAGGTAGCGTATTCACAAGACTGTAAGGTAATGGGGTTCACCGGTCGAAACTTTAACCAAATACTCACCAAAGACAACGAAATTATCTGCAGCCGAGGCAAGTCGGCCAGTGGTCAAGTGCGTTGAAATATGGGGGCGCCAGACAGCTCCTACAGGTGCTGCACGAATCAATTGGGTCCAGCCCCTTTGTAGGCGCTGGCTTGCCAGCGATGGCAGTGTGTCAGACAGCATCATTGCCATCTGACACACTGCCATCGCCGGCAAGCCGGCTCCCACAGGGTCAAGCGGTGTTCATGCAGATGATCAAGCATGCCGCTTGCGATACTCCCCCGGTGCAATGCCGAAGCGCGACTTGAACGCGGTGGAGAAGTAACTCGAATCGGAAAACCCCCACGAATACCCCAGCACCGACAACTTCTCCTCCTTGCCCGATTGGCGCAGGGATTCGGCGCACAGGTCCAGGCGGCGGTTCTTGATGTAGCGCGCGACCACCAGCCCTTTCTTGGCAAACATCCGGTACAGGCCACGGGTGGAGATGCCGACTTCCCGCGCCAGCCATTCCGGGCACAGGTCTTCGGAGCGAATGTTTTCGTCGATGCAGGTGAGCGTCTTGCGGAAGATCCGCTCATGGGCATCGGTGCAATCGTCGGCCTGGCTGATCGCCGGGCGCAGCAGACTGACAATCGCCTCCAGGGTCGCTTCGCTTTCCTGCCGGGTCAGGTGCTGCTGGCGGGTGGCATCGAGGATCAGCCGGTGCGACAGCATCGCAATGGGCGAGGTTGCGGCAATCCGGTGGCCACACTTGACCTGATTGAAACGCAGGGTTTGCTCGACCAGTTGATACGGCAAGATCAGCGACAACTGCCGGGAGCTTTCGCCGTAGGTGAAGTCGCTGGGCCGCGAAGCATCGATCAGCGTGATGTCGCCGGGGGACAGCAAGACCTTGTCGTCGCCTTGGGCCATGCCCGCCGTGCCATCGAGTTGGAATACCGCAAAATACTTGCCGCCCTCGCCCGCCGCGACCTCCTGGGGCGTACGGTACAAACGCGCCTGGCACACGTCGACGAAACTGAGTTTGAGCGCATCGCTCTGGTATTCGCGGATACGTCCGGAAAATTCGCTGCCCAGGGGTTGTGCGTTGAAGGCGCCACAGATCTGGTTGATTTGATGGATCCACTGGTCGAACCCATCATGGCGCTGTGCTGTTGTAGAAATCATGTCAGGCCTCACGCAGGCTTATTTTTATTGTCTACGTCAATCCACACGACATCGGATGCTCTCCTGAACCGCACCACTCCCTGAACAATGACGTGCTATTTCAGTCCGCCAAAACGCCGATAGAAGCTTTCACCCACATCCGGCAACGGGCCGTCAGCCGTTTCCAGTGCAGCGTTCAGCCATTCTTCGGCCTTGGCGTAAATCAAGCGGTAGATATTGCGGCACAACTGGCGGGCGGCGCGGCCTTCCCAATCGCCGGGCAGTAACTCGTCCGGCAGTTGCGGGTCGCGCAGCAGCAGCTTGCGGTACTCGTGAATCAACAGCACCCGCGCCAGGAAGCAGTCGGCCGGTTGCAGGTTTTCCTGCTCGCGCAGGGCTTGCCACAGCGGCCGGAACAGCTGGATGAACTCGCTGTAGTGCGCGGCCAGCTCCTCGATGTTCCAGCTCTCGCGCACCTGCAAACGCAGGGCCTTGGAGGCCAGTACGTCCTGGGCGGTGGTTTCGAAGACGATGGTGTCTTCCTGCACGCCAAGGTCGAGCAGGGTCGCGTTGACATCGCTACGGTCACTGCGCGGACAGGCCAGCACCACCGGCGAAATCGCGCCGAAGCCTTGCCACTCCAGTTCCTCGCGCACCTGTTTGCGTTTGTCCTGGGTCAGTTGCGAGAGCATCACCAGGCACCAGGAACCATCCCAGGCCGGCATCGTGGTGCTGTAGACCCGCTTGAAGGCCTTGTCGAAACGCCGGCGACCGGTGCCGGTCAGGCTGTAGTAACTGCGGCGACCGACCTTCTCGGCGGTCAGCCAGCCTTCCTTGGTCAGGCGAAAAATCGACGTACGGATCAGCCGCTCGTTGATGCCGATGGGCTCGAGCAATTGAATCAGGCTGCCCAGCCACACGGTGCCGCCATGGGGTTCGATGGCATCCCCGTACAACGTGATGATCAAGGAACTGGCGCGGATCGGCGTCTGTTCCTGGAAGCGTGTAATCAGATGGTTCAAGGGGGTCAGGGACGACATGGGCGTTCCGTGCAAAAAAAGAAAAGGAATATACCGAAAACCTGCCTGTTAATCGCACCCACCTGTAGGAGCGAGCTTGCTCGCGAAAAACGTCCGGACAATACGGGCATTCAGACAGCCCGCGTCATCGTTGACGTCCATCGCGAGCAGGCTCGCTCCTACAAGGGGATTTGTATTCACAGGGCACTGCCCTTGGGCCGCAACCCTCTGTCGCTGATGCGCGGGCGATCAGCTTCCGGCTCGCTCAGCGGTTCGCAAACCTGCATCTGCATGAGGCAACGCTTGGCCAATTCCTGGTACTCACGTGTGCCGGCCTGCTTCCACGCCACTTCCTGATCGCTGAGGGTGCGCTTGATGCTGGCCGGGGCGCCCATGACCAGCGACTGTTCCGGGCATTCGAAACCGGCCTTGACGAACGCCGCCGCCGAAACAAATGAACGCGGGCCGATCCGAGCGTTGTCCATCACCACCGCATTCATGCCCACCAGCGCATCGGCGCCAATCCGGCAACCGTGCAGCACCGCTCCGTGGCCGATGTGGCCGTTGCGCTCGACCACGGTGTCGCTGTCGGGGAAACCGTGCATCACGCAGGTGTCCTGCAGGTTGGCGCCCTCTTCCAGCACGATCCGCCCGAAATCCCCGCGCAGGCTGGCCAGCGGGCCGACATAGCAATGGGGACCGATGATCACGTCCCCGATCAATACGGCGGACGGATGCACATAAGCGCTCGGATCAACCACCGGAGTCAGGCCATCAAGGCTGTAGCAGGTCATGGAAGCTTCCTTCACAAAGCGATGCAAATAGTGACTCACTTTGTATCACATCACTTTTAACCGAACAAAGACTAAAAACCGTATCACTTGAAATACACCTTTCCGACGAATGCCTGCACGCCTCTAAAACCACCATAAAACCCAATGTTTTCTAGCAAAAACCCGCTACCACCCCCCCATCGGCGGGAAGATCAAAAATCCAAACGCACACCAATAAGACACATTAAATCAACTTTCGTATTGCATTTACGTATCACGTTATAGCTATACTTGGGCAAAACCGGCCCCCGCGGCCGACCCAATAACGAGCCGGCACCCCGCCGAGCGTGCACCGTGAGAGCATCCGCCATGCCTCTGACCCTTGCCGTCGAATTGATCGAGCCTGGCGTCCGCCTGATTACCCTGCAGCGCCCGCAAGCCATGAACGCCCTGACCACCGAGTTGCTGGGCGAACTGGCCGCTGAACTGAACATCGCGCAAGCCGACCCCGACACCCGTGCCGTGGTGCTCACCGGCAGCCGCAAAGCCTTCGCCGCCGGTGCCGACATCAAGGAAATGGCTGAACGCAATCTGGTCGGCATCCTCGACGACCCGCGCCAGGCTTCGTGGCAAGCCATCACCCGCTTCAGCAAACCGCTGATCGCCGCCGTCAATGGCTTCGCCCTCGGCGGTGGCTGCGAACTGGCGATGCACGCCGACATCATCATTGCCGGCGAAGACGCCCGCTTTGGCCAACCGGAAATCAACCTCGGGATCATGCCCGGCGCCGGCGGCACCCAACGCCTGCTGCGCGCCGTCGGCAAATCCATGGCCATGCAAATGGTGCTGACCGGCGAGCCAATCGACGCCCGACAGGCCCAGCGCGCCGGCCTGGTCAGTGAAGTGACCCAACCGGAATTTACCGTCGAGCGCGCCCTGCACATCGCTCGCAGCATTGCGGCCAAGGCGCCACTGGCGGTGCGCCTGGCCAAGGAAGCGCTGCTCAAGGCCATGGACACCGACCTGGCCAGCGGCCTGCGTTTCGAGCGTCACGCCTTCACCGTGCTGGCCGGCACCCGCGACCGCGACGAGGGCATTGCGGCCTTCCAGGAAAAGCGCAGCCCGACTTTCACCGGGCAATAAAGCGGCCACTGACATCCGAATTCGAACGACTGCCAAGAGAACGCCAAGACCATGAACTTCGAACACATCCTGTTTTCCATCGACGCCGGCGTCGCCCTGCTCAGCCTCAACCGGCCGGACCAGCTCAACAGCTTCAACACCCAGATGCATGGCGAAGTGAAGGAAGCACTCAAGCAAGTGCGGCAGAACCCTGACGTGCGCGTATTGTTGCTGACCGGTGAAGGTCGCGGCTTCTGCGCCGGGCAGGACCTGAGCGACCGCAATGTCGCGCCAGGCAGCGCCGTGCCGGATCTGGGCAAGTCCATCGAGAAGTTCTACAACCCGCTGATCCGCCAGTTGCGCGACCTGCCGCTGCCGGTGATCTGCGCGGTCAACGGTGTGGCCGCCGGCGCCGGCGCCAACATTCCGCTGGCCTGCGACCTGGTACTGGCGGCGCGTTCGGCCAGTTTCATCCAGGCGTTCTGCAAGATTGGCCTGATCCCTGATTCCGGCGGTACCTGGACCTTGCCGCGTCTTGTTGGCATGGCCCGGGCCAAGGCTTTGGCCCTGCTCGGCAATCGCCTGACCGCCGAACAGGCCGAGCAATGGGGCCTGATCTACCGCTGCGTGGAAGACGCCGAGCTGCGCGATGAAGCGTTGAAACTGGCCCGCCACCTCGCCACACAACCGACCTACGGTCTGGCGCTGATCAAACGCAGCCTGAACGCCAGCCTGAGCAACAGCTTTGACGAACAGCTTGAGCTGGAAAAAGACCTGCAGCGCCTGGCCGGGCGCAGTGAGGATTACCGCGAAGGCGTCGGCGCCTTCATGGAAAAACGCACCCCAAGTTTCAAGGGACGCTGAGCCATGACCGCATTGAACACATCTGCACGCATCGCCGTGATCGGCGCCGGGGCCATGGGTGCCGGTATCGCCCAGGTGGCGGCCCAGGCCGGCCATCCGGTCTTGCTGCTGGACAATCGTCCCGGCGTAGCCGCCCAAGCGATTGAAGGCATCGACCGACAACTGGGCAAGCGAGTCGAGAACGGCAAGCTGTCGGCCGAGTCGCGCAGCGCCACCCTCACCCGCCTGCAAGCGGTGGAAGCCATCGAAGCCCTGGCCGACTGCGACCTGATCATCGAAGCCATCGTCGAGAACCTTGAGGTCAAACGCGCGCTGTTTCGCCAGCTCGAAGGCATCTGCGGCGAGCACTGCATTCTGGCCAGCAACACCTCGTCGCTGTCGATCACCAGCATCGCCGCGCAGCTTGATCATCCACAGCGCCTGCTAGGCCTGCACTTCTTCAACCCGGCGCCAGTCATGGCACTGGTGGAAATCGTCTCCGGTCTGGCCAGCGATCCGGCACTCGCCGAGTGCCTGTACGACACCGCCAAAGCCTGGGGCAAAAAACCGGTGCACACCCGCTCCACACCGGGTTTCATCGTCAACCGCGTGGCCCGGCCGTTCTATGCAGAAAGCCTGCGGATGCTGCAGGAAGGCGCGGCCGATTGCCCTACCCTGGATGCACTGATGCGTGAGGCCGGTGGTTTTGCCATGGGCGCGTTCGAACTGACCGACTTGATCGGCCATGACGTCAACTACGCCGTGACCTGCTCGGTGTTCGACGCTTATTACCAGGACACCCGTTTCCTGCCGTCGCTGATCCAGAAAGAACTGGTGGACGGTGGGCGCCTGGGACGTAAAAGCGGACAGGGTTTCTACAGCTACGCCCAAGGCGCCGAACGCCCGCAAGCAGGTGAAATCAGCAGCAGCGCGAGCGTCGAGACGTGTATCGCCGAAGGTAACCTTGGCATCGCCCAGGGTTTGCTGGCGCGCTTGAGCGAGCAAGGTGTCGAAGTCATCCGGCGCGACGGCCGCGGATTGCTGCGAGTGGGTGACGCCGTGCTGGCCCTGAGCGATGGCCGCATGGCCTGCCAGCGTGCCCGGGAAGACGGGCTGCGCAACCTGATCCTGCTGGATCTGGCGTTCGATTACCGCAATGCCAAACGCATCGCCATCAGCCATGCGGCAGGCATTGATCCGCTAGCCCTCGAACAAGGCGTTGCCCTGCTGCAACGGGCCGGCCTCATGGTCAGCCTGCTCAGCGACAGCCCGGCCCTCGCCGTCCTGCGCACCGTGGCCATGCTCGCCAACGAAGCCGCCGACGCCCTGCTGCAAGGCGTGGCCTCGGCCACCGACATCGATCTGGCCATGCGCGCCGGGGTCAATTATCCACAAGGGCCGCTGGCCTGGGCCGATGCCATTGGCCTGTCCCACATTCTTGAAACGCTGGAAAACCTGCAAGCCAGTTATGGCGAAGAACGCTACCGGCCGTCGCTGTTGCTGCGTCGCCGCGTCGCCGAAGGGAGAACATTCCATGACTAACCATGAAGCCATGACCCTGGCCAGTGAATGCGCGCAATCGCTGTTCCAGCGCGACGCCGCCAGCCAGGCCATGGGCATGCGCCTGCTCTCGGCCGGCCCCGGTTGCGCGCGAGTGGGCATGACGGTGCGGGCCGACATGATCCAGGGTCACGGCACCTGCCACGGCGGCTACCTGTTCGCCCTCGCCGATTCGGCATTCGCCTTTGCCTGCAACAGCTACAACGAAGCCACCGTGGCCATCGGTTGCAGCATCGACTACATCGCCCCGGCGCGCCTGGGTGACACGCTGAACGCCGACTGCATCGAGCAGAGCCGTTCGGGTCGCACCGGCAACTACGACGTGCGCATCGAAAACCAGCAGGGCCAGTTGATCGCCCTGTTCCATGGCAAATCCTACAAAGTGCGCGGCCCGGTGCTGACGCAGGAGAACCCGAATGAATGACGCCCTGATCATCGACGCAGTCCGGACCCCGATTGGCCGTTACGCCGGTGTCCTGAGCAGCGTGCGCGCCGACGACCTCGGCGCGGTGCCGCTGCGCGAACTGCTGCGCCGCCACCCGCAAGTCGACTGGAACACGGTTGACGACGTGATCTACGGCTGCGCCAACCAGGCCGGCGAAGACAACCGCAACGTCGCGCGCATGTCCGCACTGCTGGCCGGATTGCCGGTCAGCGTGCCGGGCACCACCCTCAATCGCCTGTGCGGCTCCGGGCTCGATGCCATCGGCACCGCCGCCCGCGCCATTCGCAGTGGCGAAACCGGGCTGATGCTGGTCGGTGGCGTTGAATCCATGTCCCGCGCGCCACTGGTGATGGGCAAGGCCGAGCAGGCATTTTCACGTGCAGCCGAGGTCTTCGACACCACCATCGGCTGGCGCTTCGTCAATCCGCTGATGAAAAAGACCTACGGCATCGATTCCATGCCGGAAACGGCAGAGAATGTCGCCGAACAGTTCAACATCTCCCGCGCCGACCAGGACGCCTTCGCCTTGCGCAGCCAGCAACGCGCTGCCGCTGCCCAGGCCAGCGGGCGTCTGGCCAAAGAGATCGTCGCGGTGGAAATCCCCCAGCGCAAAGGCCCGGCCAAAGTGGTCGAGCACGACGAACACCCACGCGGCGACACCACCCTTGAGCAGCTCGCCAAACTGGGTACGCCGTTCCGCGAAGGCGGCAGCATCACAGCCGGCAACGCCTCCGGGGTCAATGACGGGGCCTGCGCGCTGTTGCTGGCCAGCCCGGAAGTCGCCAAACGCCACGGCCTGACCGCCCGTGGCCGGGTCGTGGCCATGGCCACGGCTGGCGTTGAACCACGGATCATGGGCATCGGCCCGGTGCCAGCCACCCGCAAGGTGCTGGAAGTGGCCAACCTGAGCCTGGCCGACATGGACGTGATCGAGCTCAACGAAGCCTTCGCCGCACAGGGCCTGGCGGTGCTGCGCGAACTGGGCCTGAGCGACACCGATCCGCGGGTCAACCCCAACGGCGGCGCCATCGCCCTGGGCCACCCGCTGGGCATGAGCGGCGCACGCCTGGTCACCACAGCCCTGCATGAGCTTGAGGAACGGAACGGCCACTACGCCCTGTGCACCATGTGCATCGGTGTCGGCCAGGGGATCGCGCTGATCATCGAGCGTCTACCCCACTAAAGAATCGCGATTCCCAAGGAGCCGAGAGGTATCCTTGGGGCATGCACTCAAAGCCCTTGTGCAAAAGGGCTGGAACACAAAAACAATTCGAGTGAACACATGAACATGCCAATTGCCCAAGCCGTGCTGAACCCTGTGCTGGACCCGCTGGAAACCGCCAGCATCGACGAGCTGCGCCAGCATCAGCTGGAGCGCCTGCGCTGGAGCCTGAACCACGCCTACAACAACGTGCCGCTGTACCGTCAGCGCTTCGATGCGCTGGGCGTGCACCCGGACGACATCAAGTCCCTGGACGACCTGGCGAAATTCCCTTTCACCACCAAGTCCGACCTGCGGGACAACTACCCCTACGGCATGTTTGCCGTACCGATGCACGACATCGTGCGTTTGCACGCGTCCAGCGGCACCACCGGCAAACCGACCGTGGTCGGCTACACCCAGAACGACATCGACACCTGGGCCAACGTGGTTGCGCGCTCGATCCGCGCCGCCGGTGGCCATCGTGGCGACAAGGTGCACATTTCCTATGGCTACGGCCTGTTCACCGGCGGCCTCGGCGCGCACTACGGCGCCGAACGCCTGGGCTGTACGGTGATCCCGATGTCCGGTGGCCAGACCGAAAAACAGGTGCAGCTGATCAAGGATTTCCAGCCGGACATCATCATGGTCACGCCGTCCTACATGCTCAACATCGCCGATGAAATCGAGCGCCAGGGCATCGACCCGCACAAACTGGCCCTGCGCCTGGGCATCTTCGGCGCCGAGCCGTGGACCGCCGAACTGCGTAGCGCCATCGAGGCACGCATGGGCATCACCGCCCTGGACATCTACGGCCTCTCGGAAATCATGGGCCCGGGCGTGGCCATGGAATGCGCCGAAACCAAGGACGGCCCGACCATCTGGGAAGATCACTTCTACCCGGAAATCATCGACCCGGTCACCGGCGAAGTACTGCCGGACGGGCAGATGGGCGAACTGGTGTTCACCTCCCTGAGCAAAGAAGCCCTGCCGATGATCCGCTACCGCACCCGCGACCTGACGCGCCTGCTACCAGGCACCGCGCGGCCGATGCGACGCATCGACAAGATCACCGGGCGCAGCGACGACATGCTGATCATTCGCGGGGTCAACGTGTTTCCGACACAGATCGAGGAGCAGGTCCTCAAAGTCAAACAGCTTGCCGAGTGCTATGAGATCCACCTGTATCGCAACGGCAACCTGGACAGCGTTGACGTGCATGTCGAGCTCAAGGCTGAGCACCAGCACCTGGGCGATGAACAGCAGAAGGCTGTTTGCGGGGAATTGAGCCGGCATATCAAGACGTACATCGGGATCAGCTCGCGGATCGTTTTGCAGCCTTTCCACTCGATCAAGAGATCCGAGGGCAAGGCTTGCCACGTGGTGGATAAACGTCCTAAAGCATGACTGCTGCACCCTTTATGGCCCCGCTTTTTGCGGGGTTTTTTTTTGGGGGGGGCATATCCATTTTCTCGGTAATGGCGACTTATGGTTCCGCCCTGACGGCGGGTTACTTGGAAAAGCCCCAAGTAACCAAGGGCTCTTGCCCCTTTCGTTCGGTGCCTCGCCAAGGCTCGGCATTCCCTCGCTCCGGCCCTGCTCCGTGGGCCCGCCGCGATCGGCCATCCATGGCCGTACGCGGCTAACCCGGCATCCATGCCGGGTTGCCCACTGCGCAGAACCTGCGCTCGGCCTCTCGAGGGGGCAAGAAGATCAAAAGCCAAAGCAAAAGCCAAAGCGAGGCGGCCTGACAGCCGACCTGACCACAAATGAATGCGTTCCCCCTGTAGGAGCGAGCTTGCTCGCGAAAAACGCCAGGACACCGCGGGCATTCAGGCAGCCCGCGTCATCGTTGACGTCCATCGTCGGAACGCCGCCCGGAGCAAGCTCGCTCCTACAGAAGAGCAGAGCAAAAGCAGGGCTGTGTACCCCCACGCTTTTCACCATTCAACAGGCCGAGCGTTAGCTCGCCTGCAGCTCTTGATCTTGATCCACCCGCCCCCTCGGCAGGCTGAGTGGAGGCGTTCATCCGGGGACTGGCGCGCAGCGCCGTTCGACGCAGTCGAACTCATTGCATGCAGGTCGAGCGAAGCGGACCGGAGGGCAATGCCCCCGGATGAATACCGGAGCGAAGGAACCCCGAGCCTAAGCGAGGGGCCGGACGTTCGGGGCGAGCGTTTTTTTGCTTACTTTTTTTAGGCGCTTGTAAAAAAAGTGAGTCGCCGTAAGGGCGAAACACCAAGTCGCCGTTACCCAAAAAACGGATATGCACACCCACCCAAAACCCCACCCCCCAAAGCGATACAAAAAACAATTACGACACGTCATTTTGTGTTTGATATTAAATTCTGTATCGCTTATAAAGTTCTCCATGCCCCAGAACAGATTCAAGGCGGGAACTCAAAAATGTACGCACAGCTCGTAGAAACAGGCGTCAAGCGCATAAAAGACCTCTCGGAAATGTCCGAACAGGAACGCACCTTCCAGGAAAAAATCGATTCAGAAATCAAGATCGAAGCCAAGAACTGGATGCCAGATGCCTACCGCCAGACCCTGATCCGGCAGATTTCCCAGCACGCCCACTCCGAAATCGTCGGCATGCTGCCCGAAGGCAACTGGGTCACCCGCGCGCCAAGCCTCAAACGCAAACTGCAACTGATGGCCAAGATCCAGGACGAGGCCGGCCACGGCCTCTACCTGTACAGCGCCATGGAAACCCTGGGCGCCGACCGCGATGAAGAAATCGCCAAGCTGCACAGCGGCAAGGCCAAGTACTCGAGCATCTTCAATTACCCGACGCTGAACTGGGCCGACATGGGCGCGGTGGGCTGGCTGGTGGATGGCGCGGCGATCGTCAACCAGGTGGTGCTGCAGCGCACCTCCTACGGCCCGTATTCCCGGGCGATGATCCGCATCTGCAAGGAAGAGAGTTTCCACCAGCGCCAGGGCTACGAAATCCTCCTGACCATGATGCGCCACGGTAACCAGGCGCAAAAAGACATGGTCCAGGACGCGATCAACCGCCTGTGGTGGCCGTCGCTGATGATGTTTGGCCCAAGCGATGAACATTCGCCGAACAGCGCCCAATCCATGGCCTGGAAAATCAAGCGCCAGAGCAACGACGAACTGCGCCAGCGCTTCATCGACCAGACCATCCCGCAGCTGGAACTGCTGGGCTGCACCTGCCCCGACCCGGACCTGAAGTGGAACGCCGAGCGCGGCCACTACGATTTCGGCGAGATTCAGTGGAACGAATTCTACGAAGTGCTCAAGGGCAACGGCCCATGCAACCAGGAACGCGTCGCCACCCGCCGCAAGGCGATTGAAGACGGTGCCTGGGTCCGTGAAGCCGCCGTCGCCCACGCCCGCAAAAAACAAAACAAGAACGCCGCCTAAGACAACCGTACCCCCTGTAGGAGCGAGCTCGCTCGCGATGGTCGTCAACGTTAACGTTGGTTGCCTGACACCCCGCGGTGCTCGCGGGTACATCGCGAGCAAGCTCGCTCCTACAGAGCCTCAATGTGGAGTAATTGAAATGTCCGAGTGGACCCTCTTCGAAGTCTTCGTGCGCAGCAAGCACGGCCTCAACCACAAGCACGTCGGCAGCGTGCACGCCGCCGACACCACCATGGCCATCGAGAACGCGCGCGAGCTCTACACCCGTCGCAGCGAAGGCGTGAGCCTGTGGGTCGTGCCTTCGGCGTTGATCACCGCCTCGTCGCCGGATGAAAAAGACCCGCTGTTCGATCCGTCGGACGACAAGGTCTACCGCCACGCCAGCTTCTACGAGCTGCCGGCCGAAGTCGGGCACATGTGAGGTCGACCATGGACAACAAGACTGATCTGATCGAATACCTGCTGCGCCTCGGCGACAGCGCCCTGATCCAGGGCCAGCGTCTGTGCCAGTGGTGCGGCAAGGCACCGGCACTGGAAGAAGAACTGGCGCTGATGAACGTCGGCCTCGACCTGGTGGGCCAGGCGCGCAACTGGCTGGAGTACGCCGCCGAACTGCTGGACGACGGCCGCGATGCCGATCATCTGGCGTTCCGCCGCGACGAGCGCGCCTACCGCAACCTGCTGCTGGTGGAACAACCCAACGGCGACTTCGCGGTGACCATGCTCAAGCAGTTCCTGTATGACGCCTGGCACCTGGAAGTACTCAAGGGCCTGAGCCAATCCAGCGATGAACGCATCGCCGGGATCGCCGCCAAGGCGGTGAAGGAAGTGACCTATCACCTGCGCCGCTCCGGCGAGTGGGTCGAGCGTCTGGGTGACGGCACCGAGGAAAGCCACCAGCGCATGCTCGCGGCGATCCCCGAGGTCTGGCGTTTCACCGTTGAGCTGATCGCCGCCGATGACAGCGAACAGCGCCTGTGTGAAGCCGGCATCACTCCGGACATCGCCAGCGTCGCCGCGCAGTGGCAGGCCAAAGTCGAGCAGATCTTCGCCAGCGCTACCCTGCCCGTGCCGGCCGCGCCGAGCTATTTCTACCTGAATGCGCGCAAGGGTTTGCACACCGAACACCTGGGCATCCTGCTGGCCGAAATGCAGTGCCTGCCACGAGCGTACCCCGATGCAACCTGGTGAGCTGATCGCCAGCGACCAGGGCGCCCGGCCGGCACAACCGAGCGACTTAACCGCCGCGTGGGCGACCCTGGCGCAGGTCATGGACCCGGAAGTGCCAGTGGTCAGCGTGGTCGACCTGGGCATCGTCCGCGATCTGGACTGGCAGGCCGGTCACTTGCACGTGGTGGTCACCCCGACCTACTCCGGCTGCCCCGCCACCGAAGTGATCGAGAGCGATATCCGCGAAGCACTGGAACTCGCCGGATTCAAGGCGCCGCACCTGGAGCGCAAATTGACCCCGGCCTGGACCACCGACTGGATCAGCGACAGCGGCCGCGAACGCCTGCGCGCCTACGGCATCGCGCCGCCCGAGGGCAGCACCAGCAAGCGCAGCCTGCTCGGCGAGAACCCGCAGGTTGTGTGCCCGCAATGCGGCAGCGCCCACACCGAGGTCCTCAGCGAGTTCGGTTCCACCGCGTGCAAGGCCCTGTACCGCTGCGTCGATTGCCGGGAACCGTTCGACTATTTCAAGTGCATCTGAGCGGCGAATCGGCCGTCCCAGCTGGAGAACAACAATGAGCAAATTTCACAGCCTGACCATCAAGGACGTGCGCGCCGAGACCCGTGACGCGGTGTCCATCGCCTTCGAGATTCCGCAGGACCTGCAAGACAGCTTCCATTTTACCCAGGGCCAACACCTGGTGATGCGCACCCAACTGGACGGCGAAGAAGTACGCCGCTCCTACTCGATCTGCACCGGGGTCAACGACGGTGAGCTGCGCATCGCCGTCAAGCGTGTTACCGGCGGACGCTTCTCGGCATTTGCCAACGAACAGCTGAAAGCCGGGCACACCCTGGAAGTGATGCCGCCCGCCGGGCATTTCTGCGTCGAACTCGACCCGGCGCGCCATGGCAACTACCTGGCCGTGGCGGCAGGCAGCGGCATCACGCCGATCCTGTCGATCATCAAGACCACCCTGGAAACCGAGCCCCACAGCCGCGTCACCCTGTTGTACGGCAACCGCTCCAGCTCCGGTGCGCTGTTCCGCGAACAGCTTGAAGACTTGAAGAACCGCTACCTGCAGCGCCTGAACCTGATCTTCGTGTTCAGCCGCGAGCAGCAGGACGTCGACCTGTACAACGGCCGGATCAACGCCGAGAAATGCGAGCAACTGTTCAGCCGCTGGCTAAACGTCAAGGCCCTGGACGCTGCCTTCATCTGTGGCCCGCAGGAAATGACCGAGACCGTGCGCGACAGCCTCAAGGCCAAGGGCATGCAACCTGAGCGCATCCATTTCGAACTGTTCGCCGCCGCCGGCAGCGAGCAAAAACGCGCCGCCCGCGAAGCCGCCCGCCAGGTCGATGCGGCAGTCAGCCAGATCACCGTGATCAGCGACGGCCGCGCCCTCGCCTTCGACCTGCCACGCAACAGTCAGAGCATCCTCGATGCAGGTAACGAGCAAGGCGCGGAGCTGCCCTACTCGTGCAAGGCCGGCGTGTGCTCGACCTGCAAGTGCAAGGTCATCGAAGGCGAAGTGGAAATGGACAGCAACCACGCCCTGGAAGACTACGAAGTGGCCGCCGGCTATGTGCTGTCGTGCCAGGCCTTCCCGATCAGCGACAAGGTGGTGCTGGATTTCGATCAGCTCTGACCCACCGACTACTGACCCCTGTAGGAGCGAGCTTGCTCGCGATGATCGTCAACGATGACGCTGGATGCCTGATACCCCGCGGTGATTTCAGGTTCATCGCGAGCATGCTCGCTCCTACAGGGCTCGGGCCGTACCTGCTTTACACAACAACAAAAACAACAAAGGAGCGCGCGTCATGACACCCCAGGAAATAGAACTCATCCGCCAGCACCCGGATTTCATCCAGCTGGTTCGTCGCAAACAGAAGCTGTACTGGTCGCTGAGCCTGGCCATGCTGGTGATCTATTACGGCTTCGTGCTGCTGGTGGCTTTCTCCCCTTCTACCCTCGGCCAATCCCTGAGCGGCGGCGTGACCACCGTGGGCATGCTGGTGGGTGTCGTTATCGTCGGGCTGGCCTTTGCGCTGACCGGTTTCTATGTCTATCGCGCCAACAACGTGATCGATCCGCTGAATGAAAAACTCAAGCAGGAGTGCGCTCGATGAACCGCCTTTTTGCACTGTTCCTGCTGCCGCTGGCGGCTGTCACTGATGTTGCGATGGCCGCCGATGGCGTGGCCCGCCCATTGAATTGGAACGCCATCGGCATGTTCCTGGTGTTCGTGTTATTCACCCTTGGTGTGACACGCTGGGCGGCACTGCGTACCCGCTCCACCAGCGATTTTTACACTGCTGGCGGCGGCATGACCGGTTTCCAGAACGGTCTGGCGATTGCCGGCGACATGATCTCGGCAGCCTCGTTCCTCGGCATCTCCGCGATGATGTTCCTCAATGGCTACGACGGTTTGCTCTACGCCCTGGGCGTGCTGGCCGGCTGGCCGATCATTCTGTTCCTGATTGCCGAGCGCCTGCGCAACCTGGGCAAATACACCTTTGCCGACGTGGTGTCCTATCGCCTGGAACAGACCCCGGTGCGCCTGACTTCGGCGTTCGGCACCCTGACCGTGGCCCTGATGTACCTGGTGGCGCAAATGGTCGGCGCCGGCAAGCTGATCGAACTGTTGTTCGGCATCGACTACCTCTATGCAGTGATGCTGGTCGGCGTGTTGATGGTGTTCTACGTGACCTTCGGCGGCATGCTCGCCACCACCTGGGTGCAGATCATCAAGGCGGTGATGCTGCTGTTCGGCACCAGCTTCATGGCGTTCATGGTGCTCAAGCACTTCGGTTTCAGCACTGAGGCGATGTTTGCCGGTGCCACCGCCGTGCATGCCAAGGGCAACGCAATCATGGCCCCCGGCGGCTTGCTGTCCAACCCGATCGATGCGATTTCCCTGGGGCTGGGCATGATGTTCGGCACCGCCGGCCTGCCGCACATCCTGATGCGTTTCTTCACCGTCAGCGATGCCAAGGAAGCGCGTAAAAGCGTGTTTTACGCCACCGGTTTCATCGGCTACTTCTACTTGCTGCTGATCATCGTCGGCTTCGGCGCCATCGTCATGGTCGGCACCGATCCGGCGTTCCGTGACGCCAGCGGCGCGATCATCGGCGGCGGCAACATGGTCGCCGTACACCTGGCCCACGCGGTAGGCGGCAACCTGTTCCTCGGTTTCATCTCGGCGGTCGCCTTCGCCACCATCCTGGCGGTGGTTGCCGGGCTGGCGCTGTCCGGTGCCTCGGCGGTGTCCCATGACCTGTATGCCTGCGTGATGCGCAAAGGCCAGGCCAGCGAGCAACAGGAAATGCGCGTGTCGCGAATCGCCACCCTGTGCATCGGTGTACTGGCGATCGTTCTCGGCCTGCTGTTCGAGTCGCAGAACATTGCCTTCCTCTCCGGTCTGGTGCTGGCCATCGCCGCATCGGTGAATTTCCCGGTGCTGTTCCTTTCGATGTACTGGAAAGGCCTGACCACCCGCGGCGCCGTCCTCGGCAGTCTGTCCGGACTGGTCTCGGCGATTGTCCTGCTGGTGCTGAGCCCGGCGGTGTGGGTCAACGTGATGCATCACGACAAGGCGCTGTTCCCGTACTCCAACCCGGCCCTGTTTTCCATGAGCCTGGCGTTCTTTAGTGCATGGCTGTTTTCCGTCACCGACACCTCGCCCCGTGCAGCCCTTGAGCGTGGCCGTTATCTGGCGCAGTTCATCCGCTCGATGACCGGCATCGGTGCCGCTGGCGCCAGCAAACACTAAACGACGACCGATCAGTTGGCAGGGAATAAAAATAATGAAACCCGCACGTACCACGTCTTGTGAATCACTGTTTTCGCTGGCCGCCGCATTGAGTCTGCCCATGATCGCCCCCAGCGCCATGGCCGACTTCATCGGCGACAGCAAGGCCCGCATTGATATGCGCAACCACTACATCAACCGCGACTTCCGTCAGGACAACGCGCCGCAATCCAAGGCCGAAGAATGGGCCCAGGGATTCACTGCGCGCATCGAGTCCGGCTTCACCGACGGCACCATCGGTTTCGGTCTCGACGCGCTGGGCGAACTGGGGATCAAGCTCGACTCCAGTCCCGACCGCCGTGGCACCGGGCTGCTGCCGTTTGGCCCGCAGAGCCATGAGCCCGACGACGAGTACAGCGAACTGGGCCTGACCGGAAAATTGCGGGTATCCAAAAGCGTGCTGAAACTCGGCACCCTGCAGCCCTTGTTGCCAGTGGCAACTTACAACGACACACGCCTGTTGGGTTCGACCTTTGAAGGTGGCTTGCTGACCAGCCAGGAAATCGACGGCCTGACGGTGAATGCCGGACGCCTGACCAAGGCCAACCTGCGGGACTCCTCCAGCAACGATGACATCGGCTTCGGCGCCGCCACCAGCGATCACTTCGACTTCGGCGGCGGCAGCTACGCGTTCAGCCCGCAACTGAACCTGAGCTACTACTACGGCAAGCTCGACCAGATCTATCGCCAGCAATTCGCCGGACTGGTGCATACGCAACCGTTGGGCAACGGCTTCAACCTGCGCAGCGACCTGCGTTATTTCGACAGCCGTGGCGACGGCACCGAACGAGCCGGGCGCATCGACAACCGAAACTTCAACAGCATGTTCACGGTGTCCCACGGTGCCCACAAGGTCAGTGCCGCCTACCAGCAATTGTCCGGCGACAGCGCCTTTCCGTTCCTCAACGGCGGCGATCCGTACGTGGTCAACCTGGTGACTTTCAACACCTTCACCCGCGCCGACGAGGATTCCTGGCAACTGCGTTACGACTATGACTTCGCGGCCCAAGGCATTCCCGGCCTGACCTTCATGACCCGCTACACCGACGGTCGCCACGTCAAGGCAGGCACCGTCGACAACGGTCGCGAATGGGAGCGCGACACCGATATCAGCTACGTCGTCCAGAGCGGTGTGTTCAAGAACGTCAGCCTGCGCTGGCGCAACGTGACCTTCCGTTCCGGCAATGGCTTGACTACCGCCCTCGATGAGAACCGGCTGATCGTCGGTTACACCCTGGCGCTTTGGTAATTCCGAAAGGCGCGGCCGCCACCACGCCACAACCCTTCATAACCAGGAGCAATCGTGATGTCCTCTTCACCTGCACTGCATGCACCCACCCTGCAAAGCTTCATCGCCGGTCGCTGGATCGGCCAACACGGCGCGCAGGTCCTGCGCAGCGCCATCGACGGCCATGAAATCGCCCGCACCCACGAAGAGCGTCCGGACTTCGCCGAAGCCATCGAGCACGGCCGTCGCCAGGGCATCAGCGGCTTGATGGCGCTGGACTTCCAGCAGCGCGCCCAGCGTCTCAAGGCCCTGGCCCTGTACCTGAGCGAGCGCAAGGAGCAGCTCTACGCGATTTCCCACCACAGCGGCGCGACCCGCGCTGACAGCTGGATCGACATCGAAGGCGGCAACAGCACACTGTTCACCTACGCCAGCCTCGGCTCGCGGGAACTGCCGTCGGGCAACGTCGTCCACGAAGGCCCGGCGCTGCAATTGAGCAAGCTCGGCACCTTCGCCGGTACCCACATCCTGGTGCCGCGCGGTGGCGTGGCGGTGCACATCAACGCGTTCAACTTCCCGATCTGGGGCATGCTGGAAAAGTTCGCTCCGAGCTTCCTCGCCGGCATGCCATGCATCGTCAAGCCCGCCAGCGCCACCAGCTACCTGACCGAAGCCGTGGTGCGCCTGATGGACGAATCCGGCCTGTTGCCAGCGGGCAGTCTGCAACTGATCATCGGTAGCACCGGCGACCTGCTCGACCGCCTGCAAGGCCAGGACGTGGTGACCTTCACCGGTTCCGCCGACACCGCGGCCAAGCTGCGGGTCAACCCGAACCTGATCCGCAATTCGGTGCCGTTCAACGCCGAAGCCGACTCCCTGAACTGCGCGATCCTCGCCCCGGACGTAACCCCGGATGACGAAGAGTTCGAGCTGTTCATCAAGGAAGTCGCCCGGGAAATGACCACCAAGGCCGGGCAGAAATGCACCGCCATCCGCCGCGCCATCGTGCCGGCCAAGCACATTGATGCCGTGGCTACGCGCCTGCGTGATCGCCTGGCCAAAGTGGTGGTCGGCGACCCGTCGGTGGAAGGCGTACGCATGGGCGCACTGGCTTCCCACGATCAGCAGAAAGACGTGGCCGAGCGTCTGGAAAGCCTGTTGCAGAGCAGCGATATGCTGTTTGGTGCCCGCGACGGTTTCGAGCCGCGTGGCGCAAATGTCGACAAGGGCGCGTTCTTCGCCCCAACCCTGTTGCAGGCCCGCGATCCGCACGCTGAAGGTGGTGCACACGACATCGAAGCCTTCGGCCCGGTCAGCACCCTGATGGCCTACGACGATCTCGACGAAGCGCTGGCCCTGGCCGCACGCGGCAAAGGCAGCCTGGTGGCCAGCCTGGTGACCAAGGATCCGCAGATCGCCGCCAAGGCCATCCCGGTCGCGGCTGCCTGGCACGGCCGCTTGCTGGTACTGGATCGCCACTCTGCCGGCGAATCCACCGGTCACGGCTCGCCGCTGCCACAGCTCAAGCACGGCGGCCCGGGGCGTGCCGGTGGCGGTGAAGAACTCGGCGGCCTGCGCGCGGTGAAACACTACCTGCAACGCGCGGCGGTACAAGGTTCGCCGACCATGCTGGCGGCGGTCACCGGCGAGTACGTGCGCGGGGCCAAGGTCATCGAAACCGACGTGCATCCGTTCCGTCGCCATTTCCAGGACCTGCAGATCGGCGAGTCGCTGCTGACCCATCGCCGCACCGTCACCGAAGCAGATCTGGTGAACTTCGGCTGCCTGTCGGGCGACCACTTCTACATGCACTTCGACGAGATCGCAGCCAAGGAATCGCAGTTCGGCAAGCGCATCGCCCACGGTTACTTCGTGCTTTCGGCAGCGGCCGGGCTGTTTGTTTCCCCCGCTCCGGGGCCGGTACTGGCCAACTATGGCCTGGACACCTTGCGCTTCATCAATCCGGTAGGCATCGGCGACACCATCCAGGCGCGCCTGACCTGCAAGCGCAAGATCGACCAGGGCAAAAAGAGCCCGCAGGGCATCCCGCAAGGGGTGGTGGCGTGGGATGTGGAGGTCACCAACCAGTTGGGTGAGCTGGTGGCGAGCTATGACATTCTGACGCTGGTGGTCAAACGCGAAGAGTGATCTGGGCTTCCGGTTGACCACAGATCCTGTGGTCAACCAAAAACCACATTCGATTTGTGCCAGCTGAAATTCTCAGTGCTTGCGCAACCACTCGATAAACAGCGCAAACAACTCCGACTGCGAACCCATCTCCAGCTTCAGATACAGGTTCTTGCGGTGCATGCGCACGGTTTCCGGTGAGATGCTCATCTGGCTGGCGGTGGATTTTTCCGAATGGCCCTGTACTTTAGCGCGCGCCCAGCCCAGCTTGAACAGAGCCAGAAACATTGCAACCAGTTCGACATTCAGGTTCGTTACCCATGCGTACCAGAGGCAACATCAGACGTCCTCCCCGGTGAGTTCGAACAAACTGCCCGCCTCGCGCAGCATGGCGGTGGTTCGATCGATCATCTGCGCATAGTTTTCCTCGGCAATCTGCTGCTTGAGCTCAGCCGCCACCTGGCCGATATGAGCCGTCGGTTTGAGCAACTGCGCGGCCTCCGGCAGGAACGGCAGCGCCACACCCCGCGCCTTGTCGATCACCTGATAGCCGATGGTGGCGCCACCGATGCCAGCGGCCAGCCCGCCAACCCCGCCCAGCACCCCACCGCGCTTGATGCCGTAGACCGTTGCGCCGGCCAGCATCGCCACGCCCAGAATTCGTCCCGCCACCACCACCGGTGCCAGGTCCCGGCTGTTGGCATTGCCGAAATACGTCATGCGATAGAAGAAATAACCGGCCCACAGCTCGCGGGATTTCAACGCGTCATGCATGAACCAGGCGCGTGAGTCGTGTATCTGGTCATCGAACAACGCGACCACCAGCGCCATGCGCGGGTCGCTGCTGGGCGTGCCTCGGTCATCGCGGAACAATTGTTTGGTGCGCAGATCACCTGCCGCCCTGATCGCGGCGTGGTCTTGCAATTCATCGTTTTCGTTGAGCAGATAGATGGCGTCGCGCAAGATCACATCGGTGATCGTACCGGCCGCACTGGTTTGCTTGCGGTCGAAGCCTCTGTAGTCGCGCTTGAATTCCGCAGCCGCCTCGCTGAGCTGGGTCTTGTCGATCTGCGGTTCATAGATGGGTGGGCCGGGATGATTCGTGGCCGCCTCAGGCGCCTTCAGCCGATCGGCCAGGATGATTTTTTTCTGCTTTTCGTAGGCCTCGCGTTGTTGTTCGGTCTCGTAGCCAGTGATTTCGTTGGCCTGGGTGAAAAACGGCTGATGCTTGTAGCTGTCGTTGTTCTGCAACGGGTCATTGGCATAACGACCGATGCGCCAGCCGGTGATCCAGCCCAGTTGATCGGCGAGGGTTTCTTCCACTGTTGTACTGAGTAGCTCGGGTTTGTACTCCCAGGGTTTTGTGTGGGTGGGGGGGTCGGCGGTGATACCTGGGAGGGTGTGGCGCCAGGCGTTGAAGCGCTCGACTAGCGTGTCACTGAGTCCAAACTCTCTGTCGGTTGCCGGACTCATGACACGCCATTGTCTATATGGCAGCAGGCATTCCGGCAGCACCGTTTCCGGCACCTGCAATGGTGCGCCGGCAGCGAAGGCTTCGGCATACATGTCGTGCAGGACAATCTGCGATACCAGTTCATCAGTACCGCCGCGAGCCTTGCCCTGGTCATTCTGCGGATAACCACCCCCGACATCGGAATGCACACCGGGGTACACCACTTCAAAGGTGTTGGGCGGGTACTGGCCGTCCTCGTTGCGGATCGAGTCCAGCGGAAAGCACGAGCGTTGCTCGAAGGCCGCGACGAAGTGCCGGCAACGTTTGACGAACTTCGGAAATTTCGCGGCGTCGGGCAGCAACTGACTGTCATCAGCCCAGTCCATGTGCCCGGCAAAAAAAGGTGCCGCATGGGCGATGCCGACCGAGGCGACGGTGTCCAGCACACCGAGAAATTCCACGCTGACCGGCAGACCGATCAGTCGCTGTTCGGGGAGCTCGGCACCGGCTGGCGTATCGAACAGCTCGCTCAGCCAAGTCACGAAGGTGCGGGCCTCTGCCGCGCCGCGCGAGAAGCCGTATACGAACAGTTTGACTCCCAGCACTTTGGGTTGCCGAGATTTGGCTTTGCATTCCTCCAAATCCCCCAGCAGCCCATTCATGATTCGCCGCCGTTTGCCTTCCCCCAGGACGCTCATGAGCGGGGCCGGCCAGGTGCTCATTTCTTTGACCAGGCCCTTGGCAGCTATACGGTCAATTTCTTTTTTATTGTTCAGTGAGTACGACAGTGCACTGGCCACCTGAACCAACGCCCAGTTGATTCGATTCTCACCACCCGTTGCGAACGTCAGCCCATATGCACTGTAATCGGGTTCGCCAATTTCCGGAAACGGTGTGCCGACACCGGGCATGTAATAAGAAAAGTAGCCTTCCGTCTTCGCATCATCATCTTGAATCGACGCATGGAAGAGCTTGGCGATATTGCTCGGGTGATTTTTCTTTGTGTCGTTGAACTCGTTATTGTTAGTGCCATCGAAGAACAGACTGATGTGCAGGCTGTGGCAACAATCGAACCGCTGGGACTGCCCTTTGGAGTTGACGCCTCGCTGGTGACCACGCTCCTCGGCGGTTTGTTTTTTGTAATTGGCAGTCACCGTCACAACATCACCGGGCAAACGCCCCTCCACTGGAAAAACCGGCGGAGCCCATACCTTGGCGTTTGAATTATTGTTTACTTTGGACATACAGCTGGCTCCTTCATCTGTTTGGGTTCTTTAATTGGGTTATTGGGCGATCCGTATCCCCAACACGAAGTCGTGACCTTGATTTTATTGCAAGTTAAAAAATGCACGCTTAAACCACATGAATCCGTTCCCGACCATTCTGGGATTTCGACGATGGTGCTGTAGTGCTGATAGTTAGCTTTATGCTTGGCTTGAGCGGCTCTATAGCCATCAGTTCCTAACGGCGGCCATTTAGAGTACGCATAAGGATCAGTATCGACTTCCCATTCAATATTTGCCTTCAAGCCGGGGCGCCATTTGGTAGGCAGAATAATACAGCACGAACTTCCACCGCCTCCATGCGCTCTGTAACCATTCACTGAAAACCAATTAATTGCATGGAGGGTATGATTAACCGCTTGTAGATTACCTCCCGCCATTTCATTTTCCGCCGTGGAACATCCAACTAACGCCACCCCAAGCAACCCCAACCACCATCGCGCCCTGTTTTTTTTCATAGCTATCTCCCGCACCCATCTCTCCCTTATTTCATTTCAGGTTGCATGGGAAAAACCCCCACGGGGAGCTTTCCCATACAGCCTCTCGGGTGATTCTTCTTTGTGTCGTTGAACTCGTTATTGTTAGTTCCATCGAAGAACAGACTGATGTGCAGGCTGTGGCTGCACTCGAACCCCAAGGACTGTCCTTTGGAGTCGACGCCTCGCTGGTGGCAAACCTCCTCGGCGATTTGCTTTTTGTAATTGGCAGTCACCTTCACAACATCACCAGGCAAACACCCCTCCACTGGAAAAACCGGCGGAGCCCATACCTTGGCGTTTGAATTATTGTTTACTTTGGACATACAGCTGGCTCCTTCATCTGTTTGGGTTCTTTAATTGGGTTATTGGGTGATCCGTATCCCCAACACGAAGTCGTGACCTTGATTTTATTGCAAGTTAAAAAATGCACGCTTAAACCACATGAATCCGTTCCCGACCATTCGGGAATATCCACAATTGTGTTGTGGCGCTGAAATTTTGCCTCATGCGCAGCCCACGCATCTTCATCAAATCCATATCCAGTAGTTTTTCTTTTTATTTTTGCATAAGGCTCCGGATCGACTTCCCATTCAATATTCGCCTTCAAACCAGGACGCCATTTGGTCGGCAAAACAATACAACACGTACTTCCACCTCCACCGTGAGCTCGGTACCCATTAACGGAAAACCAATTAATCGCATGCAGGGTATGGTTAACCGCTTTTAGATTACCTCCCGCCATTTCATTTTCCGCCGTGGAGCATCCAACTAACGCCAGTCCAAACAAGCCCAACAACCATCGCACTCTTGTTTTTTTTATAGTTATCTCCATCACCGAACACTCCCTTATTTCATTTCAGGCTGCATTGGAAAAATTCCGCACGAGTCTCTGCTGTATACATGTTCAGAACTCCCTGAGAGCATACGGAAAGGCTTCATTTCCATCCCTCGTTCAAGCATTCGACAGCTTTCAAGAAGGTGGCGACAGTTGATATAGGATTGCTCCTTCTAGCGCGTAGGACTCTTCCCGATAACGACGCGCAAGGTCTGTAGGATTTTTTATGATCTCTATTTGAGGCTTACAGCTCGGAGATTTCTGACAGCGTTAAAACCCTCGGGGCGAACCCGGTTTGGCCGCAATTCAGGGCTTTTTTACAATCAAGTTCCTGCCTGTTTAAAAGTCAGCAAGTTTACTTCCCGAAAGCCACATCACCTTGCGTCGTTGCCTACGGATACGCCAGAATCCGCCGGCTTGTGCGCCCTGGGGCCGCTCGGTAACTTGATTCGCGTCACTGATCGTCAGTGATCGGGTTTAGTAGCCCGTGGTTAAATCTAAGTCGTACAACGCTTCTATCAGTCAGGCATTGCGCCTGCGTTTTGATGGTGGCTGTACGTAGGGCGTCCTTGGGCGCGCCGGCTTCTTAGATTCCCCGGTCTACTAACCTGCGTACAGCTGCCACCCCTTCTTTTAGTAGGGAAGTGGTGCCGGCACAAATCGGGAATCTAAGAAATGTTCAAGGTAACGCCAAACCCGCCGGACACCGATCCGGCAACGTCCTCCAGAACCATCGACTCAAATAATCCCCACGCCCCCACCGATACCATTCCCTCAGCAGCCGATATCCGAGACACTCCACGCAAACTGTGCACGATGTTTTTCGTTAATCCTGAACTCGATACCGAAAGCCTCTTGGCCCATGCGTGCGAATCGCTGGCCTCGGCCAATATCATGACGATGGATCTGGCGGACCGGGCGGAGGGATCGAGCCGCAATACTCTATTGGGTATCGCGCAAGTCATCATGCTGGGCGAGCTGGCGGTGAACCGGGCGCTGGATCGAATCGATCCACCTGAGTAGAAATTCAAAAGATCGCAGCCTGCGACAGCTCCTACATGGGTCCGGTACAACCGTCATTTTGCGGGTGTACGCAAAACCTGTAGGAGTTGCCGCAGGCTGCGATTTTTTAATTTTTAATGTTTGCGCAACCACTCGATAAACAGCGCAAACAACTCCGACTGCGAACCCACCTCCAGCTTCAGGTACAGGTTCTTGCGGTGCATGCGCACGGTTTCCGGTGAGATGCTCATCTGGCTGGCGGTGGACTTCACCGAATGCCCGCGCAGGAGCATGTGCGCCACTTCCCGCTCGCGCTCGGTGAGCACATCGCTGCCGAAATGCTCGAAAGCCGACTGCACCCGGTGCTTGAGATCATCGCGCATGCCCTGGTCTTTATCGCACTGGATCTCGCGACTGCGCAGCATTCCGCGTTGACTGAATTCGCTGATGAACTCACGCACCAGCGGTTCTACGGCGCGCAGCAGGTTCAACTGTTCGGCGCTCAGGCATTCACCGCCGAAACCCTGATAGAGGCTGACCGAAATCTTCGTGTCATTGCCGGTATCGACGATGTAGTAGCTGTCTTCCGAACAGCCCGCATTCAGGTAATAGGTCTTGTAGTAATCAGTGTCGAAAAAGTTGTCCGGCGCGATTTCCTCCAGGTGATAGAACCCTTGCGCCAACCCCTGCTCCACCGCCAGGCAGAACGGATCGAGCAAATAGCCCCCGGCAAAATAGCGCTCAAGAATCGACACCTGATACTCCTGTGCAATCCCGCGCTGATGCAGCAACTGTGGCGCGCGGTCCTTGCGCTCCAGGCTGATCATCATCGACTCGACGGACACCAGTTGCGCCAACGCCGACGCCAGGTGTCGCAAGGCGTCAGGCTCATCGATATGGGCGAAGGCCTCGCGCATTCCCCCATGCCATTTGTGCAATGCCCCGAAGGGCATTGCGATCAGCGTATCGTCGTTTGGTTTGCTCATGCCCCGCAGTCTAGCGGGTGAACAGGGCCTTGGTAAAAGCCTGACGGATGAAGTCATTGGCCGAAATACTGGCCGCTCTGCTCAAGCTCGGCCGCCACTTCAAGTATGCACACCCGCAAGGTCTCGACGATTTCATCGACCTGGGCAAACGTCAGGATCAACGGCGGCGACATCACGTTGAGGTGCATGATCGGCCTCACCAGCAAGCCTCGGGCCTGGGCCCGCACGTGAATTTTCTCGCCGATGTTGATCTCGTCGGGGAACAGCGCCTTGGTGCGTTTATCGGCGACGAACTCCACGCAGGCCATGAGTTTCTGGCAGCGCACATCCCCCACCAACGGCAAGTCCCGCAGGGTTGCCAGGCGCGCTTCCAGATACGCCCCCACCGTGTCGACATGGGCCAGCAGGTTTTCCCGCTCGATGATTTCGATGTTCTTCAGCGCCGCCGTGCAGCACACCGGATGCCCGCTGTAGGTGAAGCCGTGGGTGAAGCAGCGGCCCTTGCCCGGCTCGGCGATGACTTTCCAGATGCGCTCGGAAAAGATGCACGCACCCAGCGGCAGGTAGGCCGAGGTCAGGCCCTTGGCCGTGGTGATGATGTCGGGTTGCACGCCGAACACCTCATAAGAGGCAAAGAACTTGCCCAGGCGCCCGAACGAGGTCACCACTTCGTCGGCGACGAACAGGATGTCGTAGCGCTGGCAGACGTCCCACATGCGCTTGAGATAACCCCGGGGCGGAATGATCACCCCGCCGGAGCCCATGATCGGCTCGGCGAAAAAACCGGCGACCTTGTCTGCGCCAATCGAGAGGATCTTGTCTTCGAATTCCTTGACCAGGAACTCGAGGAACTGCGCTTCGTCCATGCCATCGGGCGCGCGGTACGGATTCGGGTTTGAGACGTGGTGGATCAGCGGGTTGGCGTAGTCGAACTCCGGCACGCGGTCGGCGGCCTTGTTGCCGATCGACATGGTCAGGGTGGTGGAGCCGTGATAGGCGTTGAACCGCGCGATGATGTGCTTCTTCTCGGGTTTTCCTCGGCAGTTCTGGTAGTACTGGATCAGCCGGTACGCAGTGTCCACGGCGGTGGAGCCGCCGGTGGTCAGGAACACATGGTCAAGGTCGCCAGGGGCCAGGCTGGCGAGTTTTTCGCACAACTGGATCGCCACGTTGTTCGACATGTCGGAAAACGGATTCGAATAGGCCAGCTGACGCACCTGGTCGGCGATGGCCTCGGCCATTTCCTCACGACCCAGGCCGATGTTGGTGCACCACATGCCGCCCACCGCATCGAGAAAGCGGTTGCCCTGGGTGTCGTAGATGTAGGCGCCGTCGCCTGCGACGATGTTCAGCGAGCCCTGTTCGGCGTGTTCGTCGAACACGTGATAGCCGTGCATATGGTGAGCCTTGTCGGCCTTGACCAGCCGGGACTCGTCCGCTGGGGAAAAAACGGTGCGTGTTGGCGTCGCCATAAATAAACCTCTAACCGAATTGACTAACGTTCGAACAAATCAGATGCCGCTTTTCACGGTGCTCCAGACCCGGGTAATCGCCCGCATGTCCTTGGCGTTCTGGGTCTTCTGCGGAAACAGCCGCTCGCGGGTTTGCGCGTCGGGGTAAATCGCCGGGTTGTTGCGCACATCGGCGCTCAACAACGGCGTGGCCGCGGCGTTGCTGTTGGCGTAATTGATGAAGTCGCTCACGTCCGCCATCACCTGCGGCTGCATCAGGTACTCGAGAAACTTGTGGGCATTGGCGACGTGGGGCGCGTCGGCCGGGATGTACAGGTTGTCGAACCAGATCAGCGAGCCTTCCTTGGGGATGAAGTAGGCCAGGTCGATCTTCTTTTTGGCTTCTGCGGCGCGGGCCATGGCGGTGGCGTAGTCGCCGGACCAAGTCATGGCCATGCACACATCGCCATTGGGCAGGCTGGTCAGGTAATTGACCGAGTCGAATTTGCGGATGTACGGCCGCACGGACAACAACAAGTCCTGGGTGGCTTTCAGATCTTCCGGTGCGGCGCTTCTCGGATCACGACCCAAGTACTTCAGGGCCATGGGAATGACTTCGGTCGGGGCATCGAGCAGGGTCACTCCGCAGTCGGCGAAGCGCGAGACGATCTTCGGATCGAAGATCATCGCCAGCGAGCCGATCGGCGCGTCGGGCATGCGTTCCTTGATCTTGTCGACGTTGTAGGTGACGCCGTTGCTACCCCAGGTATAAGGCGCCGAGTACGTGGTGCCCGGATCGTACCCTTGCAGATCCTCCAGGACTTTCGGGTCCAGGTTGGTCCAGCCCGGCAGCAGCTTTTTGTCCAGCGGCTGGAACACCTTGGCCTTGATCAGCGGTGGCGCCAGGGACGCGTTCAACACGATCAGGTCATAACCAGAGTGGCCGGTGAGCAATTTGGCCTGCACCGTTTCGTAGGCATCGAAGGTGTCGTAGATGACCTTGATGCCGGTGGCCTTTTCGAAGTCGGCCACGGTTTTTTCACCGATGTAATCCGCCCAGTTGTACAACCGCAGCGTATGGCTGTCGTCCACTTGAGCGGCGTAGGCATTCAATGTCAGCGGTACAACAAACAGACTGGAAATCACCTTAAGCAGCGTCTTGCCCATAGCAAATGCACCTTATAGCGAGTTCGGCTCTGGATGAGCGGATGCCCCCACTATTGGTGGATTCACCGGGCGCGGCCATACCCCGAATGGGTGTGTGTCGCTTTTTGGGCACATCGGCATGGCAAAAAGCGGCAGTGCAGTTGACCCGTTTTGCCATAGATCCGGGGTTTGTCCGGCGCTTAAAGTGGCAGCCCTGAACCGACCGTGCAGATCCTGCGATGACCGACCTGATCAAACACGAGCAACGCGACGGCGTGTTGACGCTGACCATCGACCGCCCGGACAAGCTCAATGCGCTGAACAACGCCATGTACACGCAACTGGCCGAGCTGTTGCTGGCCGCCGACGAAGACCCGCAGACCGGCGTGATCATCATCACCGGCGGCCCGGCGTGCTTTACCAGCGGCAATGACCTGGTGGATTTCCTCCAGCACCCGCCGACTCATCTGGACGCCCCGGCATTCCACCTGATGAAGGTCGTCACGCGCCTGCAAAAACCGCTGATCGCGGCAGTCTGCGGTGCGGCCATCGGTATTGGCACCACATTGCTGCTGCATTGCGATCAAGTACTGGTCACCCGCAACGCCAAGCTGCGCATGCCGTTCGTCAACATCGGCCTGTGCCCCGAATTTGGCGCCAGCCTGTTGCTGCCACGCCGGCTCGGCCATGCCCGTGCCGCGAACCTGCTCCTGTTGGGCAACGGCCTGGACGGCAACGAAGCGGTGGCCTGGGGCCTGGCCAACGAAGCCTTCGATGACGGCGAACAATGCCTGGCGGCGGCGACAAAAATCGCCCAGCGCTTTCTGGCCATGCCCCAGCAAGCCTTGCGCCAGTCCCGGCTGCTGATGAAACAGGCTTGCCTGGCCGAACTGGAAGCCACCCTGCGCGAAGAAAACACGCTGTTCATTCAACGCCTGAATACCGACGAGGCGAAAACCGCCTTGAACGCCCTGCTCAATCGCAGTACAGATAAGAATCCACCGAAAGGAAACCAGCCATGAACACTCCAGAAATCTACGTCGTCAGCGCCGCCCGTACCGCCATCGGTACCTTCGGTGGCTCGCTCAAGGACGTGCCGTTGGCCGACCTCGCGACCACGGCCGTGAAAGCCGCCCTGGAGCGAGCCGCCGTGGACCCGGCGCTCGTTGGCCATCTGGTGATGGGCAACGTGATCCCGACCGAAACCCGCGATGCCTACATCTCCCGCGTCGCGGCGATGAACGCCGGCATTCCGAAGGAAACCCCGGCCTACAACGTCAACCGCCTCTGCGGTTCGGGCCTGCAAGCGATCA
The DNA here is from genome assembly GCF_058791055.1 of Pseudomonas sp. EU05-FHT14B02. Classification (NCBI taxonomy): domain Bacteria; kingdom Pseudomonadati; phylum Pseudomonadota; class Gammaproteobacteria; order Pseudomonadales; family Pseudomonadaceae; genus Pseudomonas; species Pseudomonas sp. EU05-FHT14B02. The sequence goes on along the minus strand of NZ_JBYTDD010000017.1, from coordinate 19,376 downwards.
TCAACGCCGCCCAGACCCTGATGCTCGGCGATGCCGACATCGTCGTCGGCGCCGGTGCCGAATCCATGAGCCGTGGCCCGTACCTGATGCCGGCCGCCCGTTGGGGTTCGCGCATGGGCAACGCCCAGGTCATCGACTACATGCTCGGCATCCTGCATGACCCCTTCCATGGCATCCACATGGGCATCACCGCCGAGAACGTCGCCGCGCGCAACGGCATCACCCGCGAAATGCAGGACGCCCTGGCTTTCGAAGACCAGCAACGCGCGGCCCACGCGATTGCCAACGGCTACTTCAGCGAGCAGATCGCGACCGTGGAAATCCAGGATCGCAAAGGCACCAAGCTGTTCAGCGTCGACGAACATCCGCGCGCCACGTCCCTGGAACAGCTGGCAGCAATGAAGCCGGCGTTCAAGAAGGACGGTTCGGTCACCGCCGGCAACGCCTCGGGCCTGAACGACGGCGCCGCCGCACTGGTCATGGCCAGTGGCAACGCGGTCCAGGCCAATAACCTGAAACCCCTCGCCCGCCTGGTCAGCTACGCCCACGCCGGCGTCGAACCGGAATTCATGGGCCTGGGCCCGATCCCGGCCACGCGCCTGGCACTCAAGCGCGCCGGCCTGACCGTCGCCGACCTGGACGTGATCGAAGCCAACATCGCCTTCGCGGCCCAGGCCTGCGCCGTCAGCCAGGAACTGGACCTCGACCCGGCCAAGGTCAACCCGAACGGTTCGGGTATCGCCCTGGGCCACCCGGTGGGCGCGACCGGTGCAATCATCGCCACCAAGGCCATCCACGAACTACACCGCACCGGCGGCCGTTACGCGCTGGTGACCATGTGCATCGGTGGTGGTCAGGGGATTGCGGCGATTTTTGAGCGGGTTTGATAGCTGCACATTTGGAGTGGGTGCATATCCATTTCTGCTGTAACGGCGGCTGACGGTTCCGCTTTTACAGCGGGTTACTTGGAAGAGCCCCAAGTAACCAAGGGCTCTTGCCCCTGACGTTCGGTGCCTCGCCAAGGCTCGGCATTCCCTCGCTCCGGTCCTGCTCCGTGGGCCCGCCGCGATCGGCCATCCATGGCCGTACGCGGCTAACCCGGCATCCATGCCGGGTTGCCCACTGCGCAGAACCTCCACTCGGCCTCTCGAGGGGGCAAGAAGATCAAAAGCCAAAGCAAAAGCAAAAGCCAGGCGGCCTTCGGGCCGACCTGGCTTTTGCTGGTACCCCGATTCCCTGTAGGAACGAGCCTGCTCGCGATGGACGTCAACGATGACGCGGGGTGTCTGGATGAGCGCGTTGTCTGGGCATTTTTCGCGAGCAGGCTCGCTCCTACAATGTTTCTCCAGCGCTCACAAAATCTCTTCCTCTTTGAACAAGCCACCTGACGACCGGCAGCAAAAACCATTTGCCACAAAATATTACATTCGTCATATTATGATCATCATAATTAACCGCCGCACCCACAGGTAATCCTCCATGACCAGCATGCCCACCGTTGAACCCGACCTGGCTGCCCCGGTGACTGCCGCCAAACCTCCCCTGCTCAAACGCCTGCTGTTGCCAACACTGGGCATCGCGGCACTGGTGCTGGCCGGTGTATATGGCACGCATTGGTGGACTGCCGGACGTTTCATCGAGGAAACCGACGACGCCTACATCGGCGGCGATGTGACGGTGATCGGGCCGAAAGTGGCGGGCTACATCGACGAAGTGCTGGTGACCGATAATCAGAAGGTCAAGGCCGGTGACGTGCTGGTCCGTCTCGATTCCCGCGACTACCGCGCCCACCTGGCCAAGGCCGAAGGCGCAGTGGCCGCCCAGCAGGCCCTGCTCGCCAACCTCGACGCCACCGAGCAACTGCAACAGGCCGTCATCGGCCAGGCCCGTGCCGGCATCGACGCCGCCGGTGCCGAAGCCGCACGCTCGCGGGATGACGATGCCCGCTACAAAAAACTGGTGATCACCAACGCCGTCTCGGTTGAAAGTGCCCAGCGGGCCAATACCACGTTCAAGACGGCCCAGGCCCAAAGCAACCGCGCCCAGGCTGAATTGCTGGCCGCGCAACGCCAGTTGAATGTGATCGACACTCAGAAACAACAGGCCCGGGCCGCCTTGATCCAGGCCAAGGCTGAGCGCGACCTGGCGCAATTGAATGTCGGCTACACCGAACTGAAGGCACCGGTTGACGGTGTGATCGGCAATCGTCGGGCCCGGGTCGGCGCCTATGCCCAGGCCGGCTCGCAATTGCTCTCGGTGGTGCCGACCAGCGGTCTGTGGGTCGATGCCAACTTCAAGGAAGACCAACTGGCGCACATGGTGCCGGGGCAACGGGTGGTGATCCGCGCCGACGTGCTGTCGGGGCAGGAATTCCACGGTCACCTGGACAGCCTCGCCCCCGCCAGCGGTTCGCAATTCAGCGTATTGCCGCCGGAAAACGCCACCGGTAACTTCACCAAGATCGTGCAGCGGGTGCCGGTGCGGATTCACCTCGACCCGGCCGACAGTGTGCTCGGCCACTTGCGTCCGGGGTTGTCGGTCACCGCTGAAGTGGACACGCGCAAGGAACCTGAAGCGCCAGCCGTGGCCAGCGCGCCATGAGCCGTGCCCTCGCCGCCCCGGCGCAACCGTTCAATGCCGCGAACATGGCGACGGCGACCAAGGTTTTCGCCTTCGCCAGCATGTGCATCGGCATGTTCATTGCCCTGCTGGACATCCAGATTGTCTCAGCTTCGTTGCGTGACATCGGCGGCGGGCTTTCCGCCGGCACCGACGAAACCGCGTGGGTACAAACCAGCTACCTGATCGCCGAAATCATCGTGATCCCGCTGTCCGGCTGGCTGTCCCGGGTGTTCTCGACGCGCTGGCTGTTTTGCGCATCGGCGGTGGGTTTCACCCTGGCCAGCCTGCTGTGCGGCATAGCCTGGAACATCCAGAGCATGATCGCCTTCCGCGCCCTGCAAGGGTTTCTGGGCGGTTCGATGATCCCGCTGGTGTTCACCACGGCCTTCGTGTTCTTCACCGGCAAACAACGGGTGATCGCCGCCGCGACCATCGGCGCAGTGGCGTCCCTGGCACCGACCCTGGGGCCGGTGATCGGTGGCTGGATCACCGACATATCGTCCTGGCACTGGCTGTTCTACATCAACCTGGTCCCCGGCATCTTCGTCGCCGTGGCCGTGCCGATGCTGGTAAAAATCGACCAGCCGGAACTGTCGCTGCTCAAAGGCGCGGATTACTTGAGCATGGTGTTTCTGGCGCTGTTCCTTGGCTGCCTGGAATACACCCTCGAAGAAGGCCCGCGCTGGAACTGGTTCAGCGACCGCACGATCCTGACCACCGCGTGGATCAGTGGCCTGGCCGGGCTGGCGTTCATCGGCCGGACCTTGCATGTAGCCAACCCGATTGTCGATCTGCGCGCCTTGAAGGACCGCAATTTCGCCCTCGGTTGTTTCTTCTCGTTCGTCACCGGCATCGGCCTGTTCGCCACCATTTACCTGACACCGCTGTTCCTCGGTCGGGTGCGTGGCTACGGAGCGCTGGACATTGGTCTGGCGGTTTTCTCCACCGGAGTGTTCCAGATCATGGCGATTCCGCTGTATGCCTTTCTGGCCAATCGCGTCGACCTGCGCTGGATCATGATGTTCGGTCTTGGGCTATTTGCCTTGTCGATGTGGGATTTCAGCCCGATCACCCATGACTGGGGGGCCAAGGAGTTGATGCTGCCGCAAGCCCTGCGCGGGATTGCCCAGCAATTGGCGGTGCCGCCGGCGGTGACCTTGACCCTCGGCGGCCTGGCGCCAGCACGGCTCAAGCATGCGTCGGGGTTGTTCAACCTGATGCGCAACCTGGGCGGGGCCATCGGTATCGCCGCGTGCGCGACCATCCTCAACGACCGCACCAACCTGCATTTCACCCGGTTGGCGGAGAACCTCAACAGCACCAACGAGGCCCTCAACCAATGGCTGTCCCAGGTCGGCAACAACTTCGCCGCCCTCGGCCAGAGCGGTGACGCCGGGGTCACCGCCAGCCTGCATCAACTATGGTTGCTGACCTACCGCGAAGCCCAGACGCAAACCTATGGCGACGCGTTCTTGATGATCATGGTCTGCTTCATTATCGCCACGGCGATGGTGCCTTTGATGCGCAAGGTACAACCACCGGCCGCGCCGAGTGCCGATGCTCATTGATGCTTGTTCGGGTCAGGCCTGAGGCATTCTGCGAAAACCTACGGCCAGACGGTTCCAGCTGTTGATGGTGCTGATGGCCACCGTCAGGTCGACCATTTCCTTGGGCGTGAACTGGGCGCTGACCATTTCGTAGTCTTCATCCGGAGCGTGGGTCAGGCTGAGCTGGGTCAGGGATTCGGTCCAGAGCAGCGCAGCGCGTTCGCGCTCGGTAAAGAACGGTGCTTCACGCCAGGCTGTCACGGCGAACAGGCGGCGCGGGGTTTCACCGCCCTTGATCGCATCAGCTGTGTGCATGTCGATGCAGAAGGCGCAGCCGTTGATTTGCGAGGCACGCAGCTTGACCAGTTCGATCAGGTTTTTTTCCAGCGGCAACTTCGACACCGCTGTTTCCAGGGCGATCATCGCTTTGAGGGCATCAGGGGAGGCAGTGTAGAAATCGATACGGGGTTGCATGGGGTGCTCCAGGGCAGGTGAGTGTGTGACTACGTTAGTCCCCCGACCGGTCTGCACAAATAGCCAATCCATCAGAAGTCGAGGAGGCCATTCAAACCCGATTGCGCAACCATTGCAAAAAGCCCTTTTTCGCCTCCACCACCGGCAGTTCCTGAGTCAGGGTTTTCGCTTTGTGCAGCCGGAAATCGAGTAAGGTTTGCATTGCGTCGTTGATATCGTGACGAGCATCCAGACACGGTTTGAGGTATGACTTTTCAATGCGGTACAGGCCACAGAAGGTCTTGGCAGTGAACCGCGCAGGCACTGAGCTGTCGGCCAGGATCCCGGCTTCGCCTATCACTTCCCCCGGCCCCATGCGCCCGGACTCAAAAGGTTCGCCGTGCCGGGTGAGCATCACCGTCACTACCCCGGACTCGATGATGAACAAGTGATCGCTGACCTCCCCCGCCTCCAGGATCGTTTCCCCGGCGCGGAACGATTGCAAAGTCATGTTCTGGCTGAACGTGTCTTTCTCTTCCTGGCGCAGGGTAGAGAAAATCGGCGAGCTGTCGAGCAATGCCCGGGGCCGCGACAGGTTGCCAGGCGGATTGGGCTCCATGCTCGACAGCAAGTTCACACCGGACGCCTGCAAGTGCCGGTAGGCAAGGTCGAACAGTTGATTGCGCACCGAACGTTTCTGGTCCATCTGCGCGACAAACCCGCTGATTTCATAGACCACGCCAGTGTTGCTGGCACTTTTCATGGCGACATTTGGCGATGGTGTGTCCAGCAGAAAGCGACAACCTTGCATGGCCCGCTCCAAAGCATCGATCACCGTGTTCGGCCGCGCGTGGGGGCTCACCTCCAACGAAACGGAGATGCCGAACATATCGCTCGGCCGACTGAAATTAATGATCTTGGCCTTGGCTGCCAGAGAGTTGGGAATCACCGCCATGCAACCCTGGGAGGTCTGCAGGCGCGTGGCACGCCAGTCGATGTCGGTGACCCGGCCCTCCATGCCATCGATGGAGATGTAGTCATCGAGTTGATAGGGCTTGGTGGTGTTCAGGACGATCCCGGAAAACACGTCACTGAGGGTACTTTGCAAGGCCAGCCCGACGATGATCGCCAACGCACCGGACGTTGCCAGCACGCCCTTGACCGGCAGATCGAGCACATAGGCCAGGGCGGCAATGACCGCGATCAGGAAAATCACCGCACCGAGCAGATCCTGAAGCAATCGCCCGGTGTGCCCGACCCGTTGCATCATCACCGCGCCGATCAGCACGGTCAGGGTCCGCGCGCCGAACAACCACCAGCCGATCTGCAAACCGGTGGCCGCCAGATGCAAGGGTACGTTGTCAGCCCAGGGCGGCGGCTCCATCGGGTTCAGGCCTTCGTTGAACAACAGCAGGCTGAACAACGAAAAAATCACCACCCGTACCAATAGCCGCCAGGTGCTGCCAATTGCACTGAGCAAGTACCACAACCCAAGATCGATCAGGATCAACGCCATCGCGCTAATCAGCGGGTGTTCGGTGAGCAATGACAGCATCAAGCAACTCCAGCCAGGGTCAATAACGCGAAGATCGCATGGATTGGCCTCAGTGTAGGAGCATTTGATTTGGCGGGATGAACACCCTCCCAAAAACACCACAAACCAATGTGGGAGCGGGCTTGCTCGCGATGGCGGCAAAACAGTCACTGATGTACTGACTGTCAGGCCGCTATCGCGAGCAAGCTCGCTCCCACAGGGGGTATGAGTGATGCCGAAGTTATTTGCTATTGGCCAGTGTGCTGTAGCTGGTCATCAGGTTGCGGTAATCCGGAATATGGTTGGAGAACAGCGTACCCAACCCTTCGATGTCGTTGCGCCAGTCGCGGTGCAGTTCACAGGCCAGGCCGAACCAGGTCATCAGTTGCGCGCCCTGAGCGGTCATACGGTGCCACGCCGATTCGCGGGTCAGTTCGTTGAAGGTGCCGGACGCGTCGGTGACCACGAACACGTCAAAACCTTCGGCCAGCGCCGAAAGCGCCGGGAACGCCACGCACACCTCCGTCACCACACCGGCGATGATCAGTTGTTTCTTGCCAGTGGCCTTGATCGCCTTGACGAAATCTTCGTTGTCCCAGGCGTTGATCTGGCCCGGGCGAGCGATGTACGGCGCATCCGGAAAGAGTGCCTTGAGTTCGGGCACCAGCGGTCCGTTGGGACCGGTTTCGAAACTGGTGGTGAGGATGGTCGGCAGCTTGAAGTACTTGGCCAGGTCAGCCAGCGCCAGCACGTTGTTCTTGAATCGATCCGGATCGATGTCGCGCACCAGAGACAGCAGGCCCGCCTGATGATCAACCATCAAAACCGCGGCGTTGTCCTTGTCCAGTCGCTTGTAGGAAGTAGCCATTGCAGTAGTCCTCGCATGTTATCGATGCCGATTGGAAATCGGCGTGGGGTAACCGGTTAGCGCTGGGAGTCCAGCGCTTCGTGTTCGTTCGCCACTTGCTGGGCCTTGAGGTAGCTCTCGATCAGCAACTGATAATGCGGCATGGCCTGGGCGTAGACAGCGGCCCACTGCTCGGCGTCCGGGCGGTTCCACGAGCCCTGCAGCTCAGAGAGCGTCGCCATGATGTCGATCGGCACCACCCCGGCCTGGGCCAGACGGGCAACGGTCAGATCAGTGGCCAGTTTCGAGTGGTTGCCGGAGGCGTCGACCACGGCAAACACCTTGTAGCCCTCATGCACGGCGGCGATGGACGGGAACGCCAGGCACACGCTGGTCAAGGTGCCGGCAATCACCAGGGTTTTCTTGCCGGTGGCTTTGACCGCCGCGTGAAACTCCGGGTTGTCCCAGGCGTTGATTTCACCTTTGCGCGCCACGTACTGCGCATGGGGCGCGGCCTCGTGAATTTCCGGGATCAACGGCCCGTTCGGCCCCTGGGGAACGGAAGCGGTGGTGATCACTGGCATCTTGAGCAGGGTCGCGGCCTTGGCCAGGGCAATGGCGTTGGCGCGCAATTGGGGCACGTCCATGTCCTTGACGATCTGGAACAGTCCGCTCTGGTGATCGATCAACAGCATTGCGCTGTCATTGGGGTCGATGGTCGGTTTCTGGCCGTTGAAGTTGGCGGCGTAGACAGTGTTCATGTGCGTTTCCTCTTTCTTTTGGGCAACAGCCATCCCTGGCCTGAAAACCGGCCTACTCATCCTGTGTAGAGTCGGGTGTTAAAGCGTTGCGAACTAAGCGTGCATCCGGCCGAAGTGACCGGACTGGAAGTCGGCGAAGGCCTGGTGGATTTCTTGCTCGGTGTTCATCACGAACGGCCCGTGGCCGACGATCGGCTCGTCTATCGGTTCGCCGCTGAGCAACAACACCACCGCGTCTTCGCTGGCTTCGAGGCTCACCTGATCGCCCTTGCGGTCGAACAGGGCCAATTGCCCCTGGCGCACCGATTCCAGGCCGTTGACCTGAACCGTGCCACGCAGAACCACCAGCGCGGTATTGCGCCCTTCATGCAGGTCAAGGGTGAGCAACTTGCCGGCATTCAAACGAATGTCCCACACGTCGACAGGGGTGAAGGTGCGCGCCGGGCCCTTGTGACCGTCGAACTCTCCGGCGATCAGGCGCAGGCTGCCGGCGTTGTCCTTCAAGGGGATGCTCGGGATGTCACGGTCGAGAATCGTCTGGTAGCCGGGGTCGGCCATTTTGTCCCTGGCCGGCAGGTTGACCCACAGTTGCACCATCTCCAGGGTGCCGCCGCTCTTGGAGAAACCTTCGGAGTGAAACTCTTCATGCAGGATCCCCGAGGCAGCGGTCATCCATTGCACATCGCCAGGGCCGATCTTGCCGCCACTGCCGGTGGAGTCCCGGTGCTCCAGTTCGCCCTTGTAAACGATAGTCACGGTTTCGAAGCCACGATGAGGATGCTGACCAACGCCACGCCGTTCGGTGGTCGGGGTGAATTCAGCGGGGCCGGCGTGATCCAGCAACAGGAACGGGCTGATGTGCCTGCCCAGGTTGTCGTAGGAAAACAGCGTACGAACCGGAAAACCGTCGCCAACCCAATGGGTCCGTGGACTGGTGTAGATACCGATGATGTTTTTCATGGTGTCTCCTGATGAGGTGGGTGAAGCCATGGACAAAGCTTAAAACCGTGACCTTTGCTGCGCTAGACTGCAAAAATCAGCTTTAGCGTTCTATTTGGAGAACGATGGTGGAAGACCTCAACACCCTCTACTACTTCACCCAAGTGGTGGAACATCACGGTTTCGCCGCGGCCGGCCGGGCACTGGACATGCCCAAGTCCAAGCTCAGCCGACGCATTGCCGAGCTTGAAGAACGCCTCGGCGTGCGCTTGCTGCACCGCACCAGCCGGCACTGCTCATTGACGGAAATCGGCCAGGCCTATTACCAGCGCTGCCTGGCCATGCGGGTGGAGGCGGAAAGCGCCGCCGAACTGATCGAACGCAATCGCTCCGAGCCTCAGGGCCTGGTGCGTGTCAGTTGCCCGACGGCGCTGCTCAATTCCTGGGTCGGGCCGATGCTGACCCGCTACATGCTCAAGTACCCGCTGGTGGAGTTGTTCATCGAGAGCACCAACCGCCGGGTCGACTTGATCCATGAAGGCTTCGACATTGCCCTGCGGGTACGTTTCCCCCCGCTGGAAAACACCGACATGGTGATGAAGGTGCTGGGCAACAGCACCCAGAGCGTGGTCGGTAGCCCCGCCTTTTTATCGCGCCTGTCGACACCGGCTTCCCCGGCCGACCTCAGCGGCTTGCCGAGCCTGCACTGGGGCGCGGCGCAGCGCGAATATCAGTGGGAACTGTTCGGGGCCGATGGCAACACCGCGATGATCCGGCATGCACCGCGCATGGTCACCGATGACCTGTTGGCGTTGCGCCATGCGGCGGTCGCCGGGATCGGCATCGTGCACCTGCCCAGCGTGGTGGTGCGTGATGAAATCGCTGCCGGGCAACTGGTGGAACTGGTGCCGGGCTGGGCACCGAAAAGCGGTGTCATCCATGCGATCTTCCCCTCGCGTCGGGGCCTGCTGCCTTCGGTGCGCACGTTGATCGATTTTCTTGGGGAAGAATTCAGCCGTAGTGATATTGCTTAAGGGCGGGGTAAGGCTTTGGACCGAGTGATGGCTATCGCGAGCAAGCTCGCTCCCACAGGAATTCACTGCGTCCACAGCATTTGTGTACGACCCGAATCATTGTGGGAGCGAGCTTGCTCGCGATGGCGTCAGACCAGACACCTTCAATACATCGGTCTGACCCGATTCTTGATTTCCGGTAAACATTGCTTTGCCGCTCCAGCGGTTTTTCTCACGGATGCAGGCGCCGATACTCCCGCCCATCCCCACTGCAACCTCTGGAGTCTTCAATGTCTATTCCCGCTTTCGGCCTGGGTACGTTTCGCCTGCAAGGCCAGGTGGTCATCGATTCGGTGAGCACCGCCCTGGCGCTCGGCTATCGGGTGATCGATACCGCACAAATCTACGAGAACGAAGCCGACGTCGGCGAGGCTATCGCCGCCAGCGGCATCGCCCGGGAAGAGTTGTTCATCACCAGCAAGATCTGGGTCGCCAACCTGGCCGGTGATCGTCTGATCGACAGCTTGAAGGAAAGCCTGCGCAAACTGCAGACCGATTACCTGGACCTGACCCTGATCCACTGGCCGTCGCCGGACGATCAGGTGCCGGTCGAAGAATTCATGGGCGCCCTGCTCGAAGCCAAACACCTGGGCCTGACCCGGCAGATCGGCGTTTCCAACTTCACCATCGACCTGATGAAACAGGCGATCGCCGCCATTGGTGCCGAGCACATCGCCACCCACCAGATCGAACTGCACCCTTACCTGCAAAACCGCGAGGTCGTCGAGTTCGCACACAGCCAGGGCATCGGCATCACCTCGTACATGACCCTGGCTTACGGTGAAGTCCTCAAGGATCCGCTCATCCATCAGATCGCCGATCGACTGCACGCGACACCGGCGCAGGTCACCCTGGCCTGGGCCATGCAATCGGGTTACGCCGTGATCCCGTCGTCCACTCGCCGGGCCAACCTTGAAAGCAACTTGAAGGCTCGCGAACTGACCTTGAGCGAAGCCGACATGGCCTTGATCGCAACGCTGGATCGCGGCCACCGCTTGACCAGCCCGAAAGGCATTGCACCGAATTGGGATTGAGCCTCAATCCTGCTCCAGATGCCGGTCCAGGCGGGCCATGGCTTGCTGTAGCTGGTCGACGGCGTCGTCGATCATTGCCCCGCGGCCGTCATTGCACGCCTGCTCCAGCTGTTCGCAACACTCGACCAGGGCAAGCGCTCGCACCATCAGCGCCCCGCCCTTGATACGGTGTGCCAATTCCCGCAAGCCCGGGCGATTACCTCCGGCATGCAAGGCCAGTAAATGCACGCGATCCTCGCGGTTGCTCAGCGCCAGATCGTGCAACAGTTGATCGATCAGCTCACGGTCCGCATCCGCAAAGCGCTCCAGCCCACTCAAATCGAATTCGGCGACGCCATGGTCGTCAGTTGGCGTTGAGGGTGCGCTGGCAAACCGCTGGGCCAGCCACGCCTGCAAATCCACCAGGCGAATGGGCTTGAACAGGCAATCGTCCATACCCGCGGCCTGGCATCGGACCTTCTCCTCGGCCTGCGCATTGGCGGTAAAGCCCAGAATCAGCGTCGCCGACAGCCCCTGCACTCGCTCTAGCTCACGTATTGCACCCGCCAATTCGTAACCACTGAGCACCGGCATATTGCAGTCGGTGATGACCAGATCGAACCCTTGCCCGCGCCACTGCTCAAGCCCCTGCGCCCCATCTTCAGCCAGCACCACGCGATGGCCCAGGTAGCTCAGCTGCCGCGAGAGCAACAGACGATTGGCCGGATAATCGTCGACCACCAGAATCGACAACGCCCGGGTCGTGAGCTGCGCCGGATCCAGGGGCTTGTCCCCCGCGGGTAACGCTTGCAGGGCGGGCAGCACCAGGCTGATGTCCACCCGCGTCCCATGCCCAGGCTGACTGTCGAGTTGCAACCGGCCGCCCATCATTTCGCACAGGGTACGACTGATCACCAGACCCAGGCCGGATCCTTGCCGGGCGCTCTGCTGGTTGTTGCCCGCCTGCACGAACGGGCTGAACAGGCGCTGCTGGTCGAAAGCACTGATGCCGATGCCGCTGTCCTCGATCTGTACGCTGACGGCGAGGTGCGCCGGGGCTTGAGGTCGCACTCCCAGCGTCAGCTTCACCTGGCCTTCCCGGGTAAACTTGATCGCATTGCTCAGCAGATTGGACAGCACCTGTTTGAAGCGCGTGGGGTCGAGCATCACGTCACAGTCACTGTGCTCGTCGAGCTCAACCCGCCACTGCAGATTCTTCTGTACCGCCAGCCCTTCGAAAACCCGGCAGACCGACGTCACCAGCGCCTGCAGATTGACCCGCTCCGGCGCCAGCGACAAATGCCCTGATTCGATCCGCGCGACGTCCAGAATGTCGCCGATCAAATCCAGCAATTGCTGCCCGGCGTTGGACGCCACCTCGATGGCGGCGCGGTCGGTCTCCCCTTCATCGGCCCGTTTCAGCGCCAGTTCGAGCATGCCGATCAAGGCGTTCATCGGCGTGCGGATTTCATGGCTCATGGTGGCCAGGAACGTGGTCTTGGCCCGGTTGGCATCGTCCGCCGCGTCCTTGGCTTCCTGCAGTTGTCCGAGCAATTGCTGACGCTGGCGAATCTGGCGCCGCTGCCAGACGATCCCGGCCAACGCGAGCAACAGCAAGACACCCGCCACTGCAAACGCCTTCACGATCGCCTGCCGGTGTCGTAACCAGTAACTCTGCTCGACCATCGAGTCATAGCGCCAGGGCTGGGTCAGCTCGTCAATTTCTTCGGGAGGGATGCTCAACAGCGCCTTGTCCAGGATCGAATGCAGCTCGGTGGCCTCGCGACTGGTCGCCAGGGTACTTCGTGCAGGGTCGGTACCCACGGTGCTGGTCACTTGCAGGCGATCGCGATACTGCCGGGATATCAGGTAACGGGCACTGATCAAGGAGTTGATGCCGCCGTGGGTCTTGCCTTGGGCAACCATTTCCATGGCGTCCGTCGACAATGGTGCATCCACCAGCTGGATCAGCGGGTAATGCTGGCGAAGGTACTCGCCGACAATGTTGCCCTGGGTCAGTGCCAGGGTTCGCCCTGCCATGTCATCCAGCGTCCTGGGGCTGTCCGCGGCCACGCGGGTCACCAGCACCGAAGGGCTGCTCAGGAACGCCCGGGTGAACAGCAATTGATCTTCACGCTGGGAACTGAGGCCGATACCGGCCAGCACATCGATCTGCCCGCTCCTGATGCCGGTCATCATCTCGGCTACCGATTTCATGCCCCGGATGTCGAATTGCAAGCCGGTGCGCAAACTGATTTTCGTCAGCACATCGACGCCAATACCGCGGAACTTGCCTTCGCTGTCGATAAATGAAATCGGCGGAATGTTTTCGTTGATCGCGACCCTCACCCGTGGGTGGCGATCGAGCCAGCGTTGTTCGGCCACGCTCAATTGCAATGACTGGGTGCCGGGGATAGAAACCCCGTTTGCCCCCCAACGACGCAGGATGTTCATTTGTTCATTGGTGGTGATGGCCGCCAGCGCCTTGTTGACGATGCGCAACAGCGAATCGTTGTCGCGGGCCATCGCAAAGGCAAAACGCCCGGACTCCATGGGCGAGAAGTCCGTCAGGTGCACGTTGTTCAGATAATTTCTGCTGATCAGGTAATGGGCATTGATCGCATCGCCCAGGTAGACATCGGCCTGGCCGAAAGCCACGGCGCCCATCGCCGCCAATGTCGAAGGAAACAGCTGGACCTGCGCCCTGGAATAGAACTGTTGCACGCTGTATTCGGGCAGGTAGTGATACAGCATCACCAGCCGCTTGCCGGCCAGTGTCGGATCGAGCACCGGAGGGAAATCGGTGCGCGTGACCAGCACCGGTTGATCGACCGCGTACGCGCTGGACATCTGTAACTGTGGATCTTCGGCTTCAAATCGATTGGCCGTTCCCAGCAGATCTGCCTGCCCTTCCTTGATGGCCCGCACCGCGTCGGCCCGCGACGGATAACGTTGGACCTCAATGGCGACGTTCAGCAACTGTTCGAGCAAGCCGGCATAATCGGCTGTCAGGCCTTCGAACACCTTGCCCGCCGTGTTGAACTCGAAGGGGGGATAGTCCGGTGCCGAGACAGCCAGCACCAACCGGCCCTTTTGCTGTAGCCAGCGCGACTCGGTTTCCGACAACCTGACGCTCAGGCCTTCGACACTCGAGCGTCCCAACAGGGTCAACGATTGTTGTGCACAGACCGTCGATGCCCAGAGAAGAAGGCCGATCAGCACCGCACCTGCCAGTCGTCGGAGTGCGTTCATTCAGATCAGATGATTGCGCAGGGCGAAATCCCTCAAGTGCACCGACGAGCTCACGTTGAGCTTGAGGGTGAGTCGGGTCTTGTAGGTACTGACGGTCTTGTAGCTCAGGTGCATGATCTCGGCGATTTCCAGGTTTTTCGACCCCTGGGCCAGGTACTGCAGAATGGTCAACTCTCGATTGGAGAGTTTGTCGATCAACTGCTTTTCGCTGCGTTGCAACTCCCCCATCGACACGGAGCTGGAGGGAATCTGAGCGAAATAGGTGTAGCCGGCCATCACGCAATTCACCGCCGCCTTCAAGTCATCCAGATCCTTGCTCTTGCAAACATAGGCCACCGCCCCGGCACGCATGCAGCGGTCCTGATAGAACTGGGCCTCCAGCGAGGTGAACACCACCACACGGCATCGCATCTTTTCGGTCTTGATACGGTCCATCACCTCAAGCCCCGCCACACCGGGAAGGCCCAGATCAAGCAGCACGACATCCGGTTTATGCTCCCGGACCAACGTCAGGACCTTATCGCCACGGGAGGCCTCGTAAATCCGTTTGAACCCTTCGCCCTTGAGTACGAGTTTGATCATGGAGCGAACCACCGGATGATCTTCCACAATCAGTGCTGACTTCATGACATCTCCCGTGCAAACCAACACGATCGGGTAAAAAATACCCTCCAGGCACCGCAGCGGTTGGACACAACGCTGCGCATAGACTCTTGCATGGAAGGCTGGAAAGAACTACCTGACAGAAATGACAGTTCCGACGAACGGTAACCGACGATCGACAGCGCTCATCAGCTGCGTAATGGACACCAGGTCAGGCAGGGCAGTCCGGCTGACCTGGACGTTGCCCGCGGCTGGCGGCAACAGCACCTGCTGTTCATTGAAGATAAACGCGTGATGAACCTGCGGGTTGTCGGCAAAGAAACTCAACAGGTCCAGCCCTTCACTGGCCATCGCACCGTTGATAAGCACCAGGTCCAAAGGCTCGCAACCGTACTCCACCAGTGGAAGGAGCTCGTCGAGGCTCTGTACCGGTGCTACGCGAAAGTAGCCGAGCTGATTGAACAGCCGCTCGATCCGCAGGCGGTTGAAGTGCTGCGCATCGGCGATCAGGATGCGCAGGGATTTGTTCGGCATGGTGACCTCCAAAAGGATGTCGATTTCAAGAGGTCGCAAAGCCTACGGAAGACCTTCCTGGGTTTATGTAGGAATTTTCCTAAATAAATGCCGGTTAGTCTGACGCCTGCCAGGGAAACCTTTGCCTTTACTCCGTGGTACTCGGACTCCAGAACGCCTGTACCACCAGGGTCGAGGTCGAAATCCGTGCCACCAGCGCATCCAGCTCATCACCATCGACCGAAGTGGTGGCCAAGGTGGCTTCGATTTCAATTTCATCCGTGCCGAAGGCGTGCACATCGACATCGCTGGCCGGGTAGTTGCTGCGTTCCAGCTCGGCTTCGAGCAGGGCCAGCACGGTTTTCTGCTGTGTGCGTCGGGCGATGACGTAGACGATGTTGGTGACCTCCGCCGAAATCACATCCAGCGGCTGACGGTTGATGTTGTTGACGATCGGCCGCAGCAAGGTATTGGCCGCGAGCACAAACAAGGTGCCAAGCAGCGCTTCGGCCAGCAGGTCGGCACCGGCACAGGCACCAACTGCCGCCGAGGTCCAGAGTGTGGCGGCCGTGTTAAGACCGCGCACGTTGCCCTCTTCGCGCATGATCACCCCGGCACCGAGAAAGCCGATGCCGGAAACTACATAAGCTACGACCCGCACGGCACCTTCGGCACCGGCGAGACGGTTGGCCATGTCGACGAAAATCGCCGCGCCCACAGCCACCAGCACGTTGGTGCGCAGGCCGGCGGTGCGCTGCCGGTACTGGCGCTCGAAACCGATCAGGCCTCCGAGGATGAAGGCCGCGCTGAGGCTGACCAGGGTGTCGAGCAGGGAGGTCAGGTTGAGGTTGTTCAGTGCTTGCATGATGAATCCTTTGAAAAACACACGATCCCACAGGGCTTGCGTTGATTGGCCAGCCTCGCGGCTTTATTGCCAGCCAAACCGGTGAATGTAGAACCCCTTCACCGCCTGGGTCAGTGCCATGTACGCCAGCAGGATCATCGGCAGGAACACGAAATACAGCGAAGGCAACGCCTGCAATTTGAAGTAATGGGCCAACGGTCCCATCGGCAGGAAAATCCCCACGGCCATGATCAGCCCGGTCATCACCAGCAAGGGCATGGCCGCGCGGCTTTGCAGGAACGGAATCTTCGGCGTGCGGATCATGTGCACGATCAGTGTCTGGGTCAGCAGCCCGACCACGAACCAGCCGGACTGGAACAAGGTCTGGTGGTCCAGGGTGTTGGCATCGAACACGTACCACATCAAGGCGAACGTGGTGATGTCGAAGATCGAACTGATCGGCCCGAAAAACAGCATGAAGCGGCCGACATCCGCCGGCTGCCAGCGCTGGGGTTGCTTGAGCATTTCGTCATCGACGTTATCGAACGGAATGGCGATCTGCGAAATGTCATAGAGCAGGTTCTGCACCAGCAGGTGCATCGGCAGCATTGGCAGGAACGGGATGAAAGCACTGGCCACCAGCACCGAGAACACGTTGCCGAAGTTCGAACTGGCGGTCATCTTGATGTACTTGAGCATGTTGGCGAAGGTCCGGCGCCCTTCCAGCACACCCTCCTCCAGCACCATCAGGCTCTTTTCCAGCAGGATGATATCGGCCGCTTCCTTGGCGATGTCCACGGCGCTGTCCACCGAAATACCGATGTCGGCAGTACGCAGGGCCGGGGCGTCGTTGATGCCATCGCCCATGAAACCAACCACATGGCCGTTGCCCTTGAGCAGACGGACAATGCGCTCCTTGTGCGAAGGCGTCAGTTTGGCGAAGACGTTGGTGGTCTCCACGGCTTTCGCCAGTTCGGCGTCGCTCATGCGTTCGATGTCATTGCCCATCAGCAGGCCCAGTTGCTCCAGGCCGACTTCGCGGCAGATTTTCGCCGTCACCAGTTCGTTGTCGCCGGTCAGCACTTTCACCGCCACGCCATGGGCGGCCAGGGCCTTGATGGCCGGTGCGGTGCTTTCTTTCGGCGGATCGAGAAATGCCACGTAACCGATCAGCGTCAGTGCCTGTTCGTCGGCCAGGCTGTAGGTATCGCGGCCTTCGACCATTGGCCGTGCCGCTACCGCAACCACCCGCAGGCCCTCGGCGTTGAACGTGGCCGTGACCTGACGGATGCGCGCCAGCAGTTCTTCGCTCAAGGCCTCATCGACTTCGCCATGACGCACCCGCGAGCACACCGCCAGCACTTCTTCCACCGCGCCCTTGCAGATCAGCAAGGGCGGTTGATCGCACTCGGCGACCACCACCGACATGCGCCGGCGGGTGAAGTCGAACGGGATCTCGTCGACCTTGCGAAACGCCGTGCCGACCTTCAGTTCACGGTGGATCTCGACGTGTTCGAGCACCGCCACATCCAGCAGGTTTTTCAGGCCGGTCTGGTAGTAGCTGTTGAGGTAGGCCATTTCCAGCACGTCATCGGAGTCATGACCCCAGACATCGACGTTGCGCGCCAGGAAGATCTTGTCCTGGGTCAGGGTGCCGGTCTTGTCGGTGCACAGCACGTCCATGGCGCCGAAGTTCTGGATAGCGTCGAGGCGTTTGACGATGACTTTCTTGCGCGACAGGAACACCGCGCCCTTGGCCAGGGTCGAGGTGACGATCATCGGCAGCATTTCCGGGGTCAAGCCCACGGCGATCGACAGCGCGAACAGCAGCGCTTCGCTCCAGTCGCCCTTGGTGAAACCGTTGATGAACAACACCAGCGGCGCCATCACGAACATGAAGCGGATCAGCAGCCAGCTGACTTTGTTGACCCCGGTCTGGAACGAAGTCGGTGCCCGGTCGGTGGCGCCGACCCGCTGGGCCAGGGCACCGAAATAGGTGCTGTTGCCGGTGATGAGAATCACCGCCATGGCCGTGCCGGACACCACGTTGGTGCCCATGAACAGGATGTTGTCCAGGTCCAGGGGATTGAGCGTGTCACGGTCCTGCTGGCGCGGAAACTTTTCCACCGGCATCGATTCGCCGGTCATGGCAGCCTGGCTGACGAAGAGGTCCTTGGCGCTGAGCACCCGGCAATCGGCGGGAATCATGTCACCGGCCGACAGCACGATCAGGTCGCCCGGCACCAGTTGCCTGATCGGCAGTTCGATACGCTGCGCGCCGCGCTCCTCAGGGTCCCGGCGCATCACCGTGGCGGTGTTGCTGACCATCGCCTTGAGGGCATCGGCGGCCTGGTTTGATTTGGTTTCCTGCCAGAAACGCAGGAAGGTCGAGAGCACCACCATGGAGAAAATCACGATGGCGGCTTTCATGTCTTCGGTCAGCCAGGAGATGACCGCCAGCAACGTCAGCAGCAGATTGAACGGATTCTTGTAGCAGTGCCACAGGTGGGTCCACCAAGGCAGCGGCTGTTCGTGCTCGACTTCATTGAGGCCGTACTGCTCGCGCAGGGCATCAGCTTCGAGTTCGCTCAAACCATCGGTGTGACTGCCCAGGGTGTTGAACAATTGATCGGTGTCGCTGCCGGCAGCGGCCACCAGGGTTTGCGCCAGGGTGGGCGGGACTTCACGGCTGACCGTGGTGTCGGTGAAGGATTCCAGCAACGCCAGGCGACGGAAGTGCCGGGCGATGTGGCGGTTACGCAGGAAGCCCGCGAAGAATTCCTTGAGGTTAAGTTTCATGGCTGGTGCCCCTTTGGTCAGCCGGGAAACCGTCGAGCAGGCAGGTCCACGCCGCTGCCGCCGAAACAACCGGCAAAGCAAGGCCTGGCACGCCGGTCACGAATGACAGGCGTGTCGATAGAGCGGCGGCCACGACAAAAAAGTCGAAACCACGCACTGTTCAGCGTCGATGAGAGGGACGTCGGGACACGGCCGGGACGGGCCATGATCGGGATGCCGCTGCTCGCTTGTCGGCGAGACAACGGCACAGGAGACTGCGCGTTATCTTGCCGAGAAAATGCCGGTTACCGAGACCGGCCGACAACTGTCACTCGAACAAGTACCCACTGTGGGTCTCCGTAATGGATGAAAACGCGCGAAGCTTACGCCCCGATGTTTGGAGAGTAAACCTGTTACAAAAGCTTGCCGGGGGGAAATGCGGGGTTCTTCAGGAAGGGTTCAGGATTGAGTGTCTTGGGTGATTTCAGTGGCCCCATCGTCGGAACGCCGCCCGGACCAAGCTCCCACATCTATGGATCCCCCCATTTCTGCAATACTGGTTTTGATGCGTGTTTGGCTTGCTTTCATCTATCCGGC
>NZ_JBYTDD010000016.1:113401-152209 GCF_058791055.1 Pseudomonas sp. EU05-FHT14B02 | reverse complement strand
GGGCCATCCGACTCAAATCGCCGAAATATCCGATCAGAAAGAAAAATGCCAGTCAGCTTAACTGACTGGCATTAGCCTTCGCGGGCCGTTTTTTTATGCCCCCACTATAGCTACACAGACCCTCTTCTGTAGGAGCGAGCTTGCTCGCGAAAAAATGGAGGGCGCCACGTTCATTCAGACAGCCCTCGTCATCGTTAACGTCCATCGCGAGCCAGCTCGCTCCCAAAGGACATTTACAGCCTGTCCAACGCCTCCCCACTGCGCTTGAACCACCCGATCAAGTAATCAGCCAGTACCTGCGTGCGTTTGGGCAAACCGCCCTGATACGGATGCACCAGGTACATCGGCATGCTGCGGGTCTGATAATCGCGCAGCAGCCATCGCAAGCGCCCGTCCGCCAGCTCTGTTGGCAAACAATAGGATGGCAGGCGCGCAATACCGGCGCCGACCAGTGCGGCTTTCTTCAACAGGTTGTAGTGGTTGCTGGCGAACGGCCCCGACACCCGCACCCGCAATAACTCGTGCTGCTGGTGATAGAGCCATTCTTCGCGGCCACTGTAATGGCTGTTGAGCAGGCAGCGATGCTCGGCCAGAGCCTGGGGGGTTTGCGGTTCACCGTATTGCTCCAGATAAGCCGGGCTGGCACAGGTCAGTTCTTGCCATGCCAGCAGTGGACGCGCCACCAGTCGCTGATCAATGGCCACCTCGGAACGAATCGCCAGATCGAAGCCGTCGCGAGATAGTTCGCGGTAGTTGTTGTTGAGCTCCAGCTCGATCTGCACCTGGGGATACTTGGCCGAGAATTCCAGCAACAGGCCATCGAAGAAGGTTTCCCCGAGCGACACCGGCACCGTCATCCGCACCGGGCCGGCCATGTCGTCCTTCAGGCGCGCCAGGGCCTGGCGGGCCCGCTCGACTTGCACTACCAGCGCCTGGGCCTGGGGCAACAACGCAGCGCCGGCGGCCGTCAGGCTCAAGCGGCGGGTGGTACGTTGCAACAACACCACGGAAAACTGCGCTTCCAACTGGCTGATGCGCTTGGACAGCTGGCCTTTGCTGCAACCAAGCTGCTGCGCCGCCAGGGTAAAACTCCCCGCTTCGATCAACACCGCGAACGCCGCCAGGTCATCCATCTCGCTCATGGATTGTTTCCATCTGAAAACCAAAGGTTGCCTATTAGTGCGCTTATCCGGAGAAAAAACCACCCTAAACTGAAACCTCGTTCAACCCATACGAGGATCAGCCCCCATGAAAATTCTTTTGATCGGCGCAGGCGGCACCATCGGTTCGGCAGTCGACAAGGAACTGTCGCAACGCCACGAAATCATCCGCATCGGTCGCACCAGCGGCGACTTTCAGGTGGACATCAGTGACAGCGCCTCGATTCGCAAGCTGTTCGAGCAGACCGGCAAATTCGATGCACTGGTGTGTGCCGCCGGTAACGTGACCTTCGCACCGCTCAACGAGATGACCGAAGAAAGCTTTGCCCTGGGCTTGAAAGACAAGCTGATGGGCCAAGTCAATTTGCTGCTGATCGGCCGCGACTTCGCCAATGACGGCGCTTCGTTCACCTTCACCACTGGCGTTCTCAGCCACGACCCGATTCGCAGTGGCGCCTCGGCGGCGCTGGTCAACGGTGCACTGGACAGCTTTGTCCGCGCCGCCGCCATCGAGCTACCGCGCGGCCTGCGGGTGAACTCGATCAGCCCGAACGTCCTGGTCGAAGCCATGGGCAAATACGCGCCGTACTTCCGTGGCTTCAAGCCGGTTCCTGCGGCGGATGTAGCCTTGGCCTACGCCAAGAGTGTGGAAGGCCTGCAAACAGGTCAGACCTTTCACATCTGAAGATGAAAAATCGCTGCCGGCGTCCGCGCCAATACAAAGTGGAGACGATAACCGGTTGTGATGAACGGTCAGCCTGAGTAACGTGACGGCACCTGTCAGGAGACCCCAAGATGCGTGTTGCCCGTTCCTTAGTCCTCGTTGCCCTGCTTCCGCTGTTCGCCGCTTGCCAGTTGTTCGAGGGTGAGCGGCAGAACGCCTCCCATGTTGGCCAGACACGCATGCAAGGCCAGTTGACCGCGGCGGACGGCAAACTGTTGTTCCAGCCGTGCAACCAGACAAACCGCTACGTGGTCAACGACACGGGCGGCACCAGCGTCCTGCAGCAGGCCGCAAACCTGGCGGACAAGCAGGGCAAGCTGTTTGCCGACGTGCGCGGACGGGTTGTGGCCGGCAGTGGTGGTGACGGCCAGCTCGATCTGGAGCAGTTGTACCGCGTCGAGCGCTCGGGCACCGCGTGCGACGATCCGAATTTCAAGCTGCTGATTCTGCGCGCCGCCGGCCACACCCCGGAGTGGAGCGTGAAAGTCAGCGGCAAAGGCATGGTCCTCGACCGGGCCGGCCAGCCGCCGTTGGCCGTGCCTTACGTCGAGGAGCAACTGGGCGATGGCCGTTTCAACCTCAGCACCGAAGCCAACAACCAGCACATCGAACTGTGGGTTGCACCGCAACGTTGCGTCGACAGCAGCACCGGCAGCATCCAGCACATGAGCGCCGAGCTGCGCATCGACGGTCAGGTACAGCGCGGCTGCGGGTATTTCGGCGGATCGCGCGACGACTGATCGTTTAAGCCTCACGGGCCTGCGGCTTTGAGGCTTATAATCGCGGGCTTCAAACGCCCTGGCGCAGTTGTGCGCCCCGCGAACCGGATCCCGCCATGTTACGAATCACCGAACTCAAGTTGCCGATCGACCATCCCGAAGAAGACCTGCGCCCTGCCATCGTGCAGCGCTTAGGGCTTGCCAGCGATGACCTGCTCGATTTCACCTTGTTCAAGCGCAGCTACGATGCGCGCAAAAAGTCCTCCGAACTGTGCTTCATCTACACCATCGACCTTGAAGTTCGCGATGAGGCGGGGGTGCTGCACAAGTTTGCCGATGACCGTAACGTCAACGTGGCGCCGGATGTCAGCTACAAGGAAGTCGGCCAGGCGCCGGCCGATCTGAGCGTGCGACCGATCGTCGTCGGCTTCGGCCCGTGCGGGATTTTCGCCGGGCTACTGCTGGCGCAAATGGGCTTCAAGCCGATCATCCTCGAGCGCGGCACCGAAGTACGCCAGCGCACCAAGGACACCTGGGGCCTGTGGCGCAAAAGCGTGCTCAACCCGGAATCCAACGTGCAGTTCGGTGAAGGCGGCGCGGGGACGTTCTCCGATGGCAAGCTCTACAGCCAGATCAAGGACCCGAAATTCCTCGGCCGTAAAGTCCTGCACGAATTCGTCAAGGCCGGTGCTCCGGAAGAAATCCTCTACGTCAGCAAACCGCACATCGGTACGTTCCGTCTGACCGGCGTGGTGGAAAACATGCGTGAGCAGATTCGCGCTCTGGGCGGTGAAGTGCGCTTCCAGCAGCGCGTCACCGACGTGTTGATCGAAGGCGACCAACTGGTCGGCGTCGAACTCAATGGCGGCGAACAGATCCACTCCAAACACGTGATCCTGGCCCTCGGCCACAGCGCCCGCGACACTTTCCGCATGCTTCACGGCCGTGGCGTGTTCATGGAAGCCAAGCCGTTCTCGGTGGGTTTCCGCATCGAGCACCCGCAGTCGCTGATCGACCGTGCGCGGCTGGGCAAATACGCTGGCCACCCGAAACTGGGCGCCGCCGACTACAAGCTGGTGCACCACGCCAAGAACGGCCGTTCGGTCTACAGCTTCTGCATGTGCCCGGGCGGCACCGTGGTGGCGGCGACTTCCGAGCCGAACCGCGTGGTCACCAACGGCATGAGCCAGTACTCGCGTAACGAGCGCAATGCCAACTCCGGGATCGTCGTCGGCATCACCCCGGAAGTCGATTATCCGGGCGGTCCGCTGGCCGGTATCGAGTTGCAGGAACGCCTGGAGTCCCACGCATTCGTGCTGGGCGGCAGCAACTACGAAGCCCCGGCGCAACTGGTCGGCGACTTTATCGCGGGCAAACCTTCTACCGAACTGGGCAGCGTCGAGCCGTCCTACAAGCCGGGCGTTGCCCTGGGTGATCTGGCGCTGGCACTACCGGCATTCGCCATCGAAGCAATTCGCGAAGCCTTGCCGGCATTCGAGAAGCAGATTCGTGGTTACTCGCTGCACGACGCAGTGCTGACCGGGATCGAGACCCGCACCTCGTCGCCGCTGCGCATTACCCGTAACGAGTCGTTGCAGAGCCTGAACGTGAAGGGCTTGTTCCCGGCCGGTGAAGGGGCCGGTTATGCGGGCGGAATTCTGTCGGCGGGTGTTGACGGGATTCGCATTGCTGAAGCGGTGGCCCGGGACATCCTTGGCCTGGAAGCCTGATACGCGATCCCGGAAATAATGCAAAACCCTGTGGGAGCGAGCTTGCTCGCTCCCACAGGGTTATTCAATGTCTGAAAAATCTCAGATATTGGCGCGCAAAACCGAGTCCGGCAACGGCTCACCCCGCTCCACCGTCGCTGCCACCGCAGCCATCAAACCGCTCAGTTCATACCCCTGAGCCTTGAGCCAACCCTGATCGTAATAGGTCGTGGCATAGCGCTCGCCGCCGTCACACAGAATCGCCACCATCGACCCCGTCTCCCCTGCCGCCTTCATGTGCTGGGCGGCCATCAGTGCGCCGATCAGGTTGGTCCCGCTCGATCCGCCCACATGCCGTCCCAAACGCTCCGCCAGGTAGTGCATGGCCGCCAGCGACAAGGCATCCGGCACCTTGACCATCGCGTCGATCACCTTGGGCAGAAACGACGCTTCCACGCGCGGCCGGCCGATGCCTTCGATACGCGAACCGTGGTCCAGTCGCAGGCTGGCATCGCCGGTCTGGTAGTAATCGAAGAACACCGAACGCTCGGCATCGGCACACAGCACGCGGGTGCCATGCTGGCGATAACGCACGTATCGGCCCAGGGTGGCCGTGGTGCCGCCGGTACCGGGGCTGGAAATCAGCCAGCTCGGTTCGGGATGCTGCTCGAAACGCATCTGCTGAAAAATCGACTCGGCAATGTTGTTGTTCGCCCGCCAGTCGGTGGCGCGCTCGGCGTAGGTGAACTGGTCGATGAAGTGCCCGTCGTGTTCACGGGCCAGGCGCTCGGACTCGGCGTAAATCTGGGTCGGATCGTCCACCAGATGGCTTTGGCCACCGTAGAAGGCGATCTGCGCAATCTTCTCCTTGGACGTAGTCGCCGGCATCACCGCAATGAAGGGCAAGCCCAGCATGCGCGCGAAGTACGCTTCGGAAATCGCCGTAGAACCGCTGGATGCCTCAATCACCGGAGCACCGGGCTTGAGCCAGCCGTTACACAGCGCATACAGGAACAGCGAACGGGCCAGACGGTGCTTGAGGCTGCCCGTGGGGTGACTGGACTCATCCTTGAAGTACAACTCGATGCCTGGAAAACCCGGCAGCGGCAAGGGGATCAAGTGGGTGTCGGCGCTGCGCTGGAAATCGGCTTCGATGATCCGGATCGCTTCGCGGGACCACTGTCGGTTGTCGCTCATGATGGTTTTCTCGTTGTATCGGGCAGGAGTCGGCCTTTTGACAAGGCTCAGCCAACAAGCTTAGGAAAAATCCTGCATCCAGCACAGGTACAGATGAAATCCAATACGCCGGGCAACTGCTAGGCTCAGGTCGGTGCCGAGGGATCACTCTGTAACGGCATATAACAAAAAAGAATATAACTTTTGTTTTAACAACTAACGGTACTTGTTAGGGTGTAACACCTTTTGAATTCACGGATGGAGAGCGACCTTGCCTCTGCGTAGCACTTTCACGCGTTTCTTTCAGTTGGAAGCTGCCAGCGGTCTATTATTGATCGCCGCTGCCGTTCTGGCTCTGATCATCAACAACTCGCCGCTGTCGTGGCTGTACAACGGTCTGCTGGACACCCCCGTTGTGGCGCAGATCGGCGCACTGAAAATCGCCAAGCCCTTGCTGCTGTGGATCAACGACGGCCTGATGGCGCTGTTCTTCCTGCTGATCGGCCTGGAAGTGAAGCGCGAAGTCCTCGACGGCCAGTTGTCAAAACCGTCGCAAATCGTCCTGCCCGGTGCCGCCGCCATTGGTGGCATGGTGGTGCCGGCGCTGATCTACTGGTACCTCAATCGCGACACGCCAGCTGCCCTGAACGGCTGGGCAATCCCGACCGCCACCGACATTGCCTTCGCCCTTGGCGTACTGGCACTGCTGGGTAAACGGGTTCCGGTATCGCTGAAACTGTTCCTGATGACCCTGGCGATCATCGACGACCTTGGCGCGATCATCATCATTGCGATCTTCTATTCCGGCGCGCTGTCGACCCTGTCTCTGGCGCTGGCCGCGACCTGTATTGCGGCGCTGATCGGGATGAATCGGCTTGGCGTGGTCAAGCTCGGGCCGTACATGATCATTGGCTTGATCCTCTGGGTCTGCGTGCTCAAGAGCGGAGTCCACGCCACCTTGGCCGGCGTGACCTTGGCATTCTGCATTCCGTTGCGCACAAAAAATGCCGAACCTTCGCCACTGCTTACCCTGGAGCATGCCCTGCACCCGTGGGTCGCCTACGGCATCCTGCCACTGTTCGCCTTCGCCAACGCCGGCCTGTCCCTGAGCGGCGTCACCGTCGAAAGCTTCACTCACCATGTCCCCATGGGCATCGCCATCGGGCTGCTGCTGGGCAAGACCGTCGGTGTCTTCGGCCTGACCTGGCTGGCCGTTAAAACCGGTATCGCCGCCCTGCCCCAGGGCGCCAATTGGGGTCAGGTACTGGGGGTGGCGATTCTCTGCGGCATTGGTTTCACGATGAGTCTGTTTGTCGGCTCGCTGGCCTTCGAGCCAGGCGTGAGTGATTTCGCCGGGATGGACCGCATGGGGATCTTGACCGGTTCGATTCTTGCTGCGCTGATCGGTTATGTGGTGACGGCGATGGCGAGCCGCAAGAACAGCGCGCTGGCCTCCTGATAAACCGCCATAACGCCTGGCATCAATCAGGACTCACCTGAGCTGAAAAACAAAAAACCGATCAGTCACCTGATCGGCTTTTTTGTTTATCCGGTGTTTGCGCTTAGTGCGAAACGCGGCTGGTACCATTCACACTGGCGATGCGCACACGTTCGCCGACACGGAACACTTCGTTCGGCTGAACTTCCTGAACGTAGGCGCGCATGCTGCCATCGTCTTCGCGCACGGTGATTTCCACGCCCTGGGTGCGGGTCAGGCCTTCTTCAGCCGCTGAACCGAGCAGGCCACCGGCCACGGCACCGATAACCGCTGCAACGACGCTACCTTTGCCGCCACCGATGGTACTGCCGCCAACGCCGCCGACCACTGCACCTGCAGCACCGCCGATCGGGGTTTTGGTGCCTTCGATTTTCACCGGGCGCAATGCTTCGATGGTACCCATGCGAACGGTCTGCACGCGACGCGCCTCGTCACGGGAGTAGGAGTCACCGGTCAGGCTCGATTGGCAACCAGTGAGCAACATCGCCATCGTGGAAAAGGAAGCAACCAGCAGAACAGACTTACGCATAGCATCAACTCCAAAAAAACAGTTGTTCATTAAACTCCGCTACTTGACGCCTGTCACGGCATCGCCCGGGTAAAATTGGTTTGATTCAGGCTCCGTTAAGGCGCCTCCACGAACCAACACAGTAGCGGCAAATTCGCAAAGCTGCCCCACTGGCCAAGGATTTCTATGGATTACTTTATCATCGTCGTCACGACTGTTGCCGGTTTGTACTTCCATTGGTGGCTGTACGTGCGGATCAAACGCTGGATGGACCGCGACCTGGCGCTAGCGCTGGCGGGCAAGGACGAGCAGAAAAAAGCCTTCATGCTCGAACGATTGACGAGTGCTCAGGCGCAGAAGATCAAGCGTCGAGACCTGCCGAAGTGGCTGGAGGCCGCTGCGGCAGGCTATCCCGATCGGTAGACTGCTCAGGGTGCCAGACGTTCAAGGATCCAGTCGGCGCCCTGCTGGCGGTAATTGAGGCGGTCGTGCAGGCGGCTTGGGCGACCCTGCCAGAATTCGATGCGCTCCGGTAGCAGGCGATAACCACCCCAGTGTTCCGGGCAATGGGGCTGGGTGTCGCTGAAACGTTGCTCGGTGTCCTTGAGCAGCGCTTCGAGTTCGCTACGATCGGCAATCACCCGGCTCTGTGGCGACGCCCAGGCCCCCAGGCGACTGCCCAGTGGACGGACCTGATAATAGGCGTCGGACTCTTCGGGCGTCACCTTCACCACCCGCCCTTCGATGCGCACCTGGCGCTCCAGCGCCGGCCAGAAAAACGTCATGGCCGCGAACGGATTCGCGGCCAGATGCTGGCCCTTGGCGCTTTCGTAGTTGGTAAAAAAGGTGAAGCCCAGTTCATCCAGCCCCTTGAGCAACAGAATGCGACAGTGCGGTCGACCGTCCTGGTCAACGGTGGCCAGGGTCATGGCGTTGGCTTCCACCGGCACCTGTTCGGTTTTCACCGCGTCGGCGAACCATTGGTGGAACAACGCAAACGGCTCGGCCGGGGCTTGTGCCTCGGTCAAGCCATCACGGGTGTAGTCACGACGCATATCAGCCAGGCCCTGGGTCATGGCGCATTCCTTTTGGTTAACGAATCACTGCTTTGCAGTATCGGTGGCTGCGCCTTTCTTGTCAGCCGCGGAGGCTTTGGCTGGCGTGGTCTTTTTCGCCGGCGTTGCGGTTTTCGCAGGTGTTTTCTTGGCCGGTGCTTTTTTCGCGGGGGCTTTTTTCGCCGCTGGAACAGCAGCCTTTTTAGCCGCCGGGGCCGGTGTCACAGGCTTGGCGACCGGCTTGACCTCAGCAGCAGTGATCTTGGTCACAGGGGCCGGCGCCGGCATATTGTACTTGCTCAGCAGTGCGGCCATGGTGTTTTGCGGGGTCACCAGCAGCTCCACGCGGCGGTTCAACGCACGCCCTTCCACGCTGTCGTTGGCGGCGCGCGGCGCATCACCGCCCAAGCCACGCAGCATCAGGCGATCACGCTGCAAACCACTGAGACGGAAAATCGCTGCAACGGCCTGGGCACGCTCCTGGCTCAGTTTGACGTTGGCAGGTGCAGCGCCGGACGTATCGCTGTGGCCGAGGATCAACACAGCGGACTTTGGATCGGCTTCAAGGATTTTGGCAACGCGGGTCAACGGACCGAGTGTGACCGGCAGCAGCATGGCCGGACGGTCAGGGTTGAACGAGCCTTCGACCGGCGCAGTCACCACCAGCACGTTTTCGCGGCGCTCGAGTTGCAGGTTACTGCCCTTGACCGCCTCCCGCAGGCGCGGTTCATAGTCGTCAAGCCAGGACTGAGTGACTTTCGGGTCGGGCATCGGCACTGCCTTGGCGGCGCTCTGCTTGCTGCCGCCGAACGGCCACCACCACTTGCTGCCGCTATCGGTTTCGGCCTTGGCCACCGTAACGGGTTTGACTTCAGGTTTCACCTCCGGCTTGGCCGCAGGCTTACCGGCGCTCTCGTCGGAACCGAATGGCCAGTACCAATGGCTGCCACTTTCAGTCTTGGCAACGGGGGCTGTCGAATCTCTCTGTGGAGTCTGTGCGCAACCGGTAATAGCAAAGCACAGGGCCAAGGCGAGGGTTTTATTGGATGACATTGGATATCCACAAGAATGAAGTCAAAAAAATCTGGCCACAGCGGCCCGCACAAACTGACGCTTTGAAACTGAAAAGGCTATCGGGTTCCAGCCCTGGAACCCGATAGCCGTTTTTACAGACAAGTGGCCAGAGCCCGCACTAGCTTTTGTGCACGCGGGTCCATCAAGACGTACGGCCCCAGGGTATTTGTCACAAATCCGAAAGCCACGTCGTGCTCCGGGTCGGCAAAACCGATGGAGCCGCCGGCACCCGGATGACCGAACGCCCGCGGGCCAAGGCCGAAGGTGGCATTGGCAACGTCCGGTTGATCGAGCATGCAACCCAGACCGAAACGGGTCCGGGTCAGTAAGGTCTTGTCCTCGCCGAGGCTGTGCTCGCGGGTCAGCTCATTGAGCATTTCGCTTTCCAGCAGGCTGCCGTCGAGCAGGCCCGCGTAGAACCCGGCCAGGCTGCGGGCATTGCCATGGCCATTGGCGGCTGGCTGTTGCATGCGTCTCCACTCGGGCTTGTTGGTGCTGGTCATGATCGACGGAGGGTTGGTGAACGCCCGGGTCGTCATGGCCGCTGGCTCACGCATGGTCACTTGCAGCAGGCGCTGGGCGGCGGCATCGCCGACATTGCCCTTGCCCCGCGCAATGTGGGCCACGCGATGGAACTCTTCGTCGGCCAGGCCCACATGGAAGTCCAGCCCCAACGGCTTGGCGACCCGCGCGACAATGGATTCACCCGGCCCACGACCGTCGGCACGGCGCAGCAATTCGCCGATCAGCCAGCCATAGGTGATCGCCGCGTAACCGTGGCCTTCGCCCGGCGTCCACCACGGCGTTTCGGCGGCCAGGGCGTCGACCATGGTTTGCCAGTCGTAAAGGGCTTCGGGGGCCAGTAACTCGCGCAATGCCGGAAGGCCGGCCTGATGGCAGAGCAGTTGGCGCAAGGTGACGGACTCTTTGCCGGCAGCGGCAAATTCGGGCCAGTAGCGCGCGACCGGGGCATCCAGTTGCAGCTTGCCTTCGGCCACCAATTGCAGCGCGGTGACGGCGGTAAAGGTCTTGGTGCAGGAGAACAGATTGGCGATGGTGTCGCTGTGCCAGGCCTCGGTCCCGTCCTTGTTGGCAGTGCCGGCCCACAGATCGAGGACGGTTTCGCCGCCGACCTGAATGCACAACGCTGCGCCACGTTCCTGGGGATCGTCGAACAGCGCCGCGAACGCCTCTCGCACCGCCTCGAACTTAAGCTCGTAATGACCCTGAATCTGCACCCGCAACTCCCCGGATTAACGCTCTACAAAGTGGCGGGCATTGTTCCAGCCCTTGAGGGTTTTGGGAACAGGGTTGGGCCGGGCGGTCGCTCTGCCATCAACCTGAAATGCAGTGGAGATGCTAATGACGCCTTCGCGAGCAAGCCCGCTCCCACATTGGAATGCATCCTCCTGTGGGAGCGGGCTTGCTCGCGAAGAACGATAACGCGGTGTCAGGGCTCAGTGACCATTCCCGGAGTGCCCGCCAGCGCCCTTCCCCGGCCCCTTGCCGGCCTCGGCCTTGCGGCCGCCCTCAGCGTCGTGGCTGGCGTTGTCGGCGGCGGCCGCAGCCTTCTCGGCCTCTTTGCCCAATTGCTCGACTGTCGCCAGGTTGCTTTTGCGCACGCTGTCGACAAAACCCTGGAACGGCAGATCAGTGATGCCCACCAACCCGAAGTGACCGTTTTCGCCGTCAAGCAGGCGCCCGGTGACCGGTTGATCGAGGTACTGGAACCAATGCACGCCAACAATCGACGGCTCTCTCAATGCCTGCTTGAGGAAGTTGGCGTACGCCGGACCGCGGTCTTCCTCCTTCACCAATGGCGTAACGCCAGCCCAGAACGGGCCACGATCAGCCGAGCCGAAATTGAACTCAGTGATCAGCACCGGTTTGTCGAGACTGCGCAGCCTGGCGAAGTCGTAACCATCCTGAGGTTGCAAGGTGTACATGTTGAAGCTCAACACGTCGCAATACTGGGCGCAGGACTCCACTGCCTCCGGCGTGCTGATGGCGAAACGGCCGCCGAGCAATAGCTGGTTCGGTGCGTGCCACTTAAGCGAGTCGGAGATGGTCTTGAAGTAAGTGTCAGCAAAGACCTTCTGGAAGTATTTGAAGTCGGCTTCGATTTCCGGGTACTCGGCGCTTGGCAACGGCGGCACGAATCCCGGATCTTCCATCAGTTCCCAGGCCGCCAGATCGATGCCCCAGGCTTTCGACAAGCCAGCCTGATTGCGGTACTTGTCACGCAGTTGCTTGAGGAATGCGCGCTTGGCCGGCACGTCGGTGGTCATTTTCAAGGTGCCGTAGGCCAGGGCATACCGGGCTTTCGGGTCATCCCCGGGACCGGCCCAGGCCAGTTCGTTGTCGGCGTAGTAACCGATCAACCACGGATCGTCACGATGATCACGGGCGGCAATGGCCACAGCGCGTTCGGTGGCCATGGCGAAACGCGGGTCGAAGGGGTCGGGCATGCCGCCCCACCAATCGGTACCGGTGCTGATGCTGGCGTAGTCGCCAACGATAGACAGCGGCAAGGTGTAGGGCACGCGATCAGCGTCGCCCAATACCGGTGCGCTCCAGTTGCCAATTGTGTTGAAGCCCCAGGCTTGCAAGCGATCAAGGGTGTGACTGGCCCAACGCTGCTCATCGAACAGCGGCTTGCACGGTTCGGCGGTTTTTTGCTCTGCGGCTTTCGCTACCGTCGCTTCAGTCTTGGCCGCTTCGGCGACACCATGCTCGGCAGTTGCAGGCACTACGGGTTGCTCCGCCGCCTTGGCCTCCGTCGCCTCAACTGCATCCGCCTTGGCCGCCGCGGCGACGCCCGCCTTGGTATCGCTGCCCTTCACACACGGGTCACCATACAGGCGCTGCAGGTTGGCACCGTAGAAGTCGTACCAGCGACCGGCATTGTAGCCACGCCCTTGATCGGCACCGTTGCCGCTACGGTTGTCGCCTTCGCCGTAGTGGCTGGCGAGTACATCATCTGCTTTGGGCAGTGAATCGAACATCCACTCACGACCGGCAACGTAGGTCGGGTTGACGTCTGCAGCGACGGTGTTAACCCCGAGCGAATAAAACGGATGGCCTTGCGGCGTCACCAGATACCAGCGTCCATCGCGCTTCTCGGTGCGGAAAAAGCCACTGGCCTTGAAGGACGGGCCTTTGGTCAAACCACCGAACTTGTCCAGAGAGGCCTTTTCGCGCTCTGCCAGCCAGGTTTTCAGTTGCTGCTGCTCCTTGCTGGCGGCGCTTTTCAGTTGTTCGTCACTGCTGATTTTTTCCGGCCATTTGTTTCGGGTCGACTGGCCGTAGGCATCCACCAACCCGCCATACACGGCGTGGGTTATCGATTCACCGTCCTGCACACCAAAGCGCTCCAGCAGGATGCTTTGCGCGGCTTTGGGCTGGTCCATCGACAGGCTCACCGACACCACCTGGCTGCGATCCAGCTCACCGGCGCTGCTGGCCAGCAACACTCGCTGCCCCTCAACGGTCATCGGCATCGGCGGACCAGCCTTCATGCCCTGGCTCAGCGGTGATGTCGCTTGCAAAGGCACCAACAGGGTTTGCGCAGGCCCCGCCGGCAAATCGACGCGACTGACCAGTGTCTTGCCATCGTTGCTCTGGATGGTCACATACAGGGTCAAGGCCCAGTTCATGGCGCTCTGAATCCGCAGGCTCATGACGCCCGACTGAGACCAGTCCCAGGCGCCGGTTTGCGGGGTCAGGCGCAACGTCGGCCGGGCGACAGGGTTGAACGTCACCCGGCGCAGCACTTCGCCCTCGGGGGTTTGCTCGGCGTTGGATTGCGGCAGGCTGGCGTCCTGAGTCGCCACCTGGACCACGTCGGCGGGGCGCACAAAGTTGAACAGCGTCTGCTGGCTGGCGGGGGCGGCCAACAGTGGTGTTGCGAACAGCAGGGCAAAAACAGCAGGCAACGAACGGCAAATCATGAGAACGAAATTCTCCCTAACGACCTTCAATGGGCCAGTGGAAAAGCGATGGCAGAGAGATAGACAACGCGGCGGGCAAAACTGCCCACCGGTACTTCAGGAAATTTCTCGACGGAACGGCGGCAACGCGTTGAGGATGGCTTTGCCATAGCGCTGGGTCACCAGGCGCCGGTCGAGCAAGGTGATGGTGCCGCGGTCTTCTTCGGTGCGCAGCAAGCGACCGCAAGCCTGGACCAGTTTCAGCGAGGCGTCCGGCACGGAGATTTCCATGAACGGATTACCGCCCCTGGCTTCAATCCATTCGGCCAGCGCCGCCTCGACCGGATCATCGGGTACCGAGAAAGGAATCTTGGCAATGACCACGTGCTCGCAATAGGCGCCGGGCAAGTCGACCCCTTCGGCGAAGCTCGCCAGGCCGAACAACACGCTGGAATCGCCGCCATCTACCCGCGCCTTGTGCTTGTTCAGGGTTTCCTGTTTCGACAGGTTGCCCTGGATGAACACTTGCTTGCGCCAGTCGCGGTCCAGGCCGTCGAACACGTCCTGCATTTGTTTGCGCGAGGAAAACAGCACCAACGTGCCCCGCGAGCCTTCGACCAGCTCAGGCAAATCACGAATGATCGCGGCGGTATGTGCCGCCGCATCACGTGGATCGGCGTTCAGGTTCGGCACCCGCAACACACCGGCGTCAGCATGATGAAAGGGGCTTGGGACCACGGCGGTCACGGCTTTTTTCGGCAGGCCAGCGCGCATGCGAAAGCGATCGAAGGTGCCGAGGGCGGTCAAGGTCGCCGATGTAACCAGGCAGCCATACGCCACGTTCCACAGGTTTCGCCGGAGCATTTCCGCCGCGAGGATGGGGCTTGCATTGACCTCGATATCGAACAGCGAGCCGCTTTCGGCCAGGGTCAGCCAGCGCGCCATGGGCGGGTTGTCTTCCGGGTCTTCGACGGTGAAGGCGGTCCACAACTCCCAGTTGCCGGAAGAACGCGACAACAAGCTGCCGAACAGCGGATACCACTCCTCGGCCTGGTTGCTGGCGATGCCAATGTTGACCTCGCCGTCCATGCCTTCCTTGAGCAACTCGGTCAGGCGGGTGAACAGATCGGTCAGCCGTGCGAAGCCTTTCTTCAGCTCGATGCCCATTTCACGCATGTGCTCGGGAATCACCCCGCCGACGAATCGGTGACGCGGGCGCTCGCGGCCTTCGACGTCCTCGCCGGGTTTGAAATCGGCAATCTGCTCGCACGCGGTGAACATGAATTGCTGCTGGGTCTTGATCTCCCGCGCCAGTTCCGGCACCTGCTCGATCAACTTGCCCAGATCCCCCGGCAATGGATGCTGGGCCAGAAGTTTGGTGAGGTTCTTGGCGGTGGTTTCCAGCCAGTCGGCAGTGGAGCGCAGGCGCGTGTAGTGGGCGAAGTGGCCGATCGCCTTGTCCGGCAGGTGATGACCTTCGTCGAACACATAGATGGTGTCGCGCGGGTCCGGCAGCACGGCACCACCGCCCAACGCCAGGTCGGCCAGGACCATGTCGTGGTTGGTGACGATCACGTCGACCTTGCCCATGCCTTCGCGGGCCTTGTAGAAGGCGCACTGGCCGAAGTTCGGGCAATGACGGTTGGTGCACTGGCTGTGGTCGGTGGTCAGGCGCGCCCAGTCGGCGTCTTCCAGGGCGGTGGACCAACTGTCGCGGTCGCCGTCCCACTTATTGCCGGCGAGTTTTTCGATCATGCTGGTGAACAGCTTTTGACTGGCCTCGTCGACCTCGATCTTGAAACCTTCTTCTTCGAACAACTGAGCGGTGGCGGTCTGTGCGTGGCCTTCCTGGAGCAACATGTCGAGCTTGGACAGGCACATGTAGCGCCCGCGCCCTTTGGCCAGGGCGAAGCTGAAATTCAGCCCGCTGTTGCGCATCAGGTCAGGCAAGTCCTTGTAAACGATCTGCTCTTGCAGGGCCACGGTGGCCGTGGCGATCACCAGGCGCTTGCCGGCGGCCTTCGCCGTGGGAATCGCCGCCAGGCTATAGGCCACGGTTTTGCCGGTACCGGTGCCGGCTTCCACCGCGACAATCGCGGGGTCGCCACTGCGCCGGCCTTCGTCGTCGGTGTCGATGTCACCCAGGACCTTGGCGACTTCGGCGATCATCAGGCGTTGGCCATAGCGCGGTTTGAGGCTCTTGGCTTCGAGAAAACGCGAGTAGGCGCCCTGGATCGTGGTTTTGAGTTCAGTGCTGATCATGGATTGTCGGGCGCAAAAAACGCTGGATAAATTTTCAGTAGTTCGGTTCGGCCGCTATCATACCCCGCTAATGAATCCCGCGCAGAACGGAGTAACCCAATGACACCTTTTAGCCTCATTTATAGCCTGCACGTACTGGCGGCCCTGGTCTGGGTCGGCGGCATGTTTTTCGCCTGGATGGTCCTGCGCCCTGCTGCGATCAAGGCACTTGAAGGCCCTGCCCGACTGAAACTGTGGATAGAAGTGTTTCAAGGCTTTTTCCGCTGGGTCTGGGTGGCGGTGGTGCTATTGCCGGTCAGCGGCGTGGGCATGCTGCACATGCAATTCAACGGTTTTGAAGCCGCGCCGCGCTATGTGCAGGTAATGATGGGCTTGTATGTGGTAATGACCGCGCTGTTCATCCGCATTCAGGCGCTGATGCTGCCGGAACTGCGCACCGCCGTGGCCGAGCAGGATTGGCCAGCCGGTGCAGCGGTGCTGGGGCGGATCCGCAAGTTGGTAGGGATCAATCTGCTGGTAGGGTTGGCTTTGGTGGTGATTGCCGCGGCCCGGTCGATGTTCTAAAAGTATCGTCGGAACGCCGCCCGGACCAAGCTCGCACTCAGGAACTGCACAGATCCCGTGGGAGCGAGCTTGCTCGCGATAGCGGTCTGACAGACAGTTCAGATTTCGGCAACAGCTTACAACCGCTGCACCGTCACCGAACCCGCCGCCCCTTCTGGCCCAGGCTGACCATCAGCCCCGGGTTTACCGCTCTTGCCACCATCGGCCTTGTAAATCAGGCAGCCCTTGGCCTTGCCACCCGCGCCCGGTTTGCCGCCCGGGCCGGCCAGGCCACCGGCGCCGCCAGCCACCTGAACCTTGATCCGGTCTGCCGGGAAGTCGTGCGGCACTGCCAGTTTGACCAGCGCCCCCGGTGCTCCCGGCTGACCATTGCTGCCATCACTGCCATCGGCACCGCGACCGGCCTGCCCCCATGTGCAGCCCGGTTCTTGGCCGTTACCCCCATCAAGACCAACGAACCCCGGTGCACCCGCACCACCGCGAGCATCAACGGTCAATTGCGCTGCGTTCAGTGTCTTGATCTGCAAATCAAGGCTGCGCCCGGATCGAGCGGCCTTCTGGTAGGTCCCGGGTGAGCCACGGGAGGTGATCTGGCTGCCTTCGGACAAATCAGCGCGACGGACCTTCAGCGCCAACGTCTGTTCCCCCGGCACGATGGCAATGCGCGCTTCACGCCCCAGATGCAATTCACCCACGGTGACTTCGGTGACGTTCGAAGGAATCAGCAAGGTGCCGTAATCGGCCACTTCCAGACGTTCCAGTTGCAGGGCGCTGGCGGTGTTGGGCAAGCGCATCAGCGAGTTGGGTTCGACACTCACCACCTGTGCGCAGGCCAATGGGCTGATGAGTGCGGCGAGCAGACAGAGTTTACGCATGGGAAGCCTTCGAAGCGGTGGGGGTTGGAATGGTTTGCAGGTGGAATACGCCAAAAATGACGATCTTCAAGCGGTCAAGCCAGGGATGGGCGCGACCTCGAAGGCTGCGATAGCACAGCAACGCTTCCAGAAGATGGATGAACCCCAACAGGCCACCGGCCAGGTTGACCAACGGGTGCAGCGGAAAGACAAGCGGTATGAGCAGATTGACCAGCACTACCGCCCAGAACACCAAGGTCAGTAATCGCCCCAGTCCCCATATGACTTTCATACGCGCCCCCGATGAGAATTATTGTTTGCGCGCACAGTAACGGCTTCCACGCGGGATAAGCCAGAGGGCAACGGAAAATTCTTCATGGAGGCCGCCGAACGGCCGTCGCAGCGATCACACCAGTCGCTCGACGGCTCTATCTCTTGGTTCAGCGGTTTATATGCAGTTCCACGCGACGGTTTTTCGCACGGCCTTCTTCTGTTTCGTTGTCGGCAATCGGTTGGCTCTCGCCCCTGCCTTCGCTGGTGATTTTGTTCGGCGCCACACCCTGGCTCAACAGGTATTCCGCCACGCTGCTGGCACGCCGCTCCGACAAGGCCTGGTTATAGGCATCCGAACCGACACTGTCAGTGTGGCCGACCACCTTGATGCTGACCACATCGGCATCCTCGAACTTGCTCATCAACGCATCCAGTTGACTC
Organism: Pseudomonas sp. EU05-FHT14B02; assembly: GCF_058791055.1. Taxonomy (NCBI): domain Bacteria; kingdom Pseudomonadati; phylum Pseudomonadota; class Gammaproteobacteria; order Pseudomonadales; family Pseudomonadaceae; genus Pseudomonas; species Pseudomonas sp. EU05-FHT14B02. Next base: position 134,263 of record NZ_JBYTDD010000016.1, on the reverse strand, counting down.
TTCGCCGTCGGGGTCAGCTCAGATTGATTGAAGACAAACAGTACATCGCTCAGAGTAATGACTTCGGATTGCGCAGGCTCAACCTGGACGCTGTCCGGGTACTGCGGCACCACGCAACCGCGATGGTCGACCGGGGTATTGGCAGGGGTATCAGCGCAACGGTCGCGTCGGTCGAAAACGCCGTCGCCATCTTCGTCGCCATCCTGGGCATAGCAGATCAAGCCACCGGACAAGATACCCAGCGCCGCCCCACCCGCGGCCCAGGCACTACTCTCGATTGCGCCCAGACCACCACCGACCAGACCGCCGATGAGGCTGCAAATTGGCCAAGTGCGTTGATTGAGGGGGGCGGTGCCATCGCTGTGGGTCGCGCAGCCGGTCAAGAGGCTGCCAAGTAGCAGAACCGGCAAGACGGTCCTTGTGAGAACGATCATGTTGAAAGCTCCTGTGTCCCCGGCCAATACCGGTTACACAGGAGTAAAGACCCGCATCCGCGACTGCACAAGGCGCGGATGCGAGGGGGGATTAACGCTGGATTTTGATTTCGGTACGACGGTTCTGTGCACGACCGTCAGCGGTTTTGTTGTCAGCAACCGGCTGGCTTTCACCGGCACCGACAACCGACACGAAGTTGCTGCGAGGTACGCCTTGACCGATGAGGTATTCAACCACCGAGTGGGCGCGTTTATCCGACAGTTTCTGGTTGTAGGCGTCGCTACCCACGCTGTCGGTATGGCCGGTTACGGTCAGTTGAGCAGTCGGGGCTTCGGCTTTCAGGCGAGTAGCAATCTTGTCGAGTACCAGTTTGTCGGACGAGGTAAGCGTGGCTTTATCAAACTGGAAGTGGACATCGCGAATGACGATGGTTTCTTCCTGTACCACTACCGCTTCTTCGACCACAGGCGCTGGTGGTGGGCAACCGTTGGCATCGACTTGAACGCCTTTAGGCGTGCCTGGGCACTTGTCGCGACTATCCGGCACACCGTCGCCGTCTTCGTCGCCATCACCGTGCACCCAGCAATAAGCCGCTGCCGTACCGCCGACGAGCAGAGCACCATACCCTGCCCATGCCGAGCTTTCGGTCGCTCCGAGGCCCGCACCCACAACACCACCAACAGCCGCACAGGTCGGCCAGTCGGTTTTCTGCAAACCTGCGCAACCAGTCAAGACACTGGTTAGCAGAACCAAGGGTAATGCTGTCCGAACTATGCTCATCTAGTTTTCTCCTGAAGGATCGGCTTAGAACCGATTCAGGTAGTAAAGACCCGAGTTTTAAACTCCGCCAGCAATAGGCCATGCTGTTTATTCGCGTATTAACGGCAGCTTGGCGCTTTTGTCGCCAAGGCGCTCTAGGCCCGAACGTAAGGGCAGGCTAGTCTTGGCAGATCTGATTGAGGATCTTCGATGACTGCAGGTATTTCTTCACGCACGCCACAACAGGCACTGGCCGCGTTACTCGACCGATATGCCCCCACACGTCTGTTGTTGATCGGCGCCAGCGAGTTCCCGGCACTGGAGGCTTTCAAACTCGCTCACCCGGACAGCTGCGTCGCTTTCGCCGCCCCCGGGCCGTTGCCCGACGAGTTGGCGGCTCGCCGTTTCGACCTGGCCCTGGTGGTCGATTGCCTGGAGCATCTGCCCAAGCGCGACGGCCTGAACCTGCTGGGCGGCATCCGCAACCTCAACGCCAGCCGCATCGCGGTGCTGGCGGATCTGCCGGCCTGTGGCTGGCAGGAAACCGACTTTTTCTCCCTGGCCCTGCAAGCCAGTGAACGCTTCCAACGGGACGAACAGGTCCTGACCCTGTTTACCTACGATCTGCTTGAATACAAACAAGTCCCCGACTGGCTCAATTCGCGCTTCTGGGCCAATCCGGAAAACTTCGGGAAATACTGGTGGTAATGCAATGAGTACATCCATTTGCCCTTGCGGCAGCGGCACCCTGCTCGACGCCTGCTGTGGTCACTACCATGCCGGACACCCGGCGCCGTGCGCGCAAGCCTTGATGCGCTCACGCTACAGCGCCTATGTGCTGGGGCTGGTCGACTATCTGGTGGCCACCACCCTGCCCGCCCAACAGGCCGGCCTGGACCGTCAATCGATCAGCGACTGGAGCGCGCAAAGTACGTGGCTGGGCCTTGAGGTGGAAAGCTCCGAAGTGCTGGGCGGCCAGCCTGAACATGCTTTCGTGACTTTCACCGCGCGCTGGCACAATAGCAATGGCGAGCACAGTCATCGAGAGCGCTCATCCTTCGTACAGAACGCCGGACGCTGGTATTTCATCGACCCCACCGTGCAACTCAAACTCGGGCGCAATGACCCTTGCCCGTGTGCGAGTGGGCAGAAGTTCAAGAAGTGTTGTGCGGGGTACTTCAGCAGCTAGTACATGGAATGACTGTCCACCACGCAGGAGCTGTCGAAGACTGCGATCCTTTGGGTCTAGACTGGGGCTCAAGGGAGAAACACCACGATGATCATCCGCCGCTGCGCACTTTGTCTGTTCACCTTGTTCCTGACACTGGGACTCGGTGGCTGTGCGTCGTGGTTCGACGACGACTTGCCGGACCCCGAGGTCCATCTGGTGAAGATCGAGGTGGTCAACGCCAAACTGCTGGAACAGAAATTCCTCCTGCATTTTCGCATCGACAACCCCAACGACAGCGATCTGACGGTGCGTGCTCTGGAGTACCGCGTTCACTTGGGCGACATACTGCTGGCCGACGGCGAGTACGAACACTGGTTCACCATCAGCCCCAGGCACAGCGCTTACTTCAAGGTACCGATCCGCACCAACCTGTGGTCCAAGGTCCGTGATCTGGCCAAACTGCAGAAAAAATCCGATCAACCCATTCCCTATCGTCTGGAAGGTGAACTGGAAACCGGTATATTCATCACCCACTACGTGCACCTGACGCGCAATGGCGTGATAATCGCCGCCGATTTAATTCCGGAGCAACACCGATGACCCAGCAACCCCATGTCCACGGCCCTGACTGCAATCACGATCATGATCATGACCATCACCACCATGATCACGACCATGGCCATGTCCACGGTCCGAACTGCGGCCACGCTCACCAGGAACCGGTGCGCAATGCCCTGAAAGACGTTGGCCGCAACGATCCGTGCCCATGCGGCAACGGCAAGAAATTCAAAAAGTGCCACGGCGCTTGATGCTTCGGGCGAAGACTTGCTTCGCCTGTTGAATCGCCATCCTCTCCTGTGGGAGCGAGCTTGCTCGCGATGACGGCAACACATCAACTATCAATGTGTCAGTCAGACCGCTATCGTCGGAACGCCGCCCGGAGCAAGCTCGCTCCTACAGGTTTTTCAGTCAGCCTTTAATACACATGCGGTGCTGACCACCGTCGCATACTCACCGTGCAAATTCCCCAGCGACATCGCATGCACCACTTCGGCGCTATGGGTTTGGCCAAAGAAATCAGCCTTGTCGAAGGTAAAACACGCATCCTCGGCCACCCACGTATCAAACCCCAGGTTGCCCGCGGTACGCGCCGTGGACTCCACCGAGTTGTGGGTCGCGACACCGACGATGATCAACTGCCCGATCCCCGCCTCGCGCAACTGCGCCTCCAGCCCCGTCGAACAAAACGCATCCGGCACCTGCTTCTGGATCAAGCGTTCACCGGCCATTGGCTCAAACCGTTCCTGAAACTCCACCCCCGACTGCTGCGGCCAGAATACCGAGTCCTCCGAGCGGGACAGGTGCTGCACATGAATCACCGGCCGGGCGGTACGTCGCCAATGGCCAAGCAAGTCCAGCATGCGCGTTTCGGCCTCTGGATTATTCCTGCGACCGAGCCTGGGGTGCAGGATGCCTTTTTGTTGATCGATGATGATCAGTGCCGCGTTTGCCTTGAGCTCCATGCCGACTGTTCTCCTGGATTGTTGAGCGTTTCGCACTTCAACATCTCCCATTGCGACTGACAAGACCGCGATCTTTCCGGTTTATCAGACAAATCCTGAAATAACCTTGTACCCCGCTTGCGCGGCCACCTCTCGCTCACTAACGTAGCGCCTTTATTGCGCGCCGCCGCCTCTACCCCCGCAGGAGCTTTGCCATGGCCTCGCCAGCCCTTACTCATTTTCTACCCCGGTTCGGCGTTGCCGCAGCAGTGGCCGGTGTGTTGAGCCTGACCGGTTGTCAGAACTTCAACGCCCAGGACACCCTCCCGCCGACCTCCGGCGTACAACCACTCAAGGGCCTGGCGCAGAGCGTTTCGGTGCGCCGCAATGCCATGGGCATGCCGCTGATCGAAAGCAACAGCTTCCACGACGCGCTGTTCACCCTCGGTTACGTGCATGCCAACGACCGCATCACCCAGATGGCCACCCTGCGCCTGCTGGCCCAGGGCCGTTTGGCCGAGATGCACGGTGCGGACCTGCTGGATGCCGACCGTTACATGCGGGCGGTCAACCTGAAGAAAAGTGCTGGCGAGCTGTACAAGGCTTCTTCACCGCGCCTCAAGCGTTTCTTCGAAGTCTATGCGCGCGGGGTCAACGCCTACCTGTTCCGCTACCGCGACAAACTGCCGGCGGATCTGGCAGCCACCGGCTACAAGCCTGAGTACTGGCAGCCGGAGGATTCGGCGCTGATTTTCTGCCTGCTGAACTTCAGCCAGTCGACCAACCTGCCGGAAGAAATTTCCTCGCTGGTAATGGCCCAGACCGTCACCACCGACAAACTTGCATGGCTGACGCCGTCGGCTCCCGACGAAAAACTGCCGGTCGCCGAAAGCGAAAAACTGCAAGGCCTCAAGCTCAACGGGCAAGTACCGGGGCTGGCCGAACTCAGCAAAGCCACGGGCCAACTGTCGGACCTGAACCTGCTGGGCGCCACTTCGTCGAACAACTGGGCCATCGCCCCACAACGCAGCCGCAGCGGCAAGAGCCTGCTGGCCAGTGACAGTCATGGCCCGCTGGGCGTGCCTTCGTTGTTCAGTTACGTGCAGATTCGCGCGCCGAAGTATCAGGCATCCGGTGTGACCATCGCGGGTCTGCCGATGGTGCTTGGAGGTTTCAACGGCAAGGTGGCGTGGAGCATGACGTCCGTGATGGGCGACAACCAGGACCTGTTCCTGGAGAAGATCAAGCGCCAGAGCAGCGGGCTTACCTACGAAAACGCCGGGAAGTGGCAGCCGGCGATCGTGCGCAACGAAACCTATTTCGTCAAAGGCCAGCGGCCGATTCGCGAAGCGGTGTACGAAACCCGCCATGGCCCGCTGCTCAACAGCGCCCAGGGCACCACGCTGGCCAATGGTTTCGGCCTGGCCTTGCAGACGCCGAACTTCACCGACGACAAGACCCTGGACGCGCTCTTCGACCTGTCCCGCGCCCAGAGTGTCGAGAAAGCCTCGGATGCCAGCCGCGAAATCCGCGCCATTGCGATGAACCTGGTGTTCGCCGATGTCAGCCACATCGGCTGGCAAGTCACCGGTCGTTACCCGAACCGCCGCGAAGGCGAAGGCTTGCTGCCCTCGCCGGGCTGGGAAGGTCGATACGATTGGGACGGTTACGCCGACCCGATGCTGCACCCGTACGATCAGGACCCGGCCCAGGGCTGGCTCGGCACCGCCAACCAGCGGGTCATTCCCCATGGCTACGGCATGCAGCTGTCCAATTCCTGGGCCACTCCGGAGCGCGGCGAGCGCTTGGCTGAACTGGCCGGCGCAGGCAAACACGACAGCCGCAGCCTGATCGCCATGCAATACGACCAGACCACCACCTTCGCTGCCAAGCTGAAGGAAATGTTCGAAGCGCCGGGTATGGCCCAGCCACTCAAACAAGCCATGGACGCCTTGCTGGCGGCCGATCGCGCCAAGGCACACGAAGCCTACAGCCGCTTGATGGCGTTCGACGGCAAGCTCAGCCCGACCTCCACCGATGCGGCCATCTACGAACTGTTCCTGCAGGAAAGCACGCGCCAGATTTTCCTCGATGAACTGGGCCCGGAAAGCAGCCCGACGTGGAAAGCTTTTGTTGCCGACGGCAAGTTGTCCTATGCGGCCCAGGCCGATCACTTGCTCGGGCGTGAGGACAGCCCGTTCTGGGATGACGTGCGCACCGCACAGAAAGAAGACAAACCGGCCATCCTCGCCCGCAGCCTCGCCGCCGCGATCAGCGCCGGCGACAGTCAGTTGGGCGGCGATCACAAAGCCTGGCAATGGGGCAGACTGCATCGCTATGAATGGAAAAACAGCAGCGGCCAGACCGTGCGCGGACCGCTGCCGGCCGGTGGAGACCACACCACTCTCAACACCGCCGCCTTCGCCTGGGGCCAGGACTTCAACACCACGCTGGCGCCAGCCATGCGCTTTATCGTCGACTTCGGCCAGTCCGAACCGCTGATGGCGCAGAACGGCACCGGCCAGTCCGGCAACCCGGCCAGCCCGAACTACCTCAACAGCATCGAGCCGTGGTTCAAGGGACAGTACATGAGCCTGCCGATGCAGCCGCAGAACTTCGACAACGCCTATGGCAAGGCGCGGTTGACGTTGACACCCGGTAAATAACCCAGCCCTTTACCTGCCCGCGATAGCGGTCTGACATTCAAAATAGAGGTTGAATGTCAGACCGCTATCGCGGTTGCGCTGACTCAAGGACAAGTCGTGTCACGAGGTGGAGTTCCCGGTCATGCGAAACCTGCTCAGTCAATCCGTTCTTTTGTGGCGAGTTGATTTGGTGCACCCATTTCCCTGCGCCCGTTTTCGTGCATAAATCTGTCTCCGGCCATTTCCAAGCACCTGAATAAAACGCTTGTTCGGCACTCTGGTTCGGAAATTGCTACTTTCAACAGGTCTTACGCTTTCCAGTAACAATAATTCTGCGCCACAAGCGCTCATATTGGTTTTTAGGGATTGAATAATGAAAAAAGCATTGCTGACCCTTTCTGCACTGGCGTTGTGCATGGCGGCTGGTTCCGCCATGGCGAAGGAGTACAAAGAACTGCGTTTCGGCGTTGACCCTTCCTACGCACCGTTCGAATCGAAAGCGGCCGATGGCAGCCTGGTAGGCTTTGACATCGATCTGGGGAACGCGATCTGCGCCGAACTGAAGGTCAAGTGCAAGTGGGTCGAGAGTGACTTCGATGGCATGATTCCGGGCCTGAAAGCCAATAAATTCGACGGTGTGATTTCGTCGATGACCGTTACCCCGGCCCGTGAAAAAGTCATCGACTTCTCCAGCGAGTTGTTCTCCGGCCCAACCGCCTACGTGTTCAAGAAAGGCTCCGGCCTGACCGAGGACGTCGCTTCACTGAAGGGCAAAACCGTAGGCTACGAGCAAGGCACCATCCAGGAAGCCTACGCCAAAGCCGTTCTCGACAAGGCCGGCGTGAAAACCCAGGCCTATCAGAACCAGGATCAGGTGTATTCCGACCTGACTTCCGGCCGTCTCGACGCAGCGATCCAGGACATGCTGCAAGCCGAACTAGGCTTCTTGAAGTCACCAAAAGGTGAGGGCTACGAAATCAGCAAGCCAGTCGACAGCGAACTGCTGCCTGCCAAAACCGCGATCGGTATTAAGAAAGGTAACACCGAGCTGAAAGCACTTTTGGATAAAGGTATCAAAGCGTTACACGATGATGGCACCTACGCCACCATTCAGAAGAAACACTTTGGCGATCTGAATCTGTACAGCGGCAAATAATGCCCGGCGCCCATCTCTCGATGGGCGCTTTTTTCATCCGATCAGGTTGCTGATTTATGTTCGAAACCTTATTAGAAAATCTGGGGCTCTCTGCCTTCAGCCTCAAGGGCTTCGGTCCGCTGCTGATGCAAGGCACCTGGATGACGATCAAGCTGTCGGCGTTGTCGCTGTTGCTGGCCGTGCTGCTCGGGCTGCTCGGCGCCAGTGCCAAGCTGTCAAAAGTCAAACTGATGCGCGTGCCTGCCCAGCTCTACACCACACTCATTCGTGGCGTTCCGGACCTGGTCCTGATGCTGCTGATCTTCTACAGCCTGCAAACCTGGCTGACCTCGTTTACCGATTACATGGAATGGGAATACATCGAGATCAACCCGTTCAGCGCCGGGGTCATCACCCTGGGCTTCATCTATGGTGCGTATTTCACTGAAACCTTCCGTGGCGCGATTCTCGCCGTCCCACGGGGTCAGGTCGAAGCGGCCACCGCCTATGGCCTCAAGCGCGGCCAGCGTTTCTGGATCGTGGTGTTCCCGCAGATGATGCGTTATGCCCTGCCGGGTATCGGCAACAACTGGATGGTGATGCTCAAGGCCACGGCCCTGGTGTCGATCATCGGCCTCGCCGACCTGGTCAAGGCTGCCCAGGACGCCGGCAAAAGTACCTATCAGCTGTTTTATTTCCTGGTGCTTGCCGCGCTGATCTACCTGGTGATCACCAGCGCGTCCAACGTCATCCTGCGCTGGCTCGAACGTCGTTACTCCGCCGGGACCCGGGAGGCCGTACGATGATCGAACTCCTGCAGGAATACTGGAAACCCTTCCTCTATAGCGACGGCAACAACATCACCGGCCTGGCCATGACGATGTGGCTGCTCAGCGCTTCGATCTTCATCGGTTTTATCGTGTCGATCCCGCTGTCCATCGCCCGTGTATCGCCGCACTTCTACATCCGTTGGCCGGTACAGTTCTATACCTACCTGTTCCGTGGCACCCCGCTCTATATCCAGCTATTGATCTGTTACACGGGGATCTACAGCCTGGCCGCCATTCGGGCCCAGCCCATACTGGACGCGTTCTTTCGCGATGCGATGAACTGTACGATCCTGGCCTTCGCCCTGAACACCTGCGCCTATACCACGGAGATCTTCGCCGGGGCCATCCGCAGCATGAACCACGGCGAAGTCGAAGCGGCCAAGGCTTACGGCCTGACCGGCTGGAAACTGTATGCCTACGTGATCATGCCATCGGCCTTGCGTCGCTCGTTGCCGTACTACAGCAACGAAGTGATCCTGATGCTGCACTCGACCACCGTGGCCTTCACCGCGACCATCCCGGACGTGCTCAAAGTTGCTCGGGACGCCAACTCGGCGACCTTCCTGACCTTCCAGTCGTTCGGCATCGCCGCGCTGATCTACCTGACCGTCACTTTTGCGCTGGTCGGCCTGTTCCGCCTTGCCGAACGCCGATGGCTGGCCTTCCTCGGGCCGACCCACTAGGTCTCAACCTGCTTCAGGAACAACAGATGCGCCACCAGAAACATGACCTGCTGGCCCCACTGCCGGGGACCGCGAGACAGATCCACAGCTTTCACTTCGGCCCTCAATCGGCCAACGGCAAGATCTACATCCAGGCCTCCCTGCACGCCGACGAAATGCCCGGCATGCTGGTGGCCTGGCACCTCAAGCAACGCCTGGCGGAGCTGGAAGCCGCCGGGCGCCTGCGCAGCGAAATCGTGCTGGTGCCCATCGCCAACCCGGTGGGCCTGGAACAGGTGCTGATGGATGTGCCGCTGGGTCGCTACGAGCTGGAAAGCGGCCAGAACTTCAACCGCTGGTTCGTCGACCTCAGCGAGGAAGTCGGCAACGCGATCGAAGGCAAGCTCGGTGACGATCCGCAGCACAACCTGCAATTGATCCGCAGCAACCTGCGCGACGCGCTGGCCCGGCAGACCGCCGGCACCCAGTTGCAATCCCAGCGCCTGACCCTGCAGCGACTGGCCTGCGACGCCGACATGGTGCTCGACCTGCATTGCGATTTCGAAGCGGTCGCACACCTCTACACCACACCTGAAGCCTGGTCGCAGGTCGAGCCGCTGGCCCGTTACATCGGCGCCCAAGCCAGCTTGCTGGCAACCGATTCCGGTGGCCAGTCGTTCGACGAATGCTTCACCCTGCTCTGGTGGCAACTGAAGGATCGCTTCGGCGAGGACTTCGATATTCCGCCGGGCAGTTTTTCGGTGACCGTCGAACTGCGAGGTCAAGGCGACGTCAATCACCCGCTGGCGAGCCTCGATTGCCAGGCACTGATCGATTACCTGATCCATTTCGGCGCGATCGCCGGCGAACCCGCCCCCCTGCCCGACCTGCCCTATCCGGCGACACCGCTGGCCGGTGTTGAGCCAGTGACCACGCCCGTCGGCGGCCTGCTGGTGTTCACCGCGCGGCCGGGCCAGTACCTGGAAGCCGGGCAACTGATCGCCGAGATCATTGATCCGGTCAACGATCTGGTCACTCCCGTTCATTGCGCCACAGCCGGGCTGATGTACGCGCGCTCGCTGCGCCGCATGGCCACTGCCGGCATGGTGATCGCCCACGTCGCGGGCACCGAAGCCTATCGCAGCGGCTATCTACTTTCGCCTTGAGGATGCACGCCCCATGTACAAATTGACCATCGAAGGCCTGCATAAAAGCTACGGCGACCATGAAGTCCTCAAAGGTGTTTCGCTCAAGGCCAAAACCGGCGACGTCATCAGTCTGATCGGCGCCAGCGGCTCGGGTAAAAGTACCTTTCTGCGTTGCATCAACTTCCTGGAACAACCCAACGATGGCGCCATGAGCCTCGACGGGCAGAACATCCGCATGATCAAGGATCGTCACGGCATGCACGTGGCCGACGCCGATGAACTGCAGCGAATTCGCACCCGCCTGGCCATGGTGTTCCAGCATTTCAACCTGTGGAGCCACATGACGGTGCTGGAAAACATCACCATGGCCCCCCGCCGGGTGCTGGGCTGTGACAGGAAAGAAGCCGAGGATCGCGCCCGGCGCTACCTGGACAAGGTGGGGCTGGCCCCTCGTGTCGCTGACCAATACCCGGCATTCCTGTCCGGCGGTCAGCAACAACGGGTAGCGATTGCCCGCGCACTGGCCATGGAGCCGGAAGTCATGCTGTTCGACGAACCGACCTCGGCGCTGGACCCGGAACTGGTGGGTGAAGTGCTCAAGGTGATCCAGGGCCTGGCCGAAGAAGGCCGGACCATGATCATGGTGACCCACGAAATGAGCTTCGCCCGCAAAGTGTCGAGCCAGGTGTTGTTTCTGCACCAGGGCCTGGTGGAGGAAGAAGGCGCACCGGAAGAGGTGCTGGGCAATCCGAAAAGCGAGCGGTTGAAGCAGTTCCTCAGCGGCAACCTGAAATAGCCGCCGGGAGTAGAAATGGAAGCCGGCTTGTCCGGCTTCCAACATCAATCAACCATTATGCCCCCGCTTCGTTTTCCAGCCTGAAACTGCCATTTGTCACCTGTAGACCATTAGCGTCCGTCCCACTGAAGCGCCCGGTAAACTGCGCATCACCTCCCACAGTTAACTCAAGCGTTCCTGGATAAAGCTCTGCCTCCGAGTTGCCGATCACATGGATGACCATGGGAGCTGCCTCATTGAGCCTGAGGCTGTAGCTGCCACTCTGGATGTCCCTCGGCAGGTACACGTAAAACGCAGTCCCCTGACCGTTATCCGCCTCAATGCAATGGATGTCTGAACGCTGATAAAAATCGAGCCCATCCGTTACGCGAAACTGCATGGAGCCGCTCGTCGTGATTACATCGGCACTCAAATACCCCGATCGATTAGCACTCATCTGAATATTCCTTTTCATATTCGAAGTTAACTGCCTGACGCCCTTTGCTTCCGACCCAAGGGCACGCAGTTCCTGAATGGAACCACAGCCGTGCCCGTTGATTGGTTTCAACGATAGACACAGTTACTTCCGAATATTTTCAGGCTGATTCAGACGCCACGGTTGTCAACAGCAACAACAGGCACAGGCCTGCTTGCTGAGGACGACAGTGGCAATTCACCGACCATGAGTAGCGGAAATCGAAAGTCAGACAACAGGCGCAGGCGGCGGCTCATCCGGCAGCGTAGGCTCGCCCGGTTCATTAGGCTGCTCGTTCGGGGTATCAGGATCAGGCTGGCCGGGAATGCCCCCTGCCATGCTGACGGGCGGGTGTGCCAACAAGGACCAGGCCAGAACGCCAACCTGATTGGGTTCAAGCCTTGCCAGTTCGGCACTGATTCGCGGATCGATCTTCATTCGGCACTCCTGAGCGATGACCCGACCCACCTTGCGCGGATCGGAACAGTACACTCCATAGAGTGTACGCCCGCTCAGGAATTCCCGGCATTTGCCAGACGATTGACTCAGGTGCGAGGCAGCGTCACGCCACGCTGGCCCTGATACTTGCCGCCACGGTCCTTGTAGGACACTTCACACTCTTCGTCCGACTCAAGGAACAGCATCTGTGCCACGCCCTCGTTCGCGTAGATTTTCGCCGGCAGATTGGTGGTGTTGGAGAACTCGAGGGTCACGTGACCTTCCCACTCAGGCTCGAGCGGTGTGACGTTGACGATGATGCCGCAGCGCGCATAGGTGCTTTTACCCAGGCAAATGGTCAAAACATTACGCGGAATGCGGAAATATTCGACGGTGCTGGCCAGGGCAAAGGAGTTCGGCGGAATGATGCACACGTCGCTGTGGACGTCGACGAAACTGCCGGCATCGAAGTTCTTCGGGTCGACGATGGCCGAATTGATGTTGGTGAACACCTTGAAATGATTGGTGCAACGCACATCGTAGCCGTAGCTCGACACGCCGTAGGAGATCACACGGCTATCGTCGCTGCCGCGCATCTGGCGCTCGACGAATGGCTCGATCATGCCGTGTTCCTGCGCCATGCGGCGAATCCACTTGTCCGATTTGATGCTCATGGCGGGTGTCCTGAATAGCGAGGTCGAAAAATTCTGTCCGGCATCTTACCGGGCGCGCCGCCGGGTTCAAAGTCCGCGGTGCAATTCTCGCCGAACAGGCAGGAATTACCTGCGCTGGCGACGAACCGTCACACCGCCGATCCTTAAAACAGAGAAACCTGTGCAAGAAGCATTGGCACGTTCCGGAAAAAGGGTTAAGGTGGCGTCACTGTGCTGCTTGTGTCACTGAGAATCTCTACACGATATGTTGAATTTCGATCCAACCATCTACAAGAATTTTTCCTGCTCTTTGCACTCAGTCTCGGCCAGGGTTCTTCCTGAGTCGCAGTTATCTTTGTTCAAGGAGTTACACCATGTCTAATCGCCAAACCGGTACCGTTAAGTGGTTCAACGATGAAAAAGGCTTCGGCTTCATCACTCCACAATCCGGTGACGACCTGTTCGTTCACTTCAAAGCTATCCAGTCCGACGGCTTCAAAAGCCTGAAAGAAGGCCAACAGGTTTCTTTCATCGCTACCCGCGGTCAGAAAGGCATGCAAGCTGAAGAAGTTCAAGTTATCTAACTTGTACTTGCTTTAGTAAAAAGCCCCGCCCTCAACAGCGGGGCTTTTTTGTGGGCGGGTGTTTTGTCCACACAAAAAAGATCGCCGCCTTCGACAGCTCCCGGGTTGCCCCTGCAGGCGCTGTCGAAGGCGGCGATTTTTTGATGCCCTTACCAGGTCACGCCAAACCCTGCGGTGTAGCGTGTCTTGTCCAGATCCGCATCGTCGGCACCGCTGATGATATCGCGCTCTGCCTTCAGGTTCAGCGAAGCCCAGTCAGTCACCTTGTATCGCAACCCCATCTCGGCATCGAGCGCGTAGTCGGCCACGCCCGACAGCGGCTTGCCGACCTCACCATTGGTGAAGAACTCGACACGTTTGCCGATCAGGTAGCGGTTGTAGTCCCACTTCATGGCCAAGGCGTAGAAATTTTCCTCGCTGCCATCGGAGAATTCATAGTCCGTGCGGTTGACCAGTGAGCCCAGGGAGAACGCCCCGAGTTCGTTATCCCAGAACTGATAGCCGGGACCGGTACCGACGGTGCGTTGACGGGAAAGGTCTTCTACCTTGTCGCGTTTGTAGACCAGGCGCCCCTGCCAGAACCATTGCTCGGTCAGGAATCGGTCGATGGAGTACTCCGCCCGCCAGTTGTCCGTGGTCACCACGTCGTCCTGGAACTCACGGTTGTACTCACCTTCAGCGGTGTGCCGCCAGCGCCCGTGTCGCGCACTGGTCTTGAAGTCGATGTCGTAGTCATCGGTGTCGTTTTCCGCCCGCTGATAATCCAGCGCGACATCGACGTTGCCTTTCCACACCAGATCCTCGACCACCTGTTTTGGCTTGAGAATCTGCTGGATGCTCGCCAGTTCGACCGTCTTCGGTCCCTCGCCGTTGGCCAGCGTGACCTTGCCGTCGTCCGCCGCTTTCAACGATTTGGCTTTCTCACCACTGTAGGCATCCTGCTTGACCAGCAACTCCTGATCGCTGTCCAGGGTCTTGACCTGTTTCCAGTCGATCGTCACCGCACCGGCGTACTCGGTCTGGATTAGCAGCTTTCCGCCATCGAACAGCGTGATCTTCCCGCTCAGCTTGTCACCGTTCTTCAACCACACGGTATCGGCCAGCAAGGGAGAGGATGCGCCAAGGACGGCGAGACACAGCAGGGATCTGGACAACATAAACAAAATACAGGCTCAGGCTTGCGAGAAAAGTCGGCATTATCCGTAGGAACAAGGCCCTGACAAGGACTGACCCGACTATTTCTGTTGAGTTCATTTCTCAACTTCCTGCGCAGGAATTACTCTACAGATGGTAAGGCAAACTTCTTCAGGACTGACGGACGTGACCGATCCAACCGAAGACCCCGAGAGTGCAGCACAAATCCGACGCACGGCGCTGTATTTGACGCTGGCACAAGTACCCGAGGGCAAAGTCGTCAGCTACGGCCAGTTGGCCGAGCTCGCAGGACTGGGTCGCGCCGCCCGCTGGGTCGGGCGCACACTCAGTCAACTGCCCGGCGACAGCAAGTTACCCTGGCACCGTGTTCTGGGCGCAAACGGGCGTATCAGCCTGCCGGTCGGCAGCCCTTCGGGTGATGAGCAGCGCGCACGATTACGCATGGAGGGCATCAGTGTCCTGAACAATCGTGTTGATATTCAGCGCCATGGCTGGCGTCCGGTAGAGCACAGCGGTTAGAGTGCGCGCTTTGTTTCCGTATTTCTTGAGGCAGACTCCAGCCCATGCCCCGTAAAACCTGGCGCGCCGCGCTCGCCGCTTATGCCAGCCCCTCGACACTCGTGCTGTTGCTGCTTGGTTTCGCCGCCGGCCTGCCCTACATGCTGGTGTTTTCGACGCTTTCAGTCTGGCTGCGTGAAGCCGGCGTGGCGCGTGAAACCATTGGCTATGCAAGCCTGATCGGCCTGGCGTATGCCTTCAAATGGGTCTGGTCACCCCTGCTCGACCAATGGCGACTGCCATTGCTCGGCAAACTCGGTCGACGAAGGTCCTGGCTCGTGCTGTCCCAGGCACTGGTCATCCTTGGCCTGATCGGGATGGGTTTCTGTGACCCGCAAAAGCATTTGTCCTGGCTGATCGCCATTGCCGTCGTCGTCGCATTCGCATCAGCGACGCAGGACATCGCAGTCGATGCCTACCGCCTGGAAATCGCCGAAGACAACCGCCAGGCCGCACTGGCCGCCAGTTACATGTCCGGTTACCGGGTCGCTGCGCTGCTGGCTACCGCAGGCGCGCTGTACTTCGCCGAAGGTTTTGGCTCCACTGGCTTCAACTACAAGCATTCGGCCTGGGCCGGCACTTACATCCTGTTCGGCGCCCTGATGGTCCCGGCACTGCTGACATCCCTGTTCATGCGCGAGCCGCCAGTACCATTGCGCACGCAGCTACAGGCCGGGCGCTACAGTTTCGTGCATCAGCTGGCCTCGGTATTCGTGCTGATCGTATTGCTGGTGTCCGTGCCGGCCTTGTTCACCCAGCTCTACAACACCGACTTCGCCAGCGTAGTGTTCGAAGGCGTGAGCGTGCTCGACCTGCTGCTGGAGGACCGCGCCTTCCTGCGCGCAATTCTCTATACCACCCTCACCGCCCTGTGCCTCTCGGCCATGGGCCGTCGCGGCCTGGCGCCAGTGCTGACACCTGTCAACGACTTCATCCTGCGATACCGCTGGCAAGCGCTGCTGCTGCTCGGTTTGATCGCCACCTATCGGATGTCCGATACGGTCATGGGCGTAATGGCCAACGTGTTCTATATCGACCAGGGCTTCACCAAGGACCAGATCGCCAGCGTCAGCAAAATCTTCGGCCTGATCATGACCCTGGTCGGCGCTGGCATGGGCGGCCTGCTGATCGTGCGTTTCGGCATCCTGCCGATCCTGTTCATCGGCGGTGTCGCCTCCGCGGCGACCAACATCCTGTTCCTGATGCTCGCCGACATGGGCCCCAACCTGAACATGCTGGTGCTGACCATCTCCCTGGACAACTTCAGCTCGGGCCTGGCGACCTCGGCGTTCGTCGCCTACCTGTCGAGCCTGACCAACCTCAAATTCTCCGCCACCCAATACGCCCTGCTCAGCTCGATCATGCTGCTACTGCCACGCCTGATCGGCGGCTACTCCGGGGTCATGGTGGAGAAGTTCGGTTATCACGACTTCTTCCTGATTACCGCCCTGCTGGGCGTCCCGACCCTGCTGTTGATCGCCTTGCACTGGTTCCAGGAGAACCGCCGTGCAGGTCCGACACCTACACCGGAACCGGTGCAGACCCCGGTCGCCGAAGAATCGTAGGTTCTTTACCCAGGAAGAATCGCGGAGGGCCGAGTGAATCGTGCCCTCCTGCCACACCACCGACCGCACGCCTGTACGCCAGCGGATCTCGCCCGTACAATGCTCCGTCATATCTCGTCATCAGCAATCGATAACGGCCAACCATGCGCACCAGTCAATTTTTGCTCGCCACACAAAAAGAAACGCCTTCCGACGCGGTCGTGATCAGCCACCAGCTGATGCTGCGCGCCGGCATGATCCGCAAACTCGCCTCAGGCCTGTACACCTGGTTGCCGATGGGCTTGCGGGTAATGCGCAAGGTCGAAGCAGTCGTTCGTGAAGAAATGAACGCTGCCGGCTCTCTCGAAGTGTTGATGCCAAGCACGCAACCGGCTGAGCTGTGGCAGGAATCCGGGCGCTGGGAAGAGTACGGCCCTGAATTGCTGCGCTTCAAGGATCGCCACGGTCGCGACTTCTGCGCCGGCCCGACCCACGAAGAAGTCATTACCGATCTGATGCGTAACGAATTGAGCAGCTACAAGCAGCTGCCGATCAACCTGTACCAGATCCAGACCAAATTCCGTGACGAAATCCGCCCACGCTTCGGCTTGATGCGCGGCCGCGAATTCATCATGAAGGACGCCTACTCCTTCCACGCCGACCAGCCTTCGCTGCAGGTCACCTACGACCGCATGCACCAGGCCTACTGCAACGTTTTCACCCGTCTGGGCCTGAAGTTCCGCCCTGTAGAGGCCGACAACGGCTCCATCGGCGGTGCCGGCTCCCACGAGTTCCACGTACTGGCCGAGTCCGGTGAAGACGACATCGTGTTCAGCAACGGCTCCGACTACGCCGCCAACATCGAAAAAGCCGAAGCCGTGCCTCGCGAAACCTCGCGTGCCGCTGCGACCGAAGAGCTGCGCCTGGTCGACACGCCGAACGCCAAGACCATTGCGCAACTGGTCGAAGGCTTCAACCTGCCGATCGAGAAAACCATCAAGACCCTCGTGGTGCATGCTGAAGAGAAAGGCAAGCTGATTGCCCTGATCATCCGTGGCGACCATGAGCTGAACGAAATCAAGGCCGCCAACCAGCCAGGCGTTGCCAGCCCGCTGGTCATGGCCTCGGAAAGCGAACTGCGCGAGGCCATTGGCGCCGGTGCCGGTTCCCTCGGCCCGCTGAACCTGCCGCTGCCGATCATCATCGACCGCTCGGTCGAGCTGATGAGCGACTTCGGCATCGGTGCCAACATCGATGATAAACACTACTTCGGCGTGAACTGGGAACGCGACCTGCCTGTTCCGACCGTTGCCGACCTGCGCAACGTCGTGGCCGGCGACCCGAGCCCGGACGGCAAGGGCACCCTGGAAATCAAGCGCGGCATCGAAGTCGGACACATCTTCCAGCTGGGTAACAAGTACAGCAAAGCGATGAAATGCGAAGTGTTGGGCGAGAACGGCAAGCCCGTCACCCTGGAAATGGGCTGCTACGGCATCGGTGTGTCTCGCGTGGTGGCGGCTGCCATCGAGCAGAACAACGACGAAAACGGAATCATCTGGAGCGACACCCTCGCGCCGTTCCAGATTGCCTTGGTGCCGCTGCGCTACGAAACCGAACAGGTTCGCGAAGCCACCGACAAGCTGTACGCGCAACTTACCGCTGCCGGCTTCGAAGTGCTGCTGGATGACCGCGACAAGAAAACCAGCCCGGGCATCAAGTTCGCGGACATGGAGCTGATCGGCATTCCACACCGAATCGTGGTCAGCGACCGCGGCCTGGCCGAAGGCAACCTGGAATACAAGAGCCGTACCGAGGCCGACGCACAAGCGCTGCCGGTCGCCGACGTACTGTCCTTCCTTCAGGCCCGCATCCGCCGCTGATAGCAGATATAGAGACGTCATGTTCAAGCGAAACACCTTAGGCCTCGGTGGTGCCGCCTTGTGCGGCGCCCTGCTGGTCAGCGGCTGTGCCAATCAAATGTCACAACGCAGCGAGCACGAGGAACGTGTCGAGCGCAAATTGCTCGATCACAGCCTGCAGATCGATGTTGGTGAGCCCAAGGTGCTTGAGCTTCCGCAACGGCGGGTGAAAATCCACGAGCAGAAGACTTTCGAAGTCACCGAATACGAAGTCACGCGCCACTACGACCGCTATACGCCGTACCAACCCTGGCGGGAGATTTACGAAATCCCGCTGGGTGCGGTGGCCGTGGTAGCGGGTGTCGGTGCCAACGTAGTCAATGTGTTCGCCCTCGGCAATTTGCCGGACAGCGTGACCAAGGATTGGCTGAGCTACGGTTTCGCCGGGCTCAACCCGTTCATGAACGTGCAGTCCCATGGTCGCGCGCAGCAGAACCTGGCCGGTATTGATGAAGTCCAGCGCGACAAGCGCACGGAGTACTCAAGCCTGCCCTGGAGCGAGCGCCCGGTCGAGGTCAAGGCCGGCAAGGAAACCTTCGAACTGACCACCGACAAAAACGGCGTGTTGCGCCTGAATCTGTTGGACAACCCGTTCGCCGAACATGACATCAATCACCTGAGCCGGTTGCTGATTCGTGTCGAGGATGCCAAGGACGACGCACACACAGACGCCTCGCTAGCAGTCAGCAGCACCTTGCGCAGCAAGCTCTATGAGGCCCATGGGCTGATTTATGACGATCTCGAGGGCGACGAAGTCAATCAGTGGGTCCACCGGGTCAAGCGTCTGTCGGAGCTGGGACTTGAAGAGGAAGCCAGCGAACTGGAACAGAGCCTGATCGAACTGACGCGCAATGATCCTGAATTGCAGACTGAGTTCCTGAAGTCACTGGCCCGCAATGGCGAGCGACTGGTGGCGAATCCGGGGCTGAACTGAAAGCCAAAAGCTAAAAGCTTCGTCGGTTCGCCGCCCGGTGCAAGCCCACTCCCACAGTTGATCACGCGGTCCATTGTGGGAGCGGCGGTGCGGCGATCCGACTTGCTCGCGAAGGGGCCCGCACACTCACAACGAAACTACCGCTCAAACAACTCCATCTGCTCGAACCCACCCCGCAAGTCCTCCAGCCGCACCCCGACACCCAACAACCTCACCGGCTTACCGCCGCGATTGAAGGCCTGGGTCAGCATCAACTGATAGCTGCCCAGATCCCGCCCTGCCCCGGCCTGCTCCAATGTAGTCTGAGTGAAGTCGCGGAACTTCACTTTGACGAATGGCTTGCCCGGACGATAGCTGCTGTCGATTCGCGCCATGCGACCGGCCAGGGTCTCCAGCAGCTCGGGCAACTTGTCCAGGCAACTCTTCAGATCCGGCAGGTCAACATCGTAGGTGTTTTCAACACTGATCGACTGACGGCGACTGTCGTTATGCACCACGCGGTCATCAATCCCACGGGCCAGGCTCCAGAGTCGCTCGCCAAAGCTGCCGAATTCACGCACCAGCGCCAACTTGTCCCACTCGCGCAATTGCAGGCAATCGGTGATACCCAGCTTGCCGAGCTTGTCGGCGGTGACTTTGCCGACCCCGTGCAATTTGCTCACCGGCAAACCACTGACAAAGTCCTCGACCTGGTCCGGAGTGATGACAAACAGGCCGTTGGGCTTTTTCCAGTCACTGGCAATCTTGGCCAGAAACTTGTTCGGCGCCACACCCGCTGACACGGTGATATGCAGCTGGTTGGAGACCCGGCGCCGGATGTCCTGGGCGATTCGCGTTGCACTGCCTGCGAAATGCGCGCTGTCCGACACATCGAGGTACGCCTCATCGAGCGACAGCGGCTCGATGATCTCGGTGTAATCACGAAAGATCGTATGAATCTCCCTGGACGCTTCTCTATAGGCATCCATGCGTGGCTTGACGATGGTCAGGTCCGGGCACAGCTTCAAGGCATGCCCGGAGGACATCGCCGAACGCACCCCGTACGCTCGCGCCTCATAATTGCAGGTGGCAATTACCCCGCGCCGGTCCGCCGCCCCACCTACCGCCAGTGGTTTACCGGCCAGGCTTGGGTCGTCGCGCATCTCGATGGCTGCATAGAAGCAGTCACAATCGACGTGGATGATCTTGCGTTGGGTCATAGCAAAGCTGTGTTCATGGCAAGGAAAAGGCGTCATGGCGTGCCGGACAAACAGTATCTCACCGGCACCTGTATATAGCACCAGTAGTCTGAATGTTCTTTTCCAATCGTAGGAAGAGTCGATTATGAATTTATTTTTTCAATCGAAAAATTACTTTCAATAGACTCGCAGGCCTTGTCCTGCCTGCCTCACAGGCCGGTCGACCTCCCCCTTTGAACGCTAAGCGATTGAACGGGAAGAGGTTTTATCGGAATTTGAGGTTGACACCCGAGCGCATCTCTATAGAATGAGCCCCACAGACGCGGGATGGAGCAGTCTGGTAGCTCGTCGGGCTCATAACC
>NZ_JBYTDD010000016.1:0-113305 GCF_058791055.1 Pseudomonas sp. EU05-FHT14B02 | reverse complement strand
AACCCGAAGGTCGTCGGTTCAAATCCGGCTCCCGCAACCAAACATCAAAAAAGGCTACTCGAAAGAGTGGCCTTTTTTGTGTGCGCTCGTTTTGTAGCAGCGAACGCCGAAACAAGGCCTGGACGCTCAACGAAACCGAAACCGGAAATCGTTCTGATTCCAAAACTTAGGCCATCCCTGCGACCGTTTGCCGCGATTCAACATTTATTTGACCTGCTTCAGGATTAACGGTTGACACACCGGCGCATCTCTATAGAATGCCGCCACACAGACGCGGGATGGAGCAGTCTGGTAGCTCGTCGGGCTCATAACCCGAAGGTCGTCGGTTCAAATCCGGCTCCCGCAACCAAACATCAAAAAAGGCTACTCGAAAGAGTGGCCTTTTTTGTATCTGTTGAAAAAGTCCTTTCGCAACAATGACCTGTCACTGTGTAGCAAGCCGCTTGGGGGTCACCCATGCACCGGGTTCAGACTATGCTCTATCACAGGCTGAAGCCTCCACGACTGATACGGCGCCATCCCTGCTGCCGGGTGATAGGCGTTACAATTTGTGATTATTTTTTTCTACAGGGATTGGTAACTTGGCTGGATACCTCCATCCTGTCGCGCACGATCCAAGAGGTGATTGATGCGCGCCAACTCGTCTGATCCACAAGACACTGTCACAGCGACACAACCGATCAATGCCGAGCGCCTGCGCCTGCTTGATCGATTGAGCAAATACCGTCAACCCATTGGCCTGGCGGTCACCCTGCTGCTGTTCGCGATCGCGCTGATTGCCTGTCGCCACCTGTTGAGCGAACTCGACCTTAACGCCCTGCACGACTCGATCCTCGACGTTCCGAAACCTGCCTTGATGGGCGCACTGGCTGCAACTGTGGTGGGCTTCATCATTCTGCTCGGCTACGAATGGTCAGCCAGCCGCTATGCCGGGGTAAGCCTGGCACCGCGCACGCTGGCTCTGGGCGGTTTCACGGCCTTTGCCATCGGCAACGCCATCGGTCTTTCAATGCTGTCGGGAGGCTCGGTTCGCTATCGCCTCTATGCCCGTCATGGCCTGGGAGCGGCAGAAGTCGCCCGCATGACTTTGTTCGCCAGCCTCTCGCTGGGTTGCGCCCTGCCGCCGCTGGCTGCCATGGCGACACTCAGCGACCTGCCCGCGGCGTCCTCCGCCCTGGGACTCTCCGAGACGTTGCTGGGCATGGTGGCGACTGCCGTGCTCGTGCTGTTTTCGGTGCTAGCCATCGGTATCTACCGTCGACGGCTGCCAGAACAGCCTTACCCGGACAGCCTGCTGGTCAAGGTGGGGCGCCGCACCTTGCGTCTGCCCGAGCGTCGCCTGACCGTCCTGCAATTGATCATCACCGCCCTGGACGTAGCCGCTGCCGCGACTGTGCTCTATCTACTGCTGCCGGAAACACCGCCCTTCGGTGCGTTCCTTCTGGTTTACCTGCTGGCGCTGGCTGCCGGCGTGCTCAGCCATGTGCCGGGCGGTGTCGGGGTGTTCGAGGCCATTTTGCTGGCGGCATTTTCCGACACCCTGGGTGCTGCGCCACTGGCGGCCGCCCTGCTTCTCTATCGCTTGATCTACGTAGTCCTGCCCTTGCTGGTGGCCTGCCTGTTGCTGCTGATCAACGAAGGCCAGCGCCTGTTCCAGACACGCCAGACGTTGCGCGCGGCCTCGGGTCTGGCGGCTCCGATACTGGCGGTGCTGGTGTTCCTGTCCGGTGTTGTCCTGCTGTTCTCCGGCGTCACCCCGGAAATCGATACGCGCCTGGAACACATCGGTTTTCTGATCCCCCATCGACTGGTCGATGCTTCGCACTTTGGCGCCAGCCTGGTCGGCGTACTTTGCCTGTTGCTGGCCCAGGGGCTGCGTCGCCGGTTGTCGGCCGCGTGGATGCTGACCACCATTCTGTTACTGGTCGGCGCCCTGCTCTCACTGCTCAAAGGCTTCGACTGGGAAGAAGCCAGCCTGATGGTGCTGACGGCGAGCCTGCTCGGGGTATTCCGCCGCTCGTTCTATCGCCCCAGCCGCCTGACCGAAGTACCGTTCTCGCCGCTGTACCTGGTGGCCAGCCTGTGCGTGCTCGGTGCGTCGATCTGGTTGCTGCTGTTCGCCTATCAGGACGTTCCGTACAGCCACCAGCTCTGGTGGCAGTTCACTCTGGACGCCGATGCCCCTCGCGGCCTGCGCTCGCTGCTCGGGGCTGCCGTGCTGCTGGTGGTGGTGTCCCTGACCTGGCTGCTGCGCACCGCGCGCCCGGTCATTCACCTGCCCACACCCGACGAACTGGATCGCGCCAGCAAGATCCTCATGGCATCGGCCCAACCGGATGGCGGCCTGGCCCTGACCGGCGACAAGGCGCTGCTGTTCCATCCCAACGACGAGGCTTTCCTGATGTACGCCCGCCGTGGTCGCAGCCTGGTGGCGTTGTATGACCCGATCGGCCCGGGCCAGCAACGGGCGGAAATGATCTGGCAGTTCCGCGACCTTTGCGACATCCACCACGCCCGCCCCGTGTTCTATCAAGTGCGTGCAGAGAACCTGCCGTACTACATGGACATCGGCCTGACCGCGATCAAGCTCGGCGAAGAAGCCCGGGTCGACCTCAAGCGTTTTGATCTCGAAGCCAAGGGCAAAGAGATGAAGGACCTGCGCTACACCTGGAACCGTGGCACCCGCGACGGCCTGTCCCTGGAAATCCATGAACCCGGCCAGGCGCCGATGGATGAGCTCAAGGTAATTTCCGATGCCTGGCTGACCGGCAAGAATGTCCGGGAGAAAGGTTTTTCACTGGGTCGCTTCAGCGATGACTACCTCAAGTATTTTCGCATCGCGGTGATTCGTTTCGAAGGACGCCCGGTGGCGTTCGCCAACTTGCTCGAGACCTACGGCCATGACCTGGCCAGCCTCGACCTGATGCGCGCGCACCCGGATGCGCCGAAGCTGACCATGGAGTTCATGATGGTCGGCCTGATTCAACATTATAAAAATCATGGATACGCGCGTTTCAGCCTGGGCATGGTGCCGTTGTCGGGGTTGCAACCCCGTCGCGGCGCACCCTTGACCCAGCGCCTTGGCTCGATGGTATTCCGCCGTGGTGAGCAGCTGTACAACTTCCAAGGCTTGCGCCGCTTCAAAGACAAGTTCCAGCCTGATTGGGAACCCCGTTATATGGCCGTGCCCGCCGGACTCGATCCGCTGGTTGCGCTGGCCGACACTGCTGCCCTGATCGCGGGTGGCTTGACCGGATTGGTGAAACGCTGATGATTCAACGCTCCTTGCGGTATGTATTGGGCACACTGGTGATAGTGGCCCTGATTCTCGGTGGCGGTTTCTGGTACCTGAAACGCCCGGCACCGGAACCGACCCTCGAATTGCTCAACCCGGCCGATGGTGCGGCGATGACCCGTGTCATCCCAGGCACAACACCACGCGCCCAGGTGCTGGTGGCGGTCAACGAAGACCAGAAACTCAGCGACAAGCAATTGATGACCCTGAGCCGCAGTGGTTCGGCGCAAATTGTCCAGGTGATCCTGCCCAAGGATTGCCTGCTGCAAAGCCGCGCCCTGCAATCGGGCCTGCGCGAACTTAAAGGCCCGGCGACCCTGGTCAGCGGTATCGGCCCGGGTGCCGTGCTGGCCTGGCGCTGGTTGTCCGAGCAAAAGGACGACAAGGCCCAGGCCGTCTCGGTCGACCTGGCCCTGGAAAAGGGCGGCTGCACTCACCTGCTGCCCAAAAGCGCGGCCCACGGTCACTGGCTGGTCGCGTGGAACGACAACCCGGACGACACCAGTGCCGGCTTCGTGCGTGATCAACCGAACGCCGAAACCAGCATCAGCGACTACGACATCAACCTGCCGCAAGTGCTGAACAACGAACTGCGCAAGATCCTCGTCGGTGGCGACAAAGCCGCTGGCGGCCTGCAGATCCCGGTGGTCGAAGTGCCAGCGGGCCAGGCCAGTGACACCGTGACCCTGTTCCTGTCCGGCGACGGCGGCTGGCGCGACCTCGACCGCGACGTGGCGGGCGAGATGGCCAAGATAGGCTACCCGGTGGTCGGCATCGACACCCTGCGCTACTACTGGCAGCACAAGAGCCCGGAGCAAAGCGCGCTGGACCTGGCGGAACTGATGCAACACTACCGGCAGAAATGGGGCACCAAGCGCTTCATCCTGACGGGTTACTCGTTCGGCGCCGATGTCCTGCCGGCGATCTACAACCGCCTGGCCGAATCGGAACAGCAGCGCGTCGACGCGATCATCCTGCTGGCCTTCGCCCGTACCGGCAGCTTCGAGATCGAAGTCGAAGGCTGGCTCGGCAACGCCGGCAAGGAAGCCGCCACCGGCCCGGAAATGGCCCAGCTGCCAGCTGCCAAAGTGGTGTGCATCTACGGCGAAGAAGAAACCGACGAGAGCGGCTGCACCGACAAGACGGCGGTGGGCGAAGCCATCAAGCTGCCTGGCGGCCACCACTTCGACGAGAACTACCCGGCACTGGCCAAGCGTTTGGTCGATGTGATCGAGAAGCGTCAAGCCAAAGAAGCAGAAGCTCAAGAGTGATCTGCGCCCCACAAAAAAGCCCCCGCTGCCGCAAGGTAACGGGGGCTTTTTCATTCAACACCACAAATCCCTGTAGGAGCGAGCCTGCTCGCGATGGACGTCAACGATAACGCTGGCTACCTGAATGCCCGAGGTGAACTCAGGTTTTTCGCGAGCAAGCTCGCTCCTACAGGATCAGGTTTACATTTCGACCTGCGTCCCCAACTCAATCACCCGGTTCAGCGGCAGATTGAAGAAACGCAGGTTGCCGTTGGCGTTCTGCAACATGAACGCAAACAGCGCCTCACGCCAGCGCGACATGCCTTCGAGCTTGGAGGCGATGACCGTTTCGCGACTGAGGAAGTACGTGGTGCGCATAGGGCTGAAGTCCAGCTCATCGAGATGACACAGCTTCAGCGCCTGCGGCACATCCGGCTCATCGATGAAGCCGAAATGCAGGATGACCCGGAAGAACCCCTCGCCATAGGAGTCGACCTCGAAGCGCCGATTCGGCGGCACCCGCGGGATGTCTTCGTACACCACCGTCAGCAGCACCACTTGCTCGTGCAGTACCTGGTTATGCAGCAGGTTGTGCAACAGCGCGTGGGGCACGGCGTCCGGCCGTGCCGTCAGGAACACGGCGGTGCCCTGAACACGATGGGGTGGTTGTACGGCAATGCTGCTGATGAAGATCGGCAGCGGCAATCCACCCTCATCGATACGCTCGACCAGCAACTGCTTGCCACGCTTCCAGGTAGTCATCAGCACAAACAGCGCGAAACCCGCGATCACCGGGAATGCACCGCCCTGAATGATTTTCGGCACGTTGGCGGCGAAGTACACACCATCTACCAACAGGAAACCCAGCAGGATCGGGACCACAAGCACCGGTGGCCATTTCCACAGCAGCAGGATCACCGCGGACACCAGAATGCTGGTCATCAGCATGGTCCCGGTCACCGCCACGCCATAGGCCGAAGCGAGGGCTCCGGAGGATTCGAAACCCAACACCAACAGCACCACACCGACCATCAGCGCCCAGTTCACCGCGGCGATGTAGATCTGGCCCTGTTCGGCGCTGGAGGTGTGCCGGATGTGCATGCGCGGAATGTAACCGAGCTGGATCGCCTGACGGGTCAGGGAGAACGCACCGGAAATCACCGCTTGCGAGGCAATCACCGTAGCCAGGGTCGACAGGCCGACCAACGGAATCAATGCCCAGCTCGGTGCGAGCAGGTAGAAGGGGTTACGGGCAGCTTCCGGGTCACCCAGCAGCAAGGCGCCCTGGCCGAAGTAGTTCAGCACCAACGCCGGCAGTACAAGGATGAACCACGCACGTGCAATCGGCTTGCGGCCGAAGTGGCCCATGTCCGCGTACAGCGCTTCGGCACCGGTCAATGCCAGCACCACGGCGCCGAGAATCGTCACGCCCATGCCCGGATGGTCCATGAAGAAACGTACGCCCCATATCGGGTTCATCGCTTCCAGGACTTCCGGGTGCTGGCTGATGCCATACACGCCCAATGCACCCAGCACGAGGAACCAGGTAACCATGATCGGCCCGAACAGAATGCCGATCCGCGCGGTACCATGACTCTGAATCAGAAACAGCGCGACCAGCACCACCAGCGACAGTGGCACCACCCAATGATCGACGCCCTCGAATGCCAGCCCCAGGCCTTCAATTGCCGACAGCACAGAGATCGCCGGGGTGATCATGCTGTCGCCATAGAACAACGCAGTACCAATCAGTCCGCAGACCACCAGCAACGTGCGCAGTTTCGCGTGCCCCGCCGCCGCCCGCCGGGCCAGTGCGGTCAAGGCCATGATCCCGCCTTCGCCCTGGTTGTCGGCGCGCATTACAAACATCATGTACTTGATCGACACGACCCAGATCAACGACCAGAAAATGAGCGCCAGAATCCCCAGCACCCCGTCATGGTTGACCGGCACGCCATAGCCTCCGGAAAACACTTCTTTAAGGGTGTACAACGGACTGGTGCCGATATCGCCATAAACCACCCCGACTGCCGCGACCAGCATACCGATTGGCTTAACCGCCGTATGCTCGGCGCCCGCAGTCTGACTACTTGCCTGACCCATCCACCACTCCTACCCAGACTCGGGCTTCTTTGAAAGAAGCACTATGCTTTGTCGTGCAGCATGCGCTGTTTTACTTCACGTTACAGACGTTTTGTTGACAGTAAAAAATCTGTAAAGCCTAACGGCGCGAAGCATAGCGCAGCACTCGTCGTATTTCCCCGCATAAAGCTGGTCAAGTGAACGACTCACCGCTAGAATTGCGCACTTTTTGATCAGAGGCGCAGTTCAAGCGCCCGTCCGTCGGTTTTGCCCTGCCCGGCAAACGGCGTCACAAAACACCGAGGTTAGACATGTCCACCACTCCTGCGCCGGCCAATCCAAAGGTTGGCTTCGTATCCCTGGGTTGCCCCAAAGCACTGGTCGACTCCGAGCGCATCCTTACCCAGCTGCGCATGGAAGGCTATGACGTGGTGTCCACCTACCAGGACGCCGATGTCGTGGTAGTCAACACTTGCGGCTTCATCGATTCGGCCAAGGCCGAGTCCCTGGAAGTGATTGGCGAAGCCATCAAGGAAAACGGCAAGGTCATCGTGACCGGCTGCATGGGCGTCGAAGAAGGCAACATTCGCAACGTACACCCGAGCGTGCTGGCGGTGACCGGCCCGCAGCAGTACGAGCAAGTGGTCAATGCCGTGCACGAAGTCGTGCCGCCGCGCCAGGACCACAACCCGCTGATCGACCTCGTGCCGCCACAAGGCATCAAGCTGACCCCGCGCCACTACGCCTACCTGAAGATTTCCGAAGGCTGCAACCACAGCTGCAGCTTCTGCATCATCCCGTCGATGCGCGGCAAACTGGTCAGCCGCCCGGTGGGTGATGTGCTCGACGAGGCCCAGCGTCTGGTCAAGTCCGGCGTCAAAGAGCTGTTGGTAATCTCCCAGGACACCAGCGCCTACGGCGTCGACGTGAAATACCGCACCGGTTTCTGGAACGGCGCGCCGGTGAAAACCCGCATGACCGAACTCTGCGAAGCCCTGAGCACCCTCGGCGTCTGGGTTCGCCTGCACTACGTTTACCCGTACCCGCACGTTGACGAGCTGATCCCGCTGATGGCCGCCGGCAAGATCCTGCCGTACCTGGACATCCCGTTCCAGCACGCCAGCCCGAAAGTGCTCAAGTCGATGAAACGCCCGGCCTTCGAAGACAAGACCCTGGCGCGGATCAAGAACTGGCGCGAAATCTGCCCGGACCTGATCATCCGCTCGACCTTTATCGTCGGCTTCCCGGGCGAGACCGAAGAAGACTTCCAGTACCTGCTGAACTGGCTGACTGAAGCCCAGCTCGACCGCGTCGGCTGCTTCCAGTACTCGCCGGTTGAAGGCGCACCGGCCAATGACCTGGACCTGGAAGTCGTCCCGGACGACATCAAGCAGGACCGCTGGGAGCGCTTCATGGCGCACCAGCAGGCCATCAGCTCGGCGCGTCTGCAAATGCGCATCGGCCGTGAGATCGAAGTGCTGGTCGATGAAGTCGACGAGCAAGGCGCGGTCGGCCGCTGCTTCTTCGATGCCCCGGAAATCGACGGCAACGTATTCATCGACAACGGCAGCAACCTCAAGCCGGGCGACAAGGTCTGGTGCAAAGTGACCGACGCCGACGAATACGACCTGTGGGCTGAACAGATCTAATCGCAAAAAATGCGCAAAGCCCCGCTCTCTTGACGAGATGCGGGGCTTTTTTACGGCTATCGTTTGCACATGGAAGGATTCCTATCAACCACTGCATAAGAGGCAGACGGGCATGCGTCAGCATTCGGTCATCCACACGCCGAAACTCGGCGACTACGAAGAATTGACCCGGGTCTGGGAGGCCTCGGTACGCGCCACCCACGACTTTCTGCCAGACAGCTACATCGAACTGCTGAAGAACCTGGTGCTGACCCGCTACCTCGATGCGGTGATGCTGATCTGCACCAAGGATTCGAACCAGCGCATCACCGGGTTCGCCGGCGTCGCGGCCGGCAAGATCGAAATGCTCTTCATCGACCCCAACCATCGCGGCCAGGGTCTGGGCAAGAAATTGTTGCACTATGCCCTGGAACACCTGAACGCCGACGAACTGGACGTCAACGAACAGAACCCGCAAGCCCTCGGCTTTTACTTCAAGCAAGGTTTCGAGGTCATCGGTCGTTCGGAGGTCGATGGCATGGGCCAGCCGTATCCGTTGTTGCACATGCGTTTGCGCCGGGCCCAGAAACACTCCCAACATGGCTGATACAACACGGACATCTGTAGGAGCTGGCTTGTCGGGTCGCCGCATCGCAGCGATGGTGGTGAACGATAACGCGCTATTTCAGAAGAACGCGGTGCTCTTGAATCCATCGCTGGCAAGCCAGCTCCTACAAAAAGCACTGCGCGTAAATGGAACCGGGATTAACCGGCGCCAGGCAGGTACAATGCCCACCCCCTTTTTGTTACGGCCCTGACATGACTGACCCGATTCGTCTCTCCAAACGCCTCATCGAACTCGTCGGCTGTTCCCGTCGGGAGGCTGAGCTGTTCATCGAGGGCGGCTGGGTCACCGTCGACGGTGTGGTCATCGACGAGCCGCAATTCAAGGTCGACACCCAGAAAGTCGAGCTTGATCCAGAGGCCAAGGCCACTGCGCCGGAACCGGTGACCCTGCTGCTCAATGTGCCCGCCGGCATGGACGCAGACACCGCCTTGGCCACCCTCGGCGCCGAGACCCTGAGCGAAGAGCACCGCTACGGCAAGCGCCCATTGCGCGGGCACTTTCTGCGCCTGACCGCCAGCACCGACCTGCAGGCCAACGCCAGCGGGCTGCTGGTGTTCACCCAGGACTGGAAAATCCTGCGCAAACTCACCGCTGACTCCAGCAAGATCGAGCAAGAGTATGTGGTCGAGGTTGAAGGCGAGATGGTGGCCCACGGCCTGAACCGCCTGAACCACGGTCTGACCTACAAGGGCAAGGAGTTGCCGGCGGTCAAGGCCAGCTGGCAGAACGAGAACCGTCTGCGCTTTGCCATGAAGAACCCGCAGCCGGGCATCATCGCCCTGCTCTGCCAGGCGGTCGGCCTCAAGGTCGTCGGTATCCGCCGTATTCGCATCGGTGGCGTGTCCATCGGCAAAGTGCCGGTGGGGCAATGGCGCTATCTGTCCGGCAAAGAGAAGTTCTAAGGCTTTTCTCGCCGCCATCCATTTCGGCGCCGCGCCTGGCCGCGACGCCCACAGCTGAATATCAGGACTGCACACATGATTCATAACGACGTACTGCGCAGCGTGCGCTACATGCTCGACATCAGCGACAAGAAAGTCATCGAGATCATCAAGCTCGGCGGCCTGGACGTGACCCTGCCGGATCTGTTGACCTACCTCGACAAGAAAGAGGAAGACGAGGAAGGTTTCGTACGCTGCCCGGACGAAGTCATGGCGCACTTCCTCGACGGCCTGGTGATCTTCAAGCGCGGCAAGGACGAAAGCCGCCCGCCGCAGCCGATCGAAGTGCCGGTGACCAATAACATCATCCTGAAAAAGCTGCGGGTGGCGTTCGAGCTGAAAGAAGACGACATGCACGCGATCCTCAAGGCTGCCGAGTTCCCGGTGTCCAAACCTGAGCTGAGCGCACTGTTTCGAAAGTTCGGTCACACCAACTATCGCCCATGCGGCGACCAGCTGCTGCGCAATTTCCTCAAGGGCCTGACCCTGCGAGTGCGTCCGCAGTAAGCTCGATACACATCTGTTTTCTGTAGGAGCTGGCTTGCCAGCGATGGTCGCAAACGATAACGCGTGCTGACTGGATGAACGCGGCGGTCTCTCATCCTTCGCTGGCAAGCCAGCTCCTACAGGACCGAATGCCTCCCTATTCCGCGCAAAAATAGTGGCTCTGCTTCTGGCGGCTGACGGCTAGGGTGTAAAGACCTCAGCTCTCAGGATTCGCCATGCATCCCTACTTTTCCCTGCAAGGCCGCACCGCCCTGGTGACCGGCGGCACCCGTGGTATCGGCAAGATGATCGCCAAGGCCTACGTCGAGGCGGGCGCCACCGTATACGTCTGCGCCCGCGACGTCGAAGCCTGCCAACAAACCGCTGACGATCTCGGAGCGCTTGGACGCTGCCACGCCATGGCGGCCAACCTCGCCACCGAAGAGGGCGTCCTGCAACTGGCCACACGCCTGGGCGAGCAGATCACTCATCTGGACATCCTGGTGAACAATGCCGGCACCACCTGGGGCGCACCGTTGGAGAGCTACCCGATCAAGGGCTGGGAAAAAGTCATGCAGCTCAACGTGACGTCGGTGTTCAACTGCATCCAGCAGTTCCTGCCCCTGCTGCGCAAGGCCGGTTCCGAAGCGAATCCGGCGCGGATCATCAACATAGGATCGGTGGCAGGGATTTCCTCCTTCGGCGAGCAGGCGTATGCGTACGGGCCGAGCAAGGCGGCGTTGCACCAACTGTCGAGGATTCTGGCGCGCGAACTGGTGAGCCAGCACATCAACGTCAACGTGATCGCCCCTGGGCGGTTTCCGAGCAAGATGACCCAGCACATCGGCAATGATGAACACGCGCTGGCGCAGGATACGGCGTTGATCCCGATGAAGCGTTGGGGCCGCGAGGAAGAGATGGCGGCGCTGGCGATAAGCCTGGCAAGTACTGCCGGGGCTTATATGACCGGGAATATCATTCCGCTGGATGGTGGGTTCAGCCTGTAGATCAGTGGTGCGGCCATCGCCTAAGCAACGGTTGACCGGGTTATCATGCCCGCCTCTTCCCCCGCCTCGACCTCAAACCATGACCTACAGCGTTTCCCCCATCGGCTTCGTGCACTCCTGCTTCAAGGAGAAGTTCGCCATTCCGCGCCAGCCGCAGCTGGCCCCGGCCGCCCGTGGGGTGCTGGAACTGGTGGCACCGTTCGATCAAGGGGACGCGGTTCAGGGCCTGGAGCAGGTCAGCCACGTGTGGTTGCTGTTCCTGTTCCATCAAGCGCTGGAGGAAAAGCCACGCTTGAAGGTGCGCCCTCCTCGCCTCGGCGGCAACAAATCCATGGGCGTGTTTGCCACCCGCGCAACCCATCGCCCCAATGGCATCGGGCAGTCAGTGGTGAAACTGGACAAGGTCGAAGCCAACCGTTTGTGGATCTCGGGCATCGATCTGCTGGATGGCACGCCGATTCTCGATATCAAACCCTACGTACCCTATGCAGACATCATCACTACAGCCGCCAACAGCATCGCTAGCGCCGCGCCGCAGCTGATTCCCGTGCAGTGGACGGAAGCAGCGTTGCAACAGGCTCACGAGCATGCTCAGCGTCTGCAAGAGCCTTTGGTTGAGTTGATCGAGCAATGTTTGGCGCAGGATCCACGCCCGGCCTATCAAACGCCTGCGCCCGAGCGGGAATATGGCGCTCAATTCTGGGATCTGGATGTGCGTTGGCACTACCCGGAAACAAACGTGATCCGGGTCCTGGAAGTTATCCCGGTTAAATAAACCCGGAAACGAAAAAGCCCGCATGACCTTCTCAGGCCATGCGGGCTTTTTAGATGCGCTGCAAATCTTCTGTATCTGTAGGAGCGAGCATGCTCGCGAAAAACCTGAGGACGCCGCGGGGTGCCAGGCTTCCCGCGTTATCGTTAACGACCATCGCGAGCGGGCTCGCTCCTACAACGTGAGCTGCGGTCACTTCTCGACGAACGCTCGCTCGATCAGGTAATCACCCGGCTCTCGCATCCGCGGCGAAACCTTCAGGCCGAAGCTGTTCAGCACTTCGCTGGTCTCGTCGAGCATGCTCGGGCTGCCGCACAACATGGCGCGGTCGTCCTGCGGGTTGATCGGTGGCAGACCGATGTCGCTGAACAGCTTGCCGCTGCGCATCAGGTCGGTCAGGCGACCTTCGTTCTCGAACGGCTCACGGGTCACGGTCGGGTAGTAGATCAACTTGTCACGCAGCGCGTCACCGAAGAACTCGTTCTGCGGCAGGTGCTCGGTGATGAACTCGCGGTAAGCGACTTCGTTGACGTAACGAACGCCGTGGCACAGGATCACTTTTTCGAAACGCTCGTAGGTTTCCGGGTCCTGGATGACACTCATGAACGGCGCCAGACCGGTGCCGGTGCTGAGCAGGTACAAATGTTTGCCAGGCTTGAGGTCATCCAGTACCAGCGTGCCGGTAGGCTTCTTGCTGATGATGATCTCGTCGCCTTCCTTCAGATGCTGCAACTGCGAAGTCAGCGGACCATCAGGCACCTTGATGCTGAAGAACTCGAGATGCTCTTCCCAGTTCGGGCTGGCAATCGAGTAAGCGCGCATAAGCGGGCGGCCGTTGGGCTGTTGCAGGCCGATCATCACGAACTGACCGTTCTCGAAGCGCAGGCCCGGATCACGGGTGCACTTGAAGCTGAACAGAGTGTCGTTCCAGTGGTGAACACTGAGGACACGCTCGTGGTTCATGTTGCTCATGTACGTGGGACTCCTGGAGATTGGTCTGCGCGTGTTCGGCGCCTGCCCTGCAAAGAAAGCTGGCTCTGCGCAATTGCATCGCATTCTAAAGGCAGCGACAATATCTGTTAAATGGATTATTAAGATAAGGGTTATCGGTTATATCGATATGCGATTTACTCTCCGTCAACTTCAAGTATTCGTCGCCGTCGCCCAACAGGAAAGTGTGTCCCGTGCCGCGGGCCTGCTCAACCTCTCGCAATCGGCGGCGAGCACCTCGATCACCGAACTGGAGCGCCAGTGCAGCTGCCAGTTGTTCGACCGTGCCGGCAAACGGTTGAGCCTGAACGCCCTAGGCAAGCAACTGTTGCCACAAGCAGTGGCGCTACTGGATCAGGCCAAGGAAATCGAGGACCTGCTCAACGGCAAGTCCGGTTTCGGCTCGCTGGCCGTGGGTGCGACCCTGACCATCGGCAATTACCTGGCCACATTGTTGATCGGCAGCTTCATGCAGCGCCACCCGGAAAGCCAGGTGAAGCTGCATGTGCAGAACACTGCCAATATCGTGCAGCAAGTGGCCCACTATGAAATTGATCTGGGTCTAATCGAAGGCGACTGCAGTCATCCGGACATCGAAGTGCAAAGCTGGGTCGAGGACGAACTGGTGGTGTTTTGCGCCCCTCAGCATCCGTTGGCCAAGCGTGGCACTGCCACCATGGAGGAGTTGAGCCACGAAGCCTGGATCTTGCGCGAACAGGGCTCGGGCACGCGGTTGACCTTCGATCAAGCCATGCGCCATCACCGCGCTTCGTTAAACATCCGTCTCGAGCTTGAGCACACCGAAGCGATCAAACGGGCGGTGGAGTCTGGTTTGGGGATTGGCTGCATTTCCAGGCTGGCTTTGCGCGACGCATTTCGCCGCGGCAGTCTGGTGCCTGTCGAGACGACGGATCTGGATCTGGCGCGACAGTTTTATTTCATCTGGCATAAACAGAAATATCAGACTTCGGCGATGCGCGAGTTCCTCGATCTGTGCCGCGCCTTCACCGCCGGGGTTCAGCGCAGCGACGAGATTGTGCTGCCGACGATCGCTTAGAGCAGAATCACCGCCCACACCAGGGCAATCATGCTCAATGCCACGGCCTGGGCGGCACTACCCATGTCCTTGGCATTCTTGGACAGCGGGTGCCGTTCAAGGGAAATGCGGTCGATGGCCGCTTCCACCGCCGAGTTGAGCAATTCGACGATCAACGCCAACAAGCATACCGCGATCAACAATGCCTGTTCGACCCGGCTGACATTCAGGAAGAACGACAAAGGGATCAGGATAACGTTGAGCAATACCAATTGCCGAAAGGCAGCTTCACCGGTGAAGGCTGCGCGCAGGCCGTCCAGCGAATAACCGGAAGCATTGAGAATACGTTTCAGGCCGGTCTGGCCTTTGAAAGGTGACATAGAGTGGGCAACTGGCAAAAAAGAAGTGGGAAAGCTAGTTCAACCAAAGTCAAAAAAGCGTGAATTTGCCAGCCTTTAATGGCTGGAAATTGACTCAAGTTGTTGCAAGAGCAGCGCGGCCTGGGTCCGGGTCCGCACATTCAGTTTACGGAAAATCGCGGTCACGTGCGCCTTGATAGTCGCCTCGGAAACACTCAATTCGTAGGCAATTTGCTTGTTCAGCAAGCCTTCGCAGACCATGGTCAGCACCCGGAATTGCTGCGGGGTGAGGCTGGCAAGCCCTTCGCTGGCCGCCTTGGCTTCATCCGAGACGCTGACCGCTTCGAACGCCTGTGGCGGCCAGAAGACGTCGCCGTCGAGGACTGTCCGCACAGCTTTCTGGATCACACTCAAGTCGCTGGATTTGGGAATGAAGCCACTGGCGCCGAACTCACGAGACTTGACCATGATGGTCGGTTCTTCCTGGGCCGAGACCATGACCACCGGAATCTGCGGGTACTGCCCCCGCAGCAGGACCAGCCCGGAAAAACCGTAGGCCCCCGGCATGTTCAGGTCCAGCAGCACCAGATCCCAGTCGGACTTTTCCGTCAGGCGGGCTTCCAGTTCGGCGATGCTCGCCACTTCCACCAGACGGACATCCGGGCCAAGGCCCAGGGTCAGTGCTTGATGCAAGGCACTACGAAAAAGTGGGTGGTCATCGGCAATCAGGATTTCGTATGTGGCCATTTTTCAAATGATCCTGTTTTTCATGGGACGCCCGATGCATTCGGACCTCGCCAAAGCACCTCAAGGCACAGCCACGGAGCTGCACTGACAAGGCACGCTCAGCGCAAAAAACGGCGCCGAAAACTCCGGTCGCACCCTAATCGGCGCCAAGCATGCCCAGCGAAACCGGGGTGGTCAAGCAGCATGGCCGGTACACTTTATTGCAGTATGCGCGACAATCAGTCCATCAATGGGGTGACCACCTGAACATAGGGCAACAATTCGGCGTGCGCAGGGGTCGAAACGTTCATATCCAACTGATGTTTGGCATCGAGATAATGCTGGCTGAACACATCAAAGTAGGCATCCAGCGCCGATGCCGCGGCGACATCACCTGCAAGGTCGAGGCATAGCGCCGCCACTTCCGCCGTACACAGATGCTCGCTGCGGGTCGAGCGGCGCAAGCGGTATCGGGAGAGTTTCTCTGGCAACAGGCTGAGGATCGGCAGTCGGTCGAAATAGGGGCTCTTGCGAAAGATCTTTCGCGCTTCAGTCCAGGTCGCATCCAACAGAATGAAAAGCGGGCGCTTCGTGCTATCGACGTCCACGCTGTTTGTCACGCGCTCAGGTTCGACGTACTCACCCGGAAACACCAGGTAAGGCTGCCATTGCGGATCGGACAACAGCGCCAGCAACTTCGGATCAATCTCGGTACGGGACCAGATGAAGGCATGGTTGTCAGGCACCACGTCGGCAATCAGCCAACCGGTGTTGCTCGGTTTGAACACCTCCTTGTTGGTCATGATCAGGCAGACGCCGGAGCGGGTAGCGACCTGCGGACGCCATGCACACAGACAGTGACTCTCGATCACTCGGCAGTCACGGCAGCGCGGCGCACGCCAGCCGCGGGCCTGAATCGGCTTGATGCCCTCCTCTTCGCGTTGATCGCGCAAGCGGGCTACGGCATTCAAGGCAAAGCGCGCGGGGTTATGACTCATCGCGGGCAACGCCCACAGAGAAGGGAAATCGACACGAAAAACACTCGACAGGGTAAAAAGTGCCAGCAGTTTACCAGACCGCCCGGCGCAAGCCTGTACCGTCCAGCTAGCCTCCCCTATAATTCGCCGCCACTGAACGCACAGTCACGTGACGGGTCAAACCCCGCATCACTGAACCAGGAGAGTTTCATGCTGCGCCTTATCGTTCCTACCGCGGCCATTTTGCTGGCGTCGTCCTTCAATGCCCAGGCTGCATCCCTGAAAGACACGGAACTGAACAAAATGCTGCAAAACGTCGCCACCCAAAGCAGCGTCGGCACTCCTCGAGCGATCAACGAAGACATTCTCGATCAAGGCTACACCGTTGACGGCAAACAGCTGATCAACCATCTGAGCGTGCAGAGCAGCCACGCCGACAAGATGCGCGCAGATCCAAAAGCGGTTTACTTCCAGTTGGGAGCCTCAGTCTGCCGGAACGAAGGGTTTCGCAAGCTGATGGCCAAGGGCGCGATCATGCGTTACGACTTCACTGAGGTGAAGACCAACCGCCCGGTCGGTTCCGCAAGCTTCCAGGAATCGGATTGCCTGCAACCGGCCAAGAAGAAAAAGTAATCACCTGGAGTTGGCGCGCCGCTGTTCATCTTCGGCGCGCAGTTCCGCCAGCAGCGCCTGCAAGTAATGCGAACGACGCTCGCCACCGCGCAAGCGTCGGCAGCACTCCTCTTCGAGACTCAAATGATGGGTCTCGGCCGATGACTTCAGCAATCGATACAGTTGCGTATCGATTTCCAGAACGACTCTGGCCATGGTTTCCCGCCTCCTTGCACTTCACTCATGTTTGAGCAAAAAATCCTTGAACCGCTTGTATTGCGCGCCTTGCCGTTGACGCAAAGTTGTCG
Source organism: Pseudomonas sp. EU05-FHT14B02 (assembly GCF_058791055.1). NCBI lineage: Bacteria > Pseudomonadati > Pseudomonadota > Gammaproteobacteria > Pseudomonadales > Pseudomonadaceae > Pseudomonas > Pseudomonas sp. EU05-FHT14B02. Next base: position 96,208 of record NZ_JBYTDD010000016.1, on the reverse strand, counting down.
TGTCGCACCTGCAACTTAGTAAATCAGAGTGCAGCACACGCGACGTGCGTTCAGACGAGCGGTGAACGCACCTTGCAAATCGTCAATAAGCGGTTGCCAGGAAAGACTTTGAGGCGCAATGATCAAGGCAGCGCAAATCACTGTGAAGGTCTAGATTTCAAGGTATCCACTTTCACTTTTTCAGGCTTGGAAAGGGGCTGGCCGTCACTCGTCGTGTTATGCGAACGTTTCTTTCATCCAAGGGAAAACAGAGCCTGTTTGGATGATCCGATGCCTTTCGGGTCAAGTAGATCGCCCAGGCATGGGCCGGGGCAGACAACGACACATGAAGTGTCGTGGCACCGACGCACGGTGTCGGGCCGAGGGTTCTGTGCAGAAGGAGAAGTTGAATGCCTTACCAACCGAATGACCTCCTGAGCCGTCATTTTGAAGAAAGCGGCCACGACCTCATCAGCAAGGTCGAAGAACAGCTCAAGCTGATTTCCCCCAACAGCCCGAACACCCCGATCTACCGCGACATGATCCTGACCGTGCTACGCATGGCCCAGGAAGACCACAACCGCTGGAATGCCAAAATAACCCTGCAAGCCCTGCGCGAACTGGAACAGGCTTTCCGCGTGCTCGAACAATTCAAGGGGCGGCGCAAGGTCACTGTCTTCGGCTCGGCCCGTACCCCCATGGAACACCCGCTCTACAGCATGGCCCGGGAACTCGGCACCGCTCTGGCGCGTTCGAACATGATGGTGATCACTGGTGCTGGTGGCGGCATCATGGCCGCCGCCCATGAAGGTGCCGGCCTGACACACAGCCTGGGGTTCAACATCACGCTGCCCTTCGAACAGCATCCCAACCCCACTGTCGAGGGCACGACCAACCTGCTGCCCTTCCACTTCTTCTTCACCCGCAAGCTGTTCTTCGTCAAGGAAGCCGACGCCCTGGTACTGTGCCCGGGTGGCTTCGGTACACTGGATGAGGCGCTGGAAGTACTGACGCTGATCCAGACCGGCAAGAGCCCGTTGGTGCCAGTGGTGCTGCTCGACACGCCGGGCGGCAAATTCTGGCAAGGCGCGCTGGACTTCATTCACAAGCAACTGGAGGAAAACCACTACATCCTGCCCACTGACATGAAGCTGGTGAAACTGGTCTACCACGTCGAAGAAGCGGTAGAGCACATCAACCAGTTCTACAGCAACTTCCACTCCAGTCGCTGGCTCAAGCACCAGTTCCTGATTCGTATGAATCACGCACTCAGCGACAGCGCACTCGAACACATACAGACGGCTTTCGCCGACCTGTGTCTGAACGATCATTTCTATCAGCATGCCTACAACGGCGCAGAACACGACGAAGCCGAATTCAGCCATCTGACGCGGCTGGTCTTCAACTTCAACGCCCGCAATCATGGTCGCCTGCGCGAGCTGGTTGACTACATCAACCTGTCGGAAAACTGGGCACAATCAAAACTCCTGGTACAACAACGCACGCGGGAGCCGTCAAAGGTTTCGTGAGGCATAAAAAACGGCCCGTCATCTAAATAGCGGGCCGTTTCAGTTCAATCGTCCATCCCTCGACCGCTGAACAGGCGGTTGATCATTTCCATGGGGTATCCCCGATACGCCAGGAACCTGCCTTGCTTGGCTCGCTCCCTGGCGTCTGCCGGCAATTGCCCGGAGAACTTGCGTCGCCAGGTATCGATCAATTGCTCCTGCCAATCGATACCGCTCTCACGCAGGGCGAGTTCAATATCGGTGCGTTGCAGGCCACGCTGGCCCAACTCTTCACGAATGCGTAAAGGGCCATAACCGGAACGGGCGCGGTAGGAAACGAAACTTTCGAGGTAACGGGTTTCGGACAACAACCCTTCCTCAGTCAACCGGTCGAGTGCTGTTTCGATCATTTCAGGGAGAGCGCCGCGCTGACGCAGTTTACGCGTCAGCTCGACACGACCGTGCTCGCGTCTTGCGAGCAGGTCCATTGCGGTTCGCCGCACCGCGACGAGTGTATCGAGTACGGCAGTCATCGCTTCGATCAGATATCAGCGTCAGCCAGGTCGTCTTCGGTCTCTTTGACCGCAGAAGCTTTGGCATCCGCAACCGATGCAGGCGACAGCAGCTTGTCACGCAGTTGCTTCTCCAGCTTTGCCGCGACTTCCGGATTGTCTGCCAGGAACTTCGCCGAGTTGGCCTTGCCCTGACCGATCTTGGTGCCTTCATAGGCATACCAGGCGCCGGATTTCTCAACAAAACCGTGCAGAACACCCAGGTCGATCATCTCACCGTTGAGGTAGATGCCCTTGCCGTAAAGAATCTGGAACTCGGCCTGACGGAACGGCGAAGCCACCTTGTTCTTCACAACCTTGACACGGGTTTCGCTACCAACGACCTCATCACCTTCTTTAACCGCACCCGTACGACGGATGTCCAGACGAACCGATGCGTAGAACTTCAGTGCGTTACCACCGGTGGTGGTTTCCGGGCTACCGAACATCACGCCGATTTTCATACGGATCTGGTTGATGAAGATCACCAGGCAGTTGGCGTTCTTGATGTTACCGGTGATTTTACGCAGTGCCTGGGACATCAGACGGGCCTGCAGGCCCACGTGCATGTCACCCATTTCGCCTTCGATTTCAGCCTTTGGCACCAGGGCGGCCACGGAGTCGACGATGATCACGTCAACCGCATTGGAACGCACCAGCATGTCGGTGATTTCCAGGGCCTGCTCGCCGGTATCCGGCTGGGAAACCAGCAGATCGTCGACGTTGACGCCCAGCTTGCCGGCGTACTCAGGGTCGAGGGCGTGTTCGGCGTCGACGAATGCGCAGGTCGCACCGGCTTTTTGAGCCTGGGCGATCACGGACAAGGTCAGCGTGGTTTTACCGGAAGATTCAGGACCGTAGATTTCAACAATACGGCCTTTTGGCAGACCGCCAATGCCGAGAGCGATGTCCAGCCCCAGAGAGCCAGTGGAAATGGCCGGGATCGCCTGACGGTCCTGATCGCCCATACGCATTACGGCACCCTTGCCGAATTGACGTTCGATCTGACCCAGGGCCGCAGCCAAGGCTTTCTTCTTGTTGTCGTCCATTAAAGTCCTCACGTAATCAATAAGGCCTGACGGCCAACACCTGTATAAGTAGCCAGTATTATTCCACAGCGTTTCCGGATCGCCTACCCCTGATTTGAGATTTCTGCCGCGGCATAGCGCAGCAGCCCCTCTAGCGCGGCCTTCACCGTTTGTCGGCGGACGTCATCGCGATTACCCGGGAAGTGCTGCTGCTCACAGAACACCTGGTCTCCAACGCCCCAGGCCAGCCATACCGTGCCAACCGGCTTGTTCGCCGTTCCACCATCCGGGCCGGCGATGCCACTGACCGCCACGGAGAAATACGCGCTGTTTTTCTTCTGCGCCCCCCGGACCATCGCCTCGACCACCTCGCGGCTGACCGCACCCACGGTGGTGAACAACTCCACCGGCACATCCAGTTGCAGGGTTTTCTGCCGGTTGGAATAGGTGACATAACCGGCCTCAAACCAGGCCGAACTCCCGGGGATACGGGTGATTGCCTCGGCGATGCCGCCGCCGGTGCAGGACTCCGCCGTGGTGACGTGGGCATTGAGAACCTGCAGGCGTCTGCCGAGTTCGGCGGCGAGCTGGGTGATTTCGTTCACGGTCATCTCCTGATAGGGCGGGATGGGTTAACCGTACACGAGCAGACCGCACTTGCAAGCGACAGGAACGATCAAAATGTAAAGAACCGGAGGCTCTGGAAAAGGCCTGTCGGAGAATCAATCTTCCACGTCACCGGAGGGGGAATGGCCGATACCCATGCGCTTGGCCAGCCAATGCTCATACAGCCCCAGAACGACGTCTGTCCCGGCCATCGCCGCTAAACAACCACCCGCACAAGCGGCCCAGATGGAAACATTGGCAGCGTGAAGCAGCATGATGACCGAAGCACCGCAGATCATGCTGGATCCAGACCGAAGACTCAGGCGCCGGACAAGGGGCCAGCCACGAACGCCCTCTTTTTCCGCACGCCACATTTCACCGGTAACGCCACCAAGTATTGGCAGGCCGATGAGCAGCCACAGAGGCATGTCCAGCAACGCATATTGCTCAGCGGTCATTTCATGCCTCCTTGAGCGAGAGATCACAGCACATTCTTTAATAGTCAGGCAGCAACAGTATGCATTTATGCATAATCAGTCAATGCACAAACGCATCGATAAAGTATGTCCAATGCTTTTCAGCACACGAAAAAAAAACCGCTCGGGAAGCGGGTTTTATCTAAACGGATGAGTGTTAGCGGGCGTACATACCCCACCAGAAGACATGTCCGAGGATAACAATCGGCTCCTCCTGGATCTCCTGAAAGGTGTAATCTTCGTCCGGATGCTCGTCACGGTTGAAGCTGCGCAAGCGAATCCCGGTCGGCAGGCGATAGAGTTGCTTCACCCGCAATTGACCGTTGTGATTGATTGCATAAAGGTCGCCGTCAACGATATCGCCAATGCCGCACTTGCCGGCATTGACACCGACCGTGGCGCCGTCGCGCAGCACCGGCAACATGCTGTTGCCCCGCACTGTCACGCATTTGGCCTGGTCGAACTGCACGCCGTTATGGCGCAGGCTCCGCTTGCCGAAGCGCAGGCTAGAGCGCTCGCTCTCCTCGATAACGAACCTTCCTGATCCCGCAGCCAATTCAACCTCGCGAAGAAAGGGGACCGACACCTCGTCGTCATCGACAGGGGTATCGTCGTCCCACAGACTTATATCCTTGAGTTCCGAATGCAAAGGAGCGCGCCCGGCATTGGCGGCAGACGAGACGTCCGCGCGGCCACGCAACTGGTCGGTGCTCAAGGCGAAATACTCGGCAATCTTCGAAATATGTTTATCCGATGGATCGACGATCTTCCCGCTGAGAATGCGCGAGAGCGTGGATTGAGGCACGCCGGTGCGCCGGTGAAGCTCCGAGGGGGAGATCCCGTGCTGATCGAGCAATGCCCTTAATACAGTAGATACGTTGCGCTTTTGCATAATGCGCATAGTGCTTGCACTTTTCGAAGAAGACAATGCCGATTTGCATAATCGATGCATAACATGATTTCTGCATCGTAAAGGATGTCACCCGGCCGTGGCGCCTGCGTCGGGCAGACTGCCCATGGTAACCTTGCGCCCATCGCGGAAAAGCCCGGCCGTTGCCCTGCTTTTGCCCTACCTCTTTCAACGAGCTTCCTGACAATCCGATGAATAAAGCCGTCTCCGACCTGTCCTCCCACACCCCGATGATGCAGCAGTACTGGCGCCTGAAAAACCAGCACCCGGACCAGCTGATGTTCTACCGCATGGGCGACTTCTACGAGATCTTCTATGAAGACGCGAAGAAGGCCGCCAAGTTGTTGGACATCACCCTGACGGCCCGCGGGCAGTCGGCCGGCCAGGCGATTCCGATGTGCGGGATTCCTTACCATGCCGCCGAAGGTTATCTGGCAAAACTGGTGAAGCTTGGCGAATCGGTGGTGATCTGCGAGCAGGTCGGTGACCCGGCCACCAGCAAAGGGCCGGTGGAGCGGCAGGTGGTACGCATCATCACGCCGGGGACGGTGAGTGACGAGGCGCTGCTCGACGAGCGCAGGGACAACCTGATCGCTGCTGTCCTGGGCGATGAGCGCCTGTTCGGCCTGGCGGTACTGGACATCACCAGCGGCAACTTCAGCGTGCTGGAAATCAAGGGCTGGGAAAACCTGCTGGCGGAACTGGAGCGGGTCAACCCTGTGGAGTTACTGATCCCGGATGACTGGCCCAAGGATTTGCCGGCGGAAAAACGCCGCGGCGTACGTCGCCGTGCACCGTGGGATTTCGAGCGCGATTCGGCGCTCAAAAGCCTGTGCCAGCAATTCTCGACCCAGGACCTCAAGGGCTTTGGCTGCGAAAACCTGACCCTGGCGATCGGTGCCGCCGGTTGCCTGCTGGCCTACGCCAAGGAAACCCAGCGCACCGCCCTGCCCCACTTGCGCAGTCTGCGTCATGAACGCCTGGACGACACCGTGGTGCTCGATGGCGCCAGCCGTCGCAACCTGGAGCTCGACACCAACCTGGCCGGGGGCCGCGACAACACCCTGCAATCGGTGGTGGACCGTTGCCAGACAGCCATGGGCAGCCGCCTGCTGACCCGCTGGCTGAATCGCCCATTGCGCGACTTGACGGTGCTGTTGGCACGCCAGAGCTCGATCACTTGCCTGCTCGACAGTTATCGCTTCGAAAGACTGCAACCGCAGCTCAAGGAAATCGGCGACATCGAGCGGATTCTTGCGCGGATCGGCCTGCGTAATGCCCGCCCCCGCGACCTCGCCCGCTTGCGTGACGCCCTCGGCGCACTGCCCGAACTACAAGTGGCAATGACGGAGCTCGAAGCCCCACACCTCCAGCAACTCGCCACCATCACCAGCACCTACCCGGAACTGGCGGCACTGCTGGAAAAAGCCATCATCGACAACCCGCCCGCGGTCATTCGCGATGGAGGCGTGCTAAAAACCGGCTACGACAGCGAACTCGACGAATTGCAGTCGCTGAGTGAAAACGCCGGACAGTTCCTGATCGACCTCGAGGCACGGGAAAAGGCCCGCACCGGCCTGTCGCACCTGAAGGTTGGTTATAACCGCATCCACGGTTACTTCATCGAGCTGCCAAGCAAGCAGGCGGAATCGGCACCAGCCGACTATATTCGCCGCCAGACGCTCAAAGGCGCCGAGCGCTTTATTACGCCGGAACTCAAGGCATTCGAAGACAAGGCGCTGTCAGCCAAGAGTCGTGCCCTGGCCCGCGAAAAGATGCTGTACGAAGCGTTGCTCGAAGATCTGATCAGCCAGCTGCCACCTTTGCAGGACACCGCCGGCGCCTTGGCCGAGCTGGACGTCTTGAGCAACCTGGCCGAACGTGCACTGAACCTCGACCTGAACTGCCCGCGCTTCGTCAGCGAGCCGTGCATGCGCATCAGCCAGGGTCGTCACCCGGTGGTCGAACAAGTGCTGACCACGCCGTTCGTGGCCAACGACCTGAGCCTGGACGACAACACCCGCATGCTGGTGATCACGGGGCCGAACATGGGCGGTAAATCCACCTACATGCGTCAGACCGCATTGATTGTGCTCCTGGCGCACATCGGCAGCTTCGTACCAGCGGCCAGTTGCGAACTGTCGCTGGTCGACCGCATCTTCACCCGGATCGGCTCCAGCGATGACCTGGCCGGCGGGCGTTCGACCTTCATGGTGGAAATGAGCGAAACCGCGAACATCCTGCACAACGCCACCGAGCGCAGCCTGGTGTTGATGGACGAAGTCGGACGCGGCACCAGCACCTTCGACGGTCTGTCCCTGGCATGGGCGGCGGCCGAGCGCCTGGCGCATCTGCGTGCCTACACGCTGTTCGCCACCCACTACTTTGAACTGACCGTCCTGCCGGAAGCCCAGCCGTTGGTGGCCAACGTGCACCTCAATGCCACCGAGCACAATGAACGCATCGTATTCCTGCACCACGTGCTGCCCGGGCCGGCCAGCCAGAGTTATGGCCTGGCCGTAGCGCAGCTGGCTGGCGTACCGAGCGAGGTCATCACCCGTGCTCGCGAGCATCTGAGCCGCCTGGAAGACACCGCCCTACCCCACGAAACACCGGCACCGGCCAAAGGCAAACCGGTCGCGCCGCAACAAAGTGACCTGTTCGCCAGCCTGCCGCACCCGGTGCTGGATGACCTGGCCAAGCTCGATCTGGATGACATGACGCCACGTCGTGCTCTCGAAATGCTCTATACACTAAAGACACGGATCTAACGCAGCGGCTTGCAAGCTGTTAGAATCTCGCGCGGTTTGGGATGCTGCTGGCTAATAGCCTGGCCAGCAGACTATCGCTCCCGAACCTGGCGACCCCTACGAGAAGGGGCGCAGCAAGCCGCGCCTGAGGAGAAAATTAGAAATGACCTTCGTCGTCACCGACAACTGCATCAAGTGCAAGTACACCGACTGCGTAGAAGTCTGTCCGGTGGACTGCTTTTACGAAGGCCCGAATTTCCTGGTGATCCACCCGGATGAGTGCATCGATTGCGCGCTGTGCGAACCTGAATGCCCTGCCGTGGCTATCTTCTCTGAAGATGAAGTTCCGGCCGGCATGGAAAACTTCATTGAGCTGAACGCTGAATTGGCCGATATCTGGCCAAACATCACCGAACGCAAAGATCCAATGCCCGATTCCGCAGAATGGGACGGCAAGCCAGGCAAGATCGCAGACCTCGAACGCTGATTACCCCCGCGTTCGCGAAAAAGGCCCCACAAGGGCCTTTTTGCTTTTCAGCGGGCAAAAAAAGGGGCGGTTTGACCCGCCCACATTTTTTCCCTATTCCCTGTATTCCTTTTCATCGTCCTGATGAATCGCGTCCTGCGATATCCATATCCCTCATCCATGAAGGACGTGTCTGTCCGTCGACACAACCTCAATACTAAAGTGTTCCCCTCCGGGATCAATCGGCCCTTGGCGCGAGATTCTGGTGTCACACATCATTAATACTAAAAAATATTAATATAAATCAAACACATATAGGCGGTCAGCGCTCCGAATGGACGACTGCCGGGGTGTAAAAATAACGAACACTTACGCAAGAGTAAGCCTAGGCTTACAGCACGAAACCAAAATCCCGAGGGGGCTCGGCCTCCTGGCCAGGCAATAAAAAACCCCGAGCAAGTCGGGGTTTTTCATGCCATCGCAGTGAGTGCCTTATTGGAACAGCGACTCGCTCGACAGACCATTTTTTTCAAGGATCTCGCGTAGCCGCTTCAAGCCTTCCACCTGAATCTGCCTGACCCGCTCCCGGGTCAGGCCGATTTCCAGGCCGACGTCTTCAAGGGTGCTGCTTTCATGGCCGCGCAGGCCGAAGCGGCGTACAACCACTTCGCGTTGCTTGTCGGTCAGTTCCGAGAGCCATTGATCGATGCTCTGGGACAGGTCGTCGTCCTGCAACAATTCGCATGGATCGGTTGGACGATCGTCAGTCAGGGTGTCCAGCAGTGTTTTATCAGAATCCGGACCCAGCGAGACGTCGACCGAAGAAACCCTTTCGTTAAGGCCGAGCATACGCTTGACCTCTCCCACCGGTTTTTCCAGCAGGTTGGCGATTTCTTCGGGTGAGGGTTCATGGTCGAGTTTTTGCGTCAGCTCGCGCGCGGCCCGCAGGTACACGTTCAGCTCCTTGACCACATGGATCGGCAGCCGGATGGTCCGGGTCTGATTCATGATTGCGCGTTCGATGGTCTGGCGAATCCACCAGGTCGCGTAGGTCGAGAAGCGGAAACCGCGTTCCGGATCGAACTTCTCCACCGCCCGGATCAAGCCGAGGTTGCCCTCTTCGATCAGGTCCAGCAGCGACAGCCCACGATTGACGTAGCGTCGGGCGATTTTCACCACCAGTCGCAGGTTGCTTTCAATCATGCGTTTGCGCCCGGCCGGATCGCCACTTTGCGACAGGCGCGCAAAATGAACTTCTTCTTCGGGTGACAGCAGGGGAGAGAAACCAATTTCATTGAGATACAACTGCGTGGCATCAAGTGCCCGCGTGTAGTCAATGTACTTGTGTTGTTTCAAGGATGCGGAGTGTTTGGATTTGGCACGAACGGAAGGTGGAGCCGCCCCTTCATCATTCGACATCGAATCCGTATCGATACTGCTCTCCATCAGGAGAACCTCATCGTCGATGTCAAACTCCGGCACTTCTTTACTGAGAGCCATTGTTATAGTCCTTTGGTGAGTTCGACCTCAAGCTCAAGCGGCGCCTTTCTCCCTGGCAACGCTGGAGCCTGTCCCCTCTACGCGACGGAACAGGCTGGTAGCGATCAACGGCGTGGCAGGAATTGCAGCGGATCTACAGGTTTACCTTGGCGGCGAATCTCAAAATGCAGTTTCACCCGGTCTGTACCCGTTGACCCCATTTCGGCAATTGTCTGTCCGACCTTGACCTGCTGCCCCTCCCGAACCAACAGCCTGCGGTTATGTCCGTAGGCACTGACGTAGGTTTCACTGTGCTTGATGATCACTAATTCGCCGTAGCCCCTTAAGCCACTCCCGGCGTATACCACCGTCCCATCAGACGCAGCTAAAACAGGCTGTCCCAAATCTCCGGCGATATCAATTCCTTTATTCAAACTACCGTTTGAAGAGAATTTTCCAATCAGAATGCCATTAGATGGCCATCCCCAGCCGGTCGGGGCTGGCCCGGGAGGTGGCAAAGGAGCAGGGGCTGGCTTGCTCGCGACGGACGGTACAACCGTCGTTGTGCTGGTGGTCGTACCGTTTGCCGAACGACGGATGACCGTGGTTTTACTCGACGACGAAGGTGTTGAACTGGACGAACTGACCACCGCCGTCGACGTTGAATCGGTACGGCCATCAAAGCGAATCGTCTGACCCGGACGGATGGTGTAAGGCGCAGGAATGTTGTTGCGTGCCGCCAGGGCCTTGTAGTCCCAGCCATAACGGAAGGCGATGGAGAACAGGGTGTCCTTGGGCCGAACAATGTATTGTCCGGTGGTCACGGCTGGACGCTGAGCCGCGGCATTGTTACGGTCCACGACACGAACATCGCTGGACTTGTTGCTGGAACAACCGACCAGCAAGGTGCTCAAGACAAGGCCAGTCACCAGGCGCTGAAAGCTCGTTTTACTCATACGCTGCGCAATGACTGTGAGACTCACCCGCCGCTCCCTCTGTGGTGGCTGAAAATGTGAAATGCCGGAGTCCGGCATGAACTGTCGCAAGTATAACGGGCCGTGCACGCTTTACCTTTAATGTGGCGAATCGGTACCGCGCACACGTTTGCTGCCTGATGATGAATCCCGTTTAACGCAACGATGCCGCTGTAAGACAAAGGCAATCGAAGAGAATTCAGCGTGCCGAAACAAATGCTCAGGCCAGTGGCCCATTGAGCAATGGCACGAAGCGCACAGCCCCCAGGACATGCCTGGAAAAACCTTGTTCCTCGCGGATGATCAGCATCAATTGCTGGACTTCGCCAGCCCCGACCGGGATCACCATTCGGCCTCCCGGTGCCAACTGGTCAAGCAATGCCTGAGGCACGTCGGTTGCCACTGCGGTGACGATAATCCCGTTGTATGGCGCCAGTGCCGGCCAGCCCTCCCAGCCATCGCCCCAGCGGAACACCACGTTGCGCAGGTTCAGTTCGACCAGTCGTTCCTTTGCCCGATCCTGCAGAACCTTGATGCGCTCGACCGAGAACACACGCTCGACCAGTTGCGACAGCACCGCCGTCTGATAGCCCGACCCGGTGCCGATCTCCAGCACCTTGTCGAGTGGTCCGGCCTCCAGCAGCAGCTCGCTCATGCGCGCCACCATATAAGGCTGGGAGATGGTCTGGTTGTTGCCAATCGGCAGCGCGGTGTCTTCATAGGCACGGTGCGCCAGCGCTTCGTCGACGAACAGGTGGCGCGGGGTCCGGCGAATGACCTCCAGTACCCTGGCGTTGGAGATGCCTTCTTCGTACAGGCGCTGGATCAGCCGCTCCCGGGTTCGCTGGGAGGTCATGCCGATGCCGCGACGCAGCATATCGTCTTGTTCGCGACCCATCAGCGCAGCCCCTCCAGCCAGCCGTCCAGACTTCTGAAGGCATCATTGAAGGTGCGATCCAGTTGCAGCGGCGTGATCGAAACATAACCCTGCATCACTGCATGGAAATCGGTACCCGGGCCGCCATCTTCGGCATCCCCGGCTGCCGCGATCCAGTAACCGGACTTGCCCCGCGGATCCACCACTTTTATCGGTGCCGCGGCCCGGGCGCGATGGCCCAGGCGGGTGAGCTGGATACCGCGGATACGGTCCAACGGCAAATTGGGAATATTCACGTTCAGTACCGTACGCGGTGGCAGATCCAGGTCAGCATGGGCTTCAACCAGTTTGCGCGCGAAATGGGCAGCTGTGGGAAGGTTCTCTATCTGGCGTGAGACCAGCGAAAAGGCAAACGAAGGGTGACTCAGGAAACGCCCCTCGAGGGCCGCCGCCACCGTGCCGGAATACAGGACATCGTCCCCCAGGTTCGCACCCAGGTTTATTCCGGAAACCACCATGTCCGCTTCGCGCTCAAGCAGGCCGTTAAGGCCCAGGTGCACACAATCGGTTGGCGTGCCGTTGAGGCTGATAAAGCCGTTGGCCAGGGTTTGCGGATGCAACGGACGGTCAAGCGTCAGCGAACTGCTGGCGCCGCTCTTGTCCTGGTCCGGGGCGATAACCACGCACTCGGTGTAATCCGCCAGCGCAGCATAAAGCGCGGCGAGACCGGGTGCTGCTACCCCATCGTCGTTAGAAATCAGAATACGCATGGGCTGTCCGTCTGCCCCACCGGCACCAGATCAACAAGCTCGCGCACCAATACGGTGGCGAAGCATCCGGCCGGCAGGACGAATTCCAGTTGCAGAATGTCAGGCTCGGGATAATGCCACGTCAACCCGCCAATGGGCAGCCGCAGGATGCGACGTTCGTGGTTCATACCGGCGTTAATCAACCAATCGCGAAGGTCCGCTTCGCGCGCGGCGATTGCCTGCTCCAGTTCATGGACAGCGCCCGTGGCCGGCGAGTCACCTTCGCCCCACTGCGGACCTGTCGGGTGCAGATCAAGAATCGCCAGACGCGGGTCGCTGCACTCGGCCTCACCCGCCGGAAAGAAGCTGCGGCTATCGGTGAACGCGAGCAGATCGCCCACCTGGGCACGCTGCCAGGTGCCATCGGCAACTCGTGCGGCCAGCACCTGGTTGAACAGAAAACTGCGGGCGGTCGAGAGCAGACGCGAGCGCACATTGCGCTGCTCCGGCAAGGCCTTGCGCGCGGCCCAGGCGCGAGCATCGACGACGTTGCCGCCGTCATGGCCGAAACGCTGGGCGCCGAAATAATTGGGGATGCCTTGTTTGGCGATCAGTTGCAGACGCTCTTCAAGCGCAGCCTTGTCGCCAGCGAATTGCGTAAGGCGCAACGTAAAACCGTTGGCCGAGTGGGCACCGCGTTGCAGTTTGCGCTTGTGGCGGGCGGTCTTGAGGATCTTCAGCGTCTCGTTTTCCGCAGCCGACAGATCAGGGTCAGCCTTGCCCGGCAACTGCACGCTGAACCACTGGCGAGTCAACGCCTGACGGTCCTTGAGCCCGGCATAACTGACGGTGCGCAATGGCACGCCGGCAGCCTTGGCAATCCGTCGTGCCGCTTCTTCAGTATTCAGACCACGCTTTTCCACCCAGATCCAAAGGTGTTCGCCTTCGCCGCTGAGGGGAATGTCGAGGACTTCGTCGACCTGGAAATCTTCGGCGATCGCTTTCAGGACCGCCGCGCCGAGAGTCTCACCGTAAGCCCGCGGGCCGAGCAATTGCAGTTCGTTCATGCGCGCAGCAACAAGGCAACGGAGTGCACGGCAATGCCTTCTTCGCGACCGACAAAGCCGAGCTTTTCGGTGGTGGTAGCTTTAACGTTCACTTGATCCAACTCTACTTGAAGATCCGCGGCAATCAGCGCACGCATCGATTCGATATGCGGGGCCATTTTCGGCGCCTGGGCGACGATGGTGTTATCAACGTTGCCGACTTTCCAACCTTTGGCATGGACCAGTGCGACGACGTGACGCAACAGCGCACGGCTGTCGGCGCCCTTGAATTGTGGGTCGGTATCCGGGAAATGCTTGCCGATGTCGCCCAGCGCCGCAGCGCCGAGCAAGGCATCGCTCAAGGCGTGCAAGAGGACGTCACCGTCGGAGTGGGCGAGCAGCCCGAAGCTGTGTGCAATGCGCACACCGCCCAGAGTGATGAAATCGCCTTCAGCGAAACGGTGCACATCATAGCCGTGGCCAATACGCATAAAAAAACGCCCCGATTTTTGTCAGGGCGTGATTCTACCTGCATTAGCCAACCAGAGCATGCGCGTGATGCCGCAAGTGCTCATCGATGAAACTGGCAATGAAGAAATAGCTGTGGTCATAGCCCGGTTGCAGACGCAACGTCAGCGGGTGACCGGCCAGTTTGGCTGCCTGCTGCAAGGCTTCCGGCTTGAGCTGGTTGGCGAGGAAGTCGTCGCGATCACCCTGGTCGACCAACAGCGGCAGCTTTTCATCGGCCTCGGCAATCAACGCGCAGGCATCCCATTCGCGCCATTTCGAACGGTCCTCTCCCAGATAGCGGGAAAAGGCTTTCTGCCCCCACGGGCAATCCATCGGGTTGTTGATTGGCGAGAACGCCGACACCGACAGATAGCGCCTCGGATTGCGCAAGGCGCAGACCAGCGCACCATGGCCGCCCATGGAGTGACCACTGATGCCACGCTTGTCCGACGCCGGGAAATGGGCTTCGACCAATGTCGGCAATTCCTGCACGACATAGTCATGCATCCGATAGTGCCGCGACCACGGCTCCTGAGTGGCATTCAGGTAAAATCCGGCGCCTAGGCCAAAGTCCCAGGCGCCATCCGGATCGCCCGGCACTTCGGGACCGCGTGGGCTGGTATCCGGTGCGACGATGATCAGCCCAAGCTCGGCGGCCATGCGCATGGCACCGGCCTTCTGCATGAAGTTCTCGTCGGTGCAGGTCAGGCCAGACAACCAGTACAACACCGGCAGCTTGCCGCCCTGCTCCGCCTGCGGCGGCAGATACACGGCAAATACCATGTCGCAGCCGAGCACTTCCGAGCGATGGCGATAGCGTTTGTGCCAGCCGCCGAAGCTTTTCTGGCAGGAGATGTTTTCCAGGCTCATGGCGGACCTCAGAAATGGATGACGGAGCGAATGCTTTTCCCTTCGTGCATCAGGTCAAACGCCTTGTTGATATCTTCCAGGCCCATGGTGTGGGTGATGAAGGTATCCAGCGGAATCTCACCGGTCTCGGCCATTTCCACATAGCTCGGCAACTCGGTACGGCCGCGCACGCCGCCGAACGCCGAACCGCGCCAGACACGGCCGGTGACCAGCTGGAACGGACGGGTTGAAATTTCCTGGCCGGCACCGGCCACACCGATGATCACCGACTCGCCCCAACCCTTGTGGCAGCACTCAAGCGCAGCACGCATCAACTGCACGTTACCAATGCACTCGAAGGAAAAGTCGACGCCACCATCGGTCATGTCGACGATGACTTCCTGGATCGGACGATCGAAATCTTTCGGGTTCACGCAATCGGTTGCACCCAGCTGCTTGGCGATCTCGAATTTGGCCGGGTTGATGTCGATGGCGATGATGCGGGCAGCCTTGGCTTTTACGGCGCCGATAACAGCCGACAGACCGATGCCGCCAAGGCCGAAAATGGCCACGGTATCACCCGGCTTCACCTTGGCGGTGTTGAGCACTGCACCGATACCGGTAGTGACACCGCAGCCCAGCAGGCAGACTTTTTCCAGTGGTGCTTCCTTGGCGATTTTCGCAACGGAAATCTCCGGAAGCACGGTGTACTCGGAGAACGTGGAAGTGCCCATATAGTGGAAAATCGTTTCGCCCTTGTAGGAAAAACGCGAAGTACCGTCGGGCATCAAGCCTTTGCCTTGGGTCGCGCGAATCGCCTGGCAGAGGTTGGTTTTTCCCGACAGGCAGAATTTGCACTGACGGCACTCCGGGGTGTACAGCGGGATCACATGATCACCAACTGCAACAGAGGTCACGCCCTCACCGATTGCTTCCACGATCGCACCACCTTCATGGCCGAGGATCGACGGGAAGATGCCTTCCGGATCAGCGCCGGACAGTGTGTAGGCATCGGTATGGCAAACACCGGAGGCCACCACGCGCAGCAAGACTTCGCCGGCCTTGGGCATGGCGACATCGACTTCAACGATTTCGAGGGGCTTTTTGGCCTCGAAGGCAACGGCGGCGCGCGACTTGATCATGGTGATTCTCCAGTGAATTAAAACAAGACAAGGAGTGTAATACATGGCTCAACGATGAATAATCGATGCAAATGCAAAATATTATTGCCACACAGGGATAATCATTGATGTCCGAAAATCGCTGGGAAGGGATCGACGAGTTTGTCGCCGTTGCCGAATGCAACCAGTTCACCGCTGCCGCGCAACGCCTGGGGGTTTCTTCCTCCCATATCAGTCGACAAATCGTACGCCTCGAAGAGCGCCTGCAAACCCGCCTGCTCTACCGCAGCACCCGCCGGGTCACGCTGACCGAGGCCGGGCAAACCTTCCTGCAACATTGTCAGCGCTTGCAGGATGGCCGCGAAGAGGCGTTGCGCGCGGTGGGCGATTTGACCAGCGAACCCAAGGGCATGCTGCGCATGACCTGTGCCGTGGCCTATGGCGAACGGTTCATCGTGCCGCTGGTGACTCGCTTCATGGGCCTGTATCCGCAATTGCGCGTCGATATCGAACTGAGCAACCGCCAGCTTGATCTGGTGCATGAAGGCCTCGACCTGGCGATTCGCCTCGGGCGCTTGCAGGACTCACGGCTGGTCGCCACCCGCCTCGCGCCGCGACGCATGTTTCTCTGTGCCTCTCCGTCCTACCTTGAACGGTACGGTCGCCCACACAGTTTGTCGGAACTGAGCCGCCACAACTGCCTCATCGGCAGTTCGGATCTGTGGCAGCTGGAACAGAACGGGCGGGAATATTCGCAACGGGTGCAGGGAAACTGGCGCTGCAACAGTGGGCAAGCGGTGTTGGACGCGGCGCTACAAGGCGTAGGGCTGTGTCAGTTGCCGGACTATTACGTACTGGAGCATCTAAAGAGCGGTGCGCTGATTTCGCTGCTGGAGGCGCATCAACCACCGAACACAGCGGTTTGGGCGCTGTATCCGCAGCAGCGGCATCTGTCGCCGAAGGTGCGCAAGTTGGTGGATTATTTGAAGGAAGGGTTGGCGCAAAGGCCGGAATACCGAAACTGATGTCAATCAGTGACGATTGGCCCAACGCTGTCTCAACCATTCAAGGTCTTCTGGACGCGTGACCTTGAGGTTATCGGACCGCCCTTCGACCAGTCGCGGTGCCGAACCGGCCCACTCCATCGCCGAAGCTTCGTCGGTAATAACAGCATCTGCCACCAGGCTGTCAGCCAGAGCGCGATGCAGCGCCCCAAGGCGGAACATCTGCGGCGTGTAGGCCTGCCAGATCACACTGCGATCCACGGTTTCGACCACACGACCGTGCTTGTCGACCCGCTTGAGCGTATCCCGCGCCGGAACCGCCAGCAGCCCGCCGACAGGATCGTCAGCCAGTTCAGCCAGCAATTTGTCCAGATCGTCACGGCTGAGGTTCGGCCGTGCGGCATCGTGAACCAGTACCCAATCCTCATCATCAGCGCCCTGTGCATGCAAGTGCAGCAAGGCGTTGAGCACCGACCCGGAACGTTCGGCGCCGCCCTCGACCCGGGCAATACGCGGATCACTGGCACACGCCAGGTTCGGCCAATAAGGATCGTCCACAGCAACACTGACCACCAAACCTTTCAGGCATGGATGATCAAGGAAACAGCCAAGGCTGTGTTCGAGAATAGTGCGCCCGCCCAGTTGCAGATACTGCTTGGGACGGTCCGCGGCCATACGGGCACCGACGCCCGCGGCAGGAATCACGGCCCAGAAGGCCGGTAACGAATTAATCATTGGGCCAACTGGTAAAGGGTTTCACCGTCCTTGACCATACCCAACTCATGGCGAGCCCGCTCTTCGACGGTCTCCATGCCCTTTTTCAACTCACTGACCTCGGCATCCATCACCCGGTTGCGTTCCAGCAATGCCTGGTTCTCAGCCTGCTGATCCGCAATCTGCTGAGTCAACTCGGCCACTTGCGCCAGACTGCCATTTCCCACCCACAGGCGGTACTGCAGGCCAGCCAGCAACAAAAGCAGGATGAGGAACAACCAATTGGGACTGCGCATCGAATATCAGGTATCCAGTGAAAAAAGACAGCCATGCCAAACGTGAAGCTTCTGATAGCACGAAGCCTGGAAGAACCAGGCTTGTGCATATAAGGCATCAGATTAGTGGCAAAAACGTCGCTGTAGCGATTTTTCCGACACAATCCGGTGTCTTTTTATCGATTTCCGCTTAACCGCGGAACTCGCCGCGACCGTTGTACTTGGCCTTGCCGTTCAACTGCTCTTCGATACGCAGCAGTTGGTTGTACTTGGAAACGCGGTCGGAACGGCACAGGGAGCCGGTCTTGATCTGGCCAGCCGAGGTACCCACGGCCAGGTCGGCAATGGTCGAGTCTTCGGTTTCGCCGGAGCGATGCGAGATCACTGCGGTGTAACCGGCGGCCTTGGCCATCTGGATGGCTTCCAGGGTTTCGGTCAGGGTGCCGATCTGGTTGAACTTGATCAGGATCGAGTTGGCGATCTTCTTGTCGATGCCTTCTTTCAGGATCTTGGTGTTGGTCACGAACAGGTCGTCGCCTACCAGCTGAGTCTTCTCGCCGATCTTGTCGGTGAGGATCTTCCAGCCAGCCCAGTCGGACTCGTCCAGGCCATCTTCGATGGAGATGATCGGGTAACGCTCGGTCAGGCCTTTGAGGTAGTCAGCGAAACCTTCGGCGGTGAACACCTGGCCTTCGCCGGACAGGTTGTACTTGCCGTCTTCGTAGAACTCGCTGGCTGCGCAGTCCAGGGCCAGGGTCACATCGGTACCCAGCTTGTAACCGGCGTTGGCCACGGCTTCGGAGATCACTTTCAAAGCGTCTTCGTTGGAGGCCAGGTTCGGCGCGAAACCACCTTCGTCACCGACGGCAGTGCTCAGGCCACGGGCCTTCAGCACGGCTTTGAGGTGGTGGAAAATCTCTGTGCCCATGCGCAGACCTTCCGAGAAAGACTTGGCGCCAACCGGCTGAACCATGAATTCCTGGATGTCGACGTTGTTATCGGCGTGCTCGCCGCCGTTGATGATGTTCATCATCGGAACCGGCATCGAGTAGACACCCGGGGTGCCGTTCAGGTTGGCGATGTGAGCGTACAGCGGCAGGTCCTGGTCCTGTGCTGCTGCCTTGGCCGCGGCCAGGGAAACGGCGAGGATCGCGTTAGCGCCCAGGGAACCTTTGTTTTCAGTACCGTCGAGCTTGATCATTGCCAGATCGAGCGCTTTCTGGTCGCTTGGGTCCATGCCTTTCAACAGGTCACGGATCGGACCGTTGATGTTGGCAACGGCCTTCAGAACGCCCTTGCCCAGGTAACGGCTCTTGTCGCCATCGCGCAGCTCGAGCGCTTCACGCGAGCCAGTGGAAGCACCGGACGGCGCGCAGGCACTGCCGATGATGCCGTTGTCGAGAAGCACGTCCGCTTCCACGGTGGGATTGCCACGGGAGTCGAGAACTTCACGACCTTTGATGTCGACGATTTTAGCCATTGTTGTAAACACTCCAAAGTTGACGAAAACGACGCAGCTGTAGGAAATCTTTGATCGTCGGCAAGTGAGGTGCAGCGGGCAGTCTTGCAGACGACAAGGCTCAGGCCCGAGGGCCTGAGCTTTAAATCGTGCGGTACTTTACCGGAGAATTGAGGATTACGCGGTTTCTACCGTCGGAAAACTCTTCACCAGTTCGTCCAAAGCTTTGAGCTGGGCCAGGAATGGCTCCAGTTTGTCCAGGCGCAAGGCGCAAGGACCGTCGCACTTGGCGTTGTCCGGATCCGGGTGGGCTTCCAGGAACAGGCCGGCCAGCGACTGGCTCATACCGGCTTTTGCCAGGTCGGTGACCTGGGCGCGACGACCGCCGGCGGAATCGGAGCGACCACCAGGCATTTGCAGCGCGTGGGTCACATCGAAGAACACCGGGTATTCGAACTGCTTCATGATGCCGAAGCCGAGCATGTCGACGACGAGGTTGTTGTAGCCGAAGCTCGAACCACGCTCGCAGAGGATCAACTGATCGTTACCCGCTTCCACGCACTTGTTCAGGATGTGCTTCATTTCCTGGGGGGCGAGGAACTGGGCTTTCTTGATGTTGATCACGGCGCCCGTTTTGGCCATCGCGACCACGAGGTCGGTCTGGCGCGACAGGAATGCCGGCAACTGGATGATGTCGCAGACTTCAGCGACGACCGCGGCCTGGTCAGGCTCGTGGACGTCGGTGATGATCGGCACGCCGAAGGCTTGCTTGATGTCCTGGAAGATGCGCATGCCTTCTTCCAGGCCAGGACCACGATAGGAGGTCACAGAAGACCGGTTGGCCTTGTCGAAACTGGCCTTGAACACGTAAGGGATACCGAGCTTTTCGGTGACCTTCACATACTCTTCGCAAACCTGCATGGCCATGTCACGGCTTTCCAGCACGTTCATGCCGCCGAACAGCACCATTGGCTTGTCGTTGGCAATCTCGATGTCGCCGACGCGGATGATCTTCTGTGCCATCGGGGTTACGCCTTCTTCTGGTGTTGAGCCAACGCGGCCTTGACGAAACCGCTGAACAGCGGGTGACCGTCGCGTGGCGTCGAGGTGAACTCAGGGTGGAACTGGCAAGCGACGAACCATGGGTGATCCGGAGCTTCAACCACTTCAACCAGTGCGCCATCACCGGAACGACCGGAAATTTTCAAACCGGCTTCCATGATTTGCGGCAGCAGGTTGTTGTTCACTTCGTAGCGATGACGATGACGCTCGACAATCACGTCCTTGCCGTAGCAACCGTGGACCAGGGAACCCGGCTCCAGCAGGCAATCCTGCGCGCCCAGGCGCATGGTGCCGCCCAGATCGGAGGTTTCGGTACGGGTTTCGACGGCGCCGGTGGCATCTTCCCACTCGGTGATCAGGCCCACGACCGGGTGACCGCTTGCACGATCGAACTCGGTGGAGTTGGCGTCTTTCCAGCCCATCACGTTACGGGCGAACTCGATAACGGCCACTTGCATGCCCAGGCAGATACCCAGGTACGGAACCTTGTTTTCGCGAGCGTATTGAACGGCAGTGATCTTGCCTTCAACGCCACGCAGACCGAAGCCGCCCGGTACCAGGATGGCATCGACGCCTTCGAGCAGCGCGGTGCCCTGGTTCTCGATGTCTTCGGAATCGATGTAGCGCAGGTTGACCTTGGTACGGTTGCTGATGCCCGCGTGACTCATCGCTTCGATCAGCGACTTGTAGGCGTCCAGCAGCTCCATGTACTTGCCGACCATGGCAATGGTGACTTCGTGCTCAGGGTTGAGCTTGGCGTCGACCACGGCTTCCCACTCGGACAGATCGGCACCGCCGCATTGCAGGCCGAAACGCTCGACGACGAAATCGTCCAGGCCCTGGGAGTGCAGGATGCCCGGGATCTTGTAGATGGTATCGGCGTCTTCCAGCGCGATTACCGCACGTTCTTCAACATTGGTGAACTGCGCGATCTTGCGACGCGACGACACATCGATAGGATGGTCGGAGCGGCAGACCAGCACGTCTGGTTGCAGGCCGATGGAACGCAGTTCCTTCACCGAGTGTTGGGTAGGCTTGGTCTTGGTTTCGCCGGCAGTGGCGATGTACGGCACCAGCGTCAGGTGCATCAGCATCGCGCGCTTGGCGCCGACTTCGAAACGCAGTTGGCGGATCGCCTCGAGGAACGGTTGCGACTCGATGTCACCCACGGTGCCACCGATTTCGACCATTGCCACGTCAGCGTCGCCGGCACCCTTGATGATGCGGCGCTTGATTTCGTCGGTGATGTGCGGGATCACCTGGATGGTTGCACCCAGGTAGTCACCACGGCGCTCCTTGCGCAGGACGTGTTCGTAGACACGGCCCGTGGTGAAGTTGTTGTTCTGGGTCATGGTCGTGCGGATGAACCGCTCGTAGTGACCCAGGTCCAGGTCGGTCTCGGCGCCGTCGTGAGTGACGAACACTTCACCGTGCTGGAACGGGCTCATCGTGCCCGGGTCGACGTTGATGTACGGGTCCAGCTTCAGCATGGTGACCTTAAGTCCCCGCGCCTCCAGGATGGCCGCCAATGATGCCGATGCAATGCCTTTCCCCAATGAAGAAACAACACCGCCCGTGACGAATATGTAGCGCGTCATGAAAAACCCTAGAAGTCTGCGTTAAAGCGGTCCGAGCCGCCGGGGAAAGCGAAGGAAGGCCGAAGCCCCCGATCACCTGCATTAATCACAGTGCACCTTTCGAAAAAACCGCCGCGTTGGGACAGACCGGAAAATGAAACACCGGTTCGTTGCTCGCTACACATTTTTTGGAATCGCCCAGCAAAGACTGCTTGGTAATCGGCAACTCCTGCAATTCAGGCGAATCCACAGAAGTTGTATCAAGAAGGGAGCGTAGTCTACCGGAAAGCCCCTTTCAGCTCAAACCTTGATCTTCGTTCAGTGGCTGCCAGTGCAAATGCCAGTCGCCGAGTGCACCACCATCGAGCCCCTTGAGGTTTGCTACCGCCAGCAGTTGCCCGTCTTTGTAGAGCAGCGGCAATCTGCCGCGCACGAAGGACGGTACAGCGCTTTCATTGAGCAAACGTTTCAGGTCCCTATGGCCGCGGCCTGGCAATGCCATGACCTCTCCCCCTTCACGATAGCGGATATGCAGCGGGCCATCGGGGATTTGCCCGGTCAGCGAAAGCACGCCGTTGCCCGGGATAGCCAGCGGTGAAGCCAGATCCAGCCACACCCCGGCGCCGGGCAGAGGCCTCAGCCAGTGGCCGGACAGCCACCAAATCCGCCCGCCCGCCCGATGCAGTTCGCCATCGGCCAGCCGCCACACCGGGCAGGCATCGCCGGTGGCACCGCGTAAATCCTCCCAACCCGACCAATGGTCAGTGTCCGGCAAACGGGTCAGCGGTTCGAGCCAATGACTCAAGGCATTGCGCTGCCGGGCATCAGACAATTGCGCAAGCGGCGCCAGCTCAAGCGACCGCAAGCCCAGCCAGGCAAACTCACTGGCAGAGCTGGCCTCACGCAAATCCATGTCCGCCAGTTCTTCGAGCAGTCCCTGCGCCTCACTCAAATGCGTCGCGCTGCGGGCCATGGTCGCCACCGCTTGCGGCCAGCGCTGGATCAGCACGGGCAATACTTGATGCCTAAGGTAATTGCGCGAGTACTGCCGATCCTGGTTCGAGGGATCCTCGATCCAGTTCAAACCATGCGCATTGGCATAAGCCTCCAACTCAGCCCGCCTGACATCAAGCATTGGCCGCAGCAAATGCCCCTTGCCCAAAGGACGCTGACTAGGCATCCCGGACAGTCCGCGCACGCCCGCTCCGCGCAACAAGCGAAACAGCAGCGTTTCCGCCTGATCATCGCGGTGCTGGGCCGTCAGCAGCACTTCGTTGGCCTGAAGGGCTTCAGTGAAGGCGTGATACCGCGCATCCCGGGCTACACGTTCAAGGCTGGCACCCGACTGCACCTGCACGCGAACTACTTTCAGCGGCACGCCCAGCGCAGCGCACACTGCACGACAATGTTCCGGCCATGTATCGGCTACGGCTTGAAGGCCGTGATGAACATGGATGGCGTTGAGCGTCGGCAGGGATTCGGTTTTGGAGAGTGTTGCCAGAAGGTGCAGCAGGACAGTGGAGTCGAGGCCGCCGGAGAAGGCGATGCGCCAAGTCGCAGCATTGCGCCACGAGGCAAGATTCAACAAGAGTCTGGCGGGCAGATCAACATTGGACCGACTCATATCCATCACCTTGCACAAATCAAATATGGGAGCGAGCTTGCTCGCGATAGCGGCCTGACATTCAACAGATTCGTCGACTGTCATCCCCTCATCGCGAGCTAGCTCGCTCCCACATGGGCATTGCGTGTACGGCTTAGAGACCGTAGCTCATCAGTCGATCGTAGCGGCGCTTGAGCAGCGCGTCGTTATCGAACTTCTTCAGCATCGCCAGTTGCGAGCTCAGTTCGGCGCGGATCGATGCGGCTGCGGCGGCCGGGTCGCGGTGCGCGCCGCCCAGTGGCTCGCCAATCACCTTGTCCACGATGCCCAGGCCTTTGAGGCGCTCGGCGGTGATGCCCATCGCTTCTGCGGCATCCGGTGCCTTCTCGGAGGTTTTCCACAGAATCGAAGCGCAACCTTCCGGCGAAATCACCGCGTAGGTGGAGTATTGCAGCATGTTCAACTGATCGCAGACACCGATCGCCAGTGCACCACCGGAACCACCCTCACCGATCACGGTGGCGATGATTGGGGTTTTCAGGCGGGCCATGACACGCAGGTTCCAGGCAATCGCTTCGCTCTGGTTGCGCTCTTCAGCGTCGATGCCAGGGTAGGCGCCCGGGGTATCGATGAAGGTCAGGATCGGCATTTTGAAACGTTCGGCCATTTCCATCAGGCGGCAAGCCTTGCGGTAGCCTTCCGGACGCGGCATGCCGAAGTTGCGGCGAACCTTCTCGCGCACTTCACGGCCTTTCTGGTGACCGATAACCATCACCGGCTTGTTATCCAGACGGGCAATACCGCCAACAATAGCAGCGTCGTCCGAGAAGTGACGATCACCGTGCAGCTCGTCGAACTCGGTGAAGATGTGTTCGATGTAGTCCAGGGTATACGGACGTTTCGGGTGACGCGCCAGACGTGCGATCTGCCAGCTGGTCAGCTTGCCGAAGATGTCTTCGGTCAGCGTTTTGCTCTTGTCCTGCAGGCGGGAGATCTCATCGCCGATATTCAGCGAATTGTCATTACCGACCAAGCGCAACTCTTCGATCTTGGCTTGCAGGTCGGCGATCGGCTGTTCGAAATCTAGAAAATTCGGGTTCATAGGCGTCCGTCTTGGGTCGAGTCCCAAGGGTTCTTGGGCCGGCCGGTTGTCTATTCGCGCCCTACCTTAAGGGACAGGCGCGTTGAGGTCGAGATTAAAAATTCAGGTCAAGCTCAGGGCAATCTGATAGCACTGACCGTCAACGGTATTGGAGGAAGACGTTGTCTCGCCCGAACTGGTCACGCAGGGCTTGAATCAACGCATCCGCCGGATCGATTCGCCAGCCTTCGCCGAACTGCAACAAGGCCTTCGCATCGGGGCTGGTGTAGTCCAAGGTGATCGGGCACGCGCCGCGGTGACGCTTCAACAGTTCACCCAGCCAGCGTAGCTGATCGCCCTTGAGGTCCTTGGTATGCAACTTCAGGCGCAGGCTTTCGGCCAGATTGGTGCGCGCATCCTCCATGCTCATCACCCGCTTGACCCGCAATTTCAGGCCACCGGAGAAGTCGTCGTTGCTGACCTCTCCTTCGACCACCACCATCGCGTCGGTCTGCAATAGTGACTGTGCGGAATGGAACGCCTCGGAAAACAGCGAGGCCTCGATCCGTCCGGAGCGGTCGTCCAGGGTGATGAACCCCATCTTGTCGCCCTTTTTGTTCTTCATCACCCGCAAGGCGATGATCATACCGGCAACGGTCTGGGTATCACGCGCCGGTTTCAGGTCGATGATGCGCTGGCGGGCGAAGCGACGAATTTCACCTTCGTACTCGTCGATCGGGTGACCGGTCAGGTACAGGCCGAGGGTGTCTTTCTCCCCCTTCAGACGCTCCTTGAGGGTCAGTTCCTTGGCCTTGCGGTGATTGGCGTAGACGTCGGCGTCTTCTTCGACAAACAGACCGCCAAACAGGTCGGAGTGACCACTGTCCTGAGTGCGCGCGGTCTGTTCGGCCGCCTTGATCGCTTCTTCCATGGCCGTCAGCAGCACCGCGCGATTGCGGTCGATGTTGGCCTGGTAGGCTTTCTGCTCATCGTGGAAATACGGCCCGAGGCGATCCAGGGCACCGCTGCGGATCAAACCGTCGAGGGTGCGTTTGTTGATGCGCTTGAGGTCGACCCGTGCGCAGAAATCGAACAGATCCTTGAACGGACCGGCCAGACGCGCTTCGGTAATCGCCTCGACCGGGCCTTCACCCACGCCCTTGATGGCGCCCAGGCCGTAAATGATCCGGCCTTCGTCGTTCACCGTGAACTTGAATTCGGACGTGTTCACGTCCGGCGCGTCGAGACGCAGCTTCATCGTCCGCACTTCTTCGATCAAGGTCACGACCTTGTCGGTGTTGTGCATATCCGCCGAGAGTACCGCAGCCATGAACGGCGCCGGGTAGTGCGCCTTCAGCCATGCGGTCTGGTACGACACCAGGCCATAGGCGGCGGAGTGGGATTTATTGAAGCCGTAACCGGCGAATTTTTCCACCAGGTCGAAAATGTTACCGGCAAGGTCCGCGTCAATATTGTTGGTGGCGCAACCTTCAATGAAACCGCCGCGCTGCTTGGCCATTTCTTCGGGCTTTTTCTTACCCATGGCTCGACGCAGCATGTCCGCACCACCGAGGGTGTAACCGGCCATGACCTGGGCAATCTGCATCACCTGTTCCTGGTACAGGATGATGCCGTAAGTCGGTGCCAGTACTGGCTTGAGGCCTTCGTACTGGTAATCCGAGTGCGGGTACGCCAGCTCGGCGCGACCGTGCTTACGGTTGATGAAGTCGTCCACCATGCCCGATTGCAGCGGGCCCGGACGGAACAGTGCCACCAGTGCGATCAAGTCTTCCAGGCAGTCGGGCTTGAGCTTTTTGATCAGCTCTTTCATGCCCCGGGATTCAAGCTGGAACACCGCCGTGGTTTCGGCTTTTTGCAGCAAGGTGTAGGTCGGCTTGTCGTCCAGCGGGATGAACGCGATATCCAGCGGCGGCTCGTTGACCTTGGCACGGTCGCGGTTGATGGTTTTCAGCGCCCAGTCGATGATCGTCAGGGTCCGCAGGCCGAGGAAGTCGAACTTCACAAGGCCGGCCGCCTCGACGTCGTCCTTGTCGAACTGGGTTACCAGGCCGTCACCGGCCTCGTCGCAATAGATCGGCGAGAAGTCGGTCAGCTTGGTCGGGGCGATTACCACACCACCGGCGTGCTTGCCGACGTTACGCACAACACCTTCGAGCTTGCGAGCCATTTCCCAGATTTCCGCGGCTTCTTCATCGACCTTGATGAAGTCGCGCAGGATCTCTTCCTGCTCATAGGCCTTTTCCAGAGTCATGCCGACTTCGAACGGAATCATCTTCGACAGACGGTCCGCCAGGCCATAGGACTTGCCCTGCACCCGCGCCACGTCACGGACCACGGCCTTTGCCGCCATGGAACCGAAGGTGATGATCTGGCTCACGGCATTGCGGCCGTACTTCTCTGCTACGTAGTCGATTACCCGGTCGCGACCGTCCATGCAGAAGTCAACGTCGAAGTCGGGCATCGATACCCGTTCCGGGTTGAGGAATCGTTCGAACAGCAGGTCATATTCCAGCGGGTCGAGGTCGGTGATCTTCTGCACATAGGCCACCAGCGACCCGGCACCCGATCCACGGCCAGGACCCACCGGTACGCCGTTATTCTTGGCCCACTGGATAAAGTCCATCACGATCAGGAAGTAACCGGGGAACCCCATCTGGATGATGATATCCAGCTCGAAATTCAGCCGGTCGACATAGACCTGGCGCTTGGCCTCGTAGTCTTCGGTAGTGTCCTTGGGCAGCAAAACGGCAAGGCGCTCTTCCAGGCCGTCGAAGGACACCTTGCGGAAGTATTCATCGATGGTCATGCCATCCGGGATCGGGAAGTTGGGCAGGAAGTGCGTGCCCAGCTTCACTTCAATGTTGCAGCGCTTGGCGATCTCAACGGTGTTTTCCAGCGCTTCGGGAATGTCGCTGAACAGCTCGGCCATTTCCTCGGCGCTTTTGAGATACTGCTGGTCGCTGTAATTCTTCGAACGCCGCGGATCGTCGAGGGCGCGGCCTTCACCGATGCAGACGCGGGTTTCATGGGCTGCGAAGTCTTCCTGCTTGATGAAGCGCACATCGTTGGTCGCTACCAGCGGCGCACCGAGCTTCTCGGCCAGGGCCACGGCGCCGTGCAGTTGTTCTTCATCGTTGGGGCGGTTGGTGCGCTGGATTTCCAGATAGAAACGATCCGGAAACACGTCCATCCATTCGCGAGCCAGGGTTTCTGCCTCGGCGGGGTTGCCGCTGAGCATGGCTTGGCCGATCTCGCCTTCTTTGGCCGCCGACAGCATGATCAGGCCCGAGTTGGCTTCAGCAACCCATTCGCGCTCGATGATGATCGCGCCGTTGCGCTGACCATCGATAAAGCCGCGGGAAATCAGTTCGGTGAGGTTGCGATAGCCTTCGGCGTTCATCACCAGCAGGCTGATCCGGCTCAGGGGGTTGTCCGGATCCTTGTTCGACAGCCACAGGTCGGCGCCGCAGATCGGCTTGATCCCGGCACCCATGGCGTTTTTATAGAATTTGACCAGTGAACACATGTTGTTCTGGTCGGTGACCGCCACGGCAGGCATGTTCATGCCTACCAGGGTCTTGACCAGCGGCTTGATCCGCACCAGACCGTCGACCAGGGAGTATTCAGTGTGCAGGCGTAGGTGAACGAATGAAGCCGGCATAGTGATCCTGTCTATAAACATGAAGACAACAAGGCCCGGATTGTACCGGGCCTTGGTAAAAAAAATCAGCCTTGCGACTAACTCTCTACGGCGCTCTCTAGCGCCTCATACGCCAGCCGCACCGGGGCAAACGAACGCCGATGAATCGGGGTCGGCCCAAGCCGTGCCAGCGCTTCCAGATGAACAGGCGTCGGGTAGCCTTTGTGCCCGCCGATGCCGTAACCCGGGTAAATCAATTCGAACGCGGCCATTTCACGATCACGGCTGACCTTGGCCAGAATCGATGCGGCGGCGATGGCTGGAACCTTGCTATCGCCCTTGACCACGGCTTCGGAGCGCATCGGCAGTTTCGGGCAACGATTGCCGTCGATCATCGCCAGCTTCGGCTGAACGTGCAGCCCGGCGACCGCGCGCTGCATGGCCAACATGGTGGCGTGCAGGATATTCAGTTCGTCGATTTCTTCGACTTCGGCGCGAGCGATACACCAGCTCAGCGCTTTTTCGCAGATTTCGTCGTAGAGCTTTTCGCGACGGGCTTCGGTGAGTTTCTTCGAGTCATTCAGGCCGTGGATCGGGCGATTCGGATCAAGGATCACCGCCGCTGTCACCACCGCACCACAGAGCGGACCACGACCTACCTCATCAACACCGGCAACCAACTCTTCGATTTCAGCGACCAAGGTGAAATCCAGCCCCATCTGCATATTCGTTTTACTCATTTTACTTGGCCGATCAGGTTCAGCACTGCGTCCGCAGCCTGGTTGGAGGCATCCAGACGCAGGGTCCGGTGAATCTCGTCAAAACCGCGGGTCTGCTCTTCCCCATCCTCGATCAGTGGCGACAAGGTCTGGGCCAGCGCTTCGACCGTGGCATCGTCCTGCAACAACTCGGGCACCAACAGACGTTGGGCCAACAGGTTCGGCAACGAAATGTAGGGGCTTTTCACCATGCGCTTGAGAATCCAGAACGTCAGCGGCGCCAGGCGATAGGCGACCACCATCGGTCGCTTGTACAGCAGCGCTTCAAGCGTCGCGGTACCGGAGGCAATCAACACCGCATCGCACGCTGCCAGGGCCAGATGAGACTGCCCGTCGAGCAGGGTCAGCGGCAGATCGCGACCGATCAACAGTTCTTCGAGCTGTGCGCGACGTTGCGCACTGGCGCATGGCATGACAAACCGTACCCCCGGGCGCAACGCCCGCAGGCGCTGCGCCGTATCGAGAAACAATGAACCGAGCCGGCCAACTTCACCGCCACGGCTGCCTGGCATCAACGCCACCAGCGGCCCGTCAGGTAAACCGAGTTCAGCCCGCGCGGCAGCGCGATCGGCCTGCAGTGGAATAGCATCGGCCAGGGTATGGCCGACGAAACGCACCGGCACGCCTTTCTCTTCGTAGAATCTGGCTTCGAACGGGAACAGCGTGAGCATCAGGTCGCAACCTTCGCGAATCCTCAGCACGCGTTTCTGCCGCCAGGCCCAAACCGACGGGCTGACGTAATGCACCGTCTTGATCCCGGCCTGGCGCAGCTTGAGTTCGATATTGAGATTGAAGTCCGGCGCGTCGATACCGATGAATACATCGGGTTTCGCGTCGATCAGGTCGGCGACCAGCTTCTTGCGCCGAGCCAGCAACTCGCGCAACCGGCCCAGCACTTCAACCAGCCCCATGACGGACAGACGCTCCATCGGGAAATACGAGGTCAGGCCTTCAGCCTGCATCAACGGACCACCGACACCGATGAACTCGACCGCCGGGTGGCGAGCCTTGAGCGCGCGCATGAGACCCGCACCCAGAATGTCACCGGAAGCCTCACCTGCTACCAGCGCAATACGCAGATTGGCCATGGTTAGCGGGTGATGCCGCGGGTCGAAGACTGGATGGAGTCACGGAACACCGCTACTTCCGGGAACTGCGCAGATGGCTCCGCCAGTTCGGCGAGCGCCTGCTCCACGGTCAGGCCCTGGCGGTACACCACCTTGTAGGCACGACGCAGCGCGTGGATCGCATCTTCGCTGAAGCCCCGACGGCGCATGCCCTCGAAGTTCATGCTCCGGGCTTCGGCAGGGTTGCCGAACACCGTGACATACGCAGGAACATCCTTGCCGATCGCTGTACCCATACCTGAAAAGCTGTGGGCGCCAATGTGGCAATACTGGTGAACCAGGGTAAAACCGGAAAGGATCGCCCAGTCTTCAACATGCACATGGCCCGCCAGTGCGGTGTTGTTCACCAGGATGCAATGGTTGCCGATAACGCTGTCATGGCCAATGTGGGCATAGGCCATGATCAGGTTGTGGTCGCCCAGGGTCGTTTCCGAGCGATCCTGGATGGTGCCACGGTGAATCGTCACGCCTTCACGGATGACATTGTGATCACCGATCACCAGGCGGGTTTCCTCGCCCTTGTACTTCAAGTCGGGTGTGTCTTCGCCCACCGAGGAAAACTGGTAGATGCGATTGTGCTTACCGATTCGGGTCGGGCCCTTGAGAATCACGTGTGGCCCGATGACTGTCCCCTCGCCGATTTCCACACCTGCGCCGACGATCGACCACGGGCCGACCTCGACGCCGTCAGCCAGAACGGCTGTCGGATCGATGATTGCACGAGGGTCAATCAAACTCATAGCTTGCGTTCCGCACAGATGATTTCAGCCGAGCAGACAGGCTTGCCATCGACCGAAGCCTGGCATTCGAACTTCCAGATCTGACGCTTGCAGCTGATGAACTTGGCCTCAAGGATCAGTTGATCGCCCGGCAAAACCGGTTGGCGGAAGCGCAGCTTGTCAGACCCGACGAAGTAATAGAGCGTGCCGTCAGCCGGTTTCACGTCGAGCATTTTGAAACCAAGGATCCCGGCAGCCTGAGCCATTGCCTCGATGATCAATACGCCCGGCATGATTGGATGCGCAGGGAAGTGACCATTGAAGAACGGTTCGTTGATGCTGACATTCTTGTAGGCGCGAATGCGCTTGCCCTCAACATCCAGCTCCACTACCCGGTCCACCAGCAGGAACGGGTAACGGTGAGGCAGGTATTCGCGAATCTCGTTGATGTCCATCATTTCGGGGGGAAGCCTATGTAAAGATTGGGAGCGCGCGACTGACACACGCCCCTCTAGCAAATCAAGCAGGCAGTCTAACGGCCGTGCACACTTGATATGGAAATGGTATCAGCCATCTGATGAAGCATTACCGTCAGGGGTCACTTCCCCTACACGTTTTTCCAGCTGTCGCAGGCGCCGCGCGATGTCATCGAGCTGACGGATGCGAGCCGCGCTTTTGCGCCATTCGGCTGCTGGCTGCATTGCCGTTCCGGAAGAATAGGAACCCTTTTCGGTAATCGAGTGGGTCACCATGGTCATCCCTGTGATGAAAACGTTGTCGCAAATTTCAATATGCCCCACCAGCCCTACACCGCCAGCGAGCATGCAATGCTTGCCGATTTTGGTGCTGCCGGAGATCCCGACGCAGGCGGCCATGGCGGTGTGATCACCGACCTGAACGTTGTGGGCGATCTGGATCTGGTTGTCGAGCTTCACACCATTACCGAGAACGGTATCGGCCAATGCGCCGCGGTCGATAGCGGTATTCACGCCAATCTCCACATCATCACCAACCAACACACCACCGATCTGGGCAATTTTCTGCCAGACACCTTTCTCATTGGCAAAACCGAAACCTTCGCCGCCGAGCACGGCACCTGACTGAATGACCACACGCTTGCCGATGCGCACATCGTGGTACAGCGTGACCCGCGGGGCCAGCCAGCCGCCTTCGCCAATTTCGCAACGGGCACCGATGAAGCAATGCGCACCGATGGTCACACCCGCAGCAATACGTGCAGCGCTTTCGATCACTGCAAAGGCACCAATACTCGCAGCCGGGTCAACCACCGCGTCCTCGGCCACAACGGCTGTCGGGTGAATGCCCGCAGCCGCTTTCGGTTTTCGATCGAACAGGTGGGAAACCCGCGCGTAGGCCAGATACGGATCAGGCACCACCAGCGCATTACCGGCAAAACCTTCGGCATCAGCGGCCTTCAATAACAGTGCTGCGGCCTGGCTATCTGCCAGGTACTTACGGTATTGAGGGTTTGCGAGAAAGCTCAACTGAGCTGGGCCAGCCTCTTGCAAAGTGGCTAGCCCAGTAATTTCTTTCTCCGGGTCGCCACGTAGCGTGGCACCGAGGAACTCGGCCAATTGGCCGAGCTTTATAGTCGCTGTCATAGTTACTTCAGCTGATTCATGCGCTCGATAACCTGGCGAGTGATGTCGTACTGAGGCTTGACATCAATCACTGCGCCACGCTCGAAGACCAGGTCAAAAGCACCTTTCTTGATGACTTCTTCCACAGCGCTGTCCAGTTTCGGCTTGAGCTGCTTCAGCATTTCACGGTCGGCAACGGCTTTGGCTTCGTTCAGTTCCTTGGACTGGAACTGGAAGTCACGGGCCTTTTGCTTGAATTCAAGCTCCAGACGCTCGCGCTCACCCTGCTGCATTTTGTCGCCACCGGCCATCAGGCGGTCCTGAATGCCCTTGGCGCTGCTTTCCAGCGTCTTGAGCTTGGTCAACTGAGGGCCAAATTTCTTCTCGGCATCCACGGCGTATTTCTTGGCCGCGTCGGATTCCAGCAGAGCCATCTGATAATTCAAAACAGCAATTTTCATGTCGGCGAACGCCGGACCAGCGACCAGTACGCTGGCCAGGAGAACCAATTGAGTCAACTTACGCACGATGCACTCCTACAAAATTCATTGTCGTTATCTTGGGTCAGACGCTTAGAACGTCTGGCCGAGAGAGAATTGGAACACTTGAGTTTCAGCGTCATCCGGTTTCTTGACTGGCATGGCCAGGGCGAAACTCAGAGGACCCAGTGCGGTGACCCAGGTCACACCCACACCGACGGAACTGGCCATGTTGCTCAGACTGATATCGTTGCACTTGGTGTTGGACTTCGAGCCATCCGCGTTTGTGGTATCCGAGCAAGATGAATCGAATACGTTACCCACATCCCAGAATACCGAGGTCCGCAGGGAGCGTTGATCCTTGACGAACGGCAGTGGGAACAGAACTTCCACACCACCCTGGATCAGGACGTTACCACCGAACGGCAGCGGATCCTGGTCCGGGTCAACCGCTGTGCCAGGGTTCTTGCCGGTACTTGGTGTACTGCGAGGCCCCAGGGTGCTGTCCTTGAAGCCACGAACCGAGTTGAAACCACCAGCAAAGTAGTTTTCGTAGAATGGCAAGCCATCCGTCGACCCGTAGCCATCGCCATAACCCAGCTCGGTGTGCAGGCGCATGGTGTAGTTCTCGCTCAATGGCTGGAACAACTGGCCACGGTAGTCGAGTTTGAAGAACGACAGGTCGCTGCCTGGTATCGTGGATTCCAGCACCAGGCTCTGGGAATGACCACGGGTAGCAAGCACACCTTTGTTCAGGGTGGACTCGGACCAACCGGCCGAAGCCTTGAAGTTCAGGTACTTGTCGCCTTCCTTGTTAACGAAGTCGAAAATCTCGTCAACGGTGTACACACCTGTCTTGATCTCGTCCTGCTGAGCCGTCAGACCAAAGGTCAGACGCGAAGTCTCGCTGATCGGGTAGCCAACGCTCACGCCTGCACCCAGGCTGTCTACGGCGTAGCTGGCGATGTCAGTATCGAGCTCGTCATAGTCAGTCGTGCGGTAGAACGCGTTGTAACCCAGGCTCACGCCGTCGGCGGTCCAGTAGGGGTCGACAAAGCCAAAGTTATAGCGGGTTTGGTATTCGCTTTTGGTCAAGCCGACGCTGACCTTGTTACCGGTACCCAGGAAGTTGTTCTGGGTAATCGAACCACCGAGGATCAGACCGGCGCTCTGGGCGAAACCAACGCTGGCGGTAATCGAACCGGAGGCTTGTTCTTCAACGCTGTAGTTGACGTCCACCTGGTCATCGACACCCGGCACGGCCGGGGTCTCAACGTTGACTTCCTTGAAGAAGCCCAGACGTTCAAGACGGGTCTTGGATTGGTCGATCAGGTAAGTAGAAGCCCAGCCGCCTTCCATCTGACGCATTTCACGACGCAGCACTTCGTCTTCGGACTTGGTGTTGCCACGGAAGTTGATGCGGTTCACGTAGGCACGCTTGCCCGGATCGACCGCGAACAGGATGTCTACGGTGTGATCCTCGTCGTGCGGTTGAGGCACACCGTTGACGTTGGCGAAGGTGTAACCCTCGTTACCCAGGCGACGGGTGATCAGTTCGGAGGTGGTAGTCATCAGCTTGCGCGAGAACACCTGGCCTTTTTGCACCAGCAACAGGGACTTGACCTGGTCTTCAGGGACCTTCAGGTCACCGCTGAGCTTGACGTCACGAACGGTGTACTTCTCGCCTTCGTTGACGTTGACGGTGATGTAGACGTGCTTCTTGTCTGGCGTAATGGAGACCTGAGTCGAAGCGATATCCATGTTGATGTAGCCACGGTCCAGATAATAGGAACGCAGACGTTCCAGGTCACCGGACAGCTTTTCACGGGCGTACTTGTCGTCGTTCTTGAAGAACGACAACCAGTTGGTGGTCTTGAGTTCGAACAGGTCGATCAGGTCTTCGTCAGGGAAGACCGTGTTGCCCACCACGTTGATGTGCTGGATAGCCGCAACGGTGCCTTCGTTGATGTTGACCTTCAGGCCGACGCGGTTACGCGGCTGCGGCACGACTTCGGTGTCGACGGTAGCCGAGTAGCGACCCTGGGCGACGTACTGACGTTGCAACTCGTTACGCACACCTTCGAGGGTGGCACGCTGGAAGATCTCGCCTTCAGCCAGACCGGATTGCTTGAGGCCTTTCATCAGGTCTTCGGTAGAGATCGCCTTGTTACCTTCGATCTCGATACTGGCGACCGACGGGCGCTCGACTACCGTGATGACCAGGACGTTGCCATCGCGGCCCAGCTGGATATCTTGAAAGAAACCGGTTTTGAACAACGCACGAGTGGATTCCACCAGGCGACGATCATCCGCCTGTTCACCGACGTTCAACGGCAAGGCACCAAAGACGCTACCCGCGGAGACCCGCTGGAGGCCATTGACGCGAATATCAGAGATAGTGAAGGACTCGGCGTGAACTTCGGCGATCATCAATACGGTGAGAACCGCAGTTAGCAGCAGACGTTTCATGAAGTCCTTTCTTATTCCAACTGGCAATAAACAAACTGCCGCAAAATGCGGCAGATTCGCAATTCAGCGAAGCGTTACAGTCGACCCAGATCATTAACCAGAGCAAGCAACATCACCCCGATCACCAAACTGATACCGATCTGTATCCCCCAACCTTGCACCCGATCTGACAAGGGACGACCACGCACCCACTCGATCAGATAAAACAACAAATGCCCCCCATCCAGTACCGGAATGGGCAGCAAATTCAGAACGCCCAAGCTAATACTCAGATAAGCAAGGAAATTCAGGAAATCAGCAACACCCGACTGGGCCGAAGCGCCCGCCACTTTAGCAATGGTTATCGGTCCACTCAAGTTTTTTACCGAGAGCTCACCGAACAACATTTTCTTCAGTGAATCGAGGGTCAGCACGCTCATGGTCCAGGTGCGTCGAGCCCCCTCGCCAATTGCTGCCAATGGCCCGTAGCTGACCTCGCGGATCATCTCCGGCGGCCAGTCGATCGCCTTCACCCCTGCCCCCAAGTAACCGCTGGGCGACTTGCGATCGCCGCGAGCGGCAAGCGTCACCGGGACGTCGATTTGAGCAGCGTCGCGTTCAACCCGCAGCATGATTTTGGTATCAGGATGCATACGGACGGTATCGACAACCTGCTGCCAGTCATCGAGCGTACGACCATCGAGCGCGAGCAACCGGTCACCGGTCTTCAGGCCGGCAGCCTGAGCCGGCCCCTTTGGATCGAGTTCGGCCAGGACAGGCGGCAATGCCGGACGCCACGGACGAATCCCCAACGAATGGATAGGGTCGGGCTCGTCAGACCCTTTGAGCCACTTGTCCAGCGCAAGTTCACGAGGAGAGTCGGCCGTGGAACCTTGTTCGCGCACCACTATCTGCAACGAACCGCTTTCGCCCAGGCGACGCACCAGCTGCAGGTTCACCGCCGCCCAGCCGGAAGTCGCCTCACCATCAATGGCCACGATTTCCTGGCCGGGGCTCAAACCTGCCTTGGCTGCGATGCTCCCGGACTCGACAGCGCCGATGACCGGACGTACCTGCTCGCTACCGAGCATTGCCAATACCCAGAAGAACGCCAATGCCAGCAGGAAGTTGGCAATCGGCCCCGCCGCTACGATGGCAATGCGTTGACGAACGGATTTACGATTGAAAGATTGATCAAGCTGATCGAGCGGTACTTCACCTTCGCGCTCATCGAGCATTTTGACGTAACCACCCAACGGGATGGCGGCGACGACAAATTCGGTGCCCTGCTTGTCGTGCCAACGCAGCAAAGGCATGCCGAAGCCCACGGAGAAGCGCAGCACTTTGACCCCACAGCGACGCGCGACCCAAAAATGGCCGAACTCGTGGAAGGTAACCAGCACACCCAGAGCGACCAGGGTGCCGACAATCATATAGAGCGCGCTCATCTACTTTCTCCGCATTCCTATCCGCTGCTGCTTGAGCCAACTATCCGCAGCATTTACCGCCCGTGACGGCTCAACCATTGTCCGGCCAGCAATCGGGCCTTCGCGTCTGCCGTGAACACCGCATCGAGATCATCCACTGCCACTACAGGCTCCAGATTCAGTACTTCCTCGATGATACTCGCGATTTCCGGGTAACGAACCCGTTCGTCGAGAAATGCCGCTACCGCCACTTCATTCGCCGCATTGAGCATGGCTGGCGCGCTGTTACCCGCTTCGGCCGCCTGACGAGCCAGACGCAGGCACGGGAAACGTTCTTCATCGGGCGCCTGGAAGTCCAGCCGCGCAATGGCAAACAGGTCCAGCGGCGCCACACCCGAGTCAATCCGCTTCGGCCAGGCCAGGGCATTGGCGATAGGCGTGCGCATATCCGGATTACCAAGCTGTGCCAGAACAGAACCATCAACGTAGTCGACCAGCGAATGGATCACACTTTGCGGGTGAATCACCACCTCGACCTGCGAAGGTTTGGCATCGAACAGCCAGCAGGCTTCGATCAACTCAAGCCCCTTGTTCATCATGCTGGCCGAGTCAACGGAGATTTTTCGCCCCATGGACCAGTTCGGATGAGCACACGCCTGATCGGGAGAAACATGCGCCAACTCAGCCATGGGCGTCTGTCGAAACGGACCGCCGGAAGCCGTCAGCAGAATCCGACGTACGCCAACCACCTCAAGGCCACGGGCATAATCGAGCGGCATGCACTGGAAAATGGCATTGTGCTCGCTATCGATCGGCAGCAACACCGAACCGCTCTTGCGCACGGCCTGCATGAACAGCGCGCCGGACATGACCAGCGCTTCTTTATTGGCCAGCAGAATCTTCTTGCCGGTCTCCACCGCCGCCAGTGTCGGGCGCAAACCCGCCGCACCGACGATGGCCGCCATGACCGCATCGACTTCCGGATCGGAAGCGACCTGACACAAACCTTCCTCACCCACCAGAACACGGGTCGAGAGACCCGCCGCGCGCAAATCATCTTGCAGGGTGCGGGCAGCTGCGATCTCAGGCACCACGGCAAATCGCGGGACATGGCGTACGCAGAGCGCCAGCAATTCACTCAAGCGGCTGAAGCCAGTCAAAGCAAAGACCTGATATCGATCAGGGTGACGAGCGATGACGTCGAGCGTGCTCAGGCCAATCGAGCCGGTCGCCCCCAGAACGGTAATCTGTTGCGGGCGGCTCATGGCGCAGCCATCCACAGCAGCACCGCAAACACCGGAATCGCCGCCGTCAGGCTGTCGATGCGATCCAGCACGCCGCCGTGACCCGGAAGCAGATTACTGCTGTCCTTGATCCCGGACTGACGCTTGAACATGCTTTCAGTGAGATCACCCACCACCGAAATGAACACGATCAGCGCGGCACCGATCAACCCTTTGAGCAGCTCGGCCACTGTCCAGTCGCGAACCAGACCAACGATTGTGGTGATCACCAGACTCAGCGCCAGACCACCGTACACGCCCTCCCAGCTTTTGCCGGGACTGACCTGTGGTGCGAGCTTGCGCTTGCCGAAAGCGCGACCGGAGAAGTAGGCGCCGATATCGGCCCCCCAGACCAACACCATCACCGCCATGATCAGCCAGTTACCCAGCGGGTATTGCTTGATTTGCACCAGACCTTGCCAGGCCGGCAGGAGAATCAACAGGCCAATAACCAACTTGGTCGCAGCACTGGACCATTGCTCGCTCGAACGCGGATAGGTCAGCACCAGATACGTCGCCACTGCCCACCACAGCACTGAAGCGCCCAATACCCAAGGCGCGAGGCCGGGCAGGATGTACATGAGGAACAGCACCAGAGCGACCACAGCGGCATAGCCAACGCGGTACGCTTGAGCGGCAAAACCTGCCAGCCGCGCCCATTCCCAGGCACCAAGGGTCACGACCAGCCCGATGAACAGTGCAAAACCGGAACCTTCGAGCAGGAAAAATCCGCACAAGGCAATCGGCAGCAGGATCAGTGCGGTGATGATTCGTTGTTTAAGCATTAAACCCGGGCTCCAGCCTCGACCTGCTCGCTCGTTTTACCGAAGCGGCGCTGGCGGGAAGCGAAATCGGCCAGCGCATTGCGCATGGCATCGTGTTTGAAGTCCGGCCAGAACAGGTCGGAGAAATACAACTCGGCATAGGCCAGTTGCCAGAGCAGGAAGTTGCTGATGCGGTGCTCGCCACCGGTGCGGATGCACAGATCCGGCAACGGCAGATCACCTGTGACCAGACAGGTCTGCAGCAGATCAGGCGTGATGTCTTCCGGACGCAAGTGCCCGGCCTGAACTTCTCGCGCCAGTCGTTGCGCAGCTTGCGCAATATCCCACTGACCGCCGTAATTGGCGGCGATCTGCAGGACAAAACGATTGGCACCAACCGTCATGGCCTCGGCTTCACGCATGGCAGCCTGCAGCTCTGGATGAAAACGCGAGCGGTCACCAATGATGCGCAGGCTGATGTTGTTGTCGTTGAGGCGCTTGGCCTCACGACGCAGCGCCTTGAAGAACAGATCCATCAAAGCGCTGACCTCATCGGCCGGACGTTGCCAGTTCTCACTGGAGAAGGCGAACAGGGTCAGCACTTCGACCTTGGCCTCGGCGCAGACTTCAATAACTGCACGCACTGCATCCACGCCCGCTTTATGCCCGGCGACACCTGGCATAAAGCGTTTTTTCGCCCAGCGATTGTTACCATCCATGATGATCGCGACATGGCGCGGCACCGCGGACGGTGCAGTCTGCTTAGTCTTTTCCATGAAAACGCGACCCTTATACGGCCATCAGGTCTTTTTCTTTCTGCGCCAGATCCGCGTCGATTTTAGCCACGAACTTCTTGGTCAGATCATCGATCTCGCCAGTCGCACGACGCTCTTCGTCTTCGCTGATCTCTTTTTCCTTGACCAGATCCTTGAGCTGGCTGTTGGCATCACGACGGATGTTGCGCACGGCAACACGGGCATCCTCAGCGACGTCACGAGCCTGCTTGGTGAAGCCCTTGCGGGTTTCTTCAGTCAGGGCAGGCATGGAGATCAACAGCAATTCGCCAAGGTTGGTCGGATTCAGGTTCAAACCTGCGCTACCAATCGCCTTGTCGACGGCACCCAGCATGTTGCGCTCGAAAGCAACGACTTGCAGGGTACGGGCGTCCTTGACGGTGATGTTGGCCACTTGCTTGATTGGGGTGTCGGAGCCGTAGTACGGCACCATCACACCTTCCAGGATACTCGGGTGCGCCTGGCCTGTACGAATACGGCCGAAGTTGTGCGCGAGCGACTCCACGGACTTCTGCATGCGCTCTTGAGCGTCTTTCTTGATTTCGTTGATCATTGTGCGCCTTCCTCGATCAGGGTCCCTTCCGCGCCGCCATGTACGATATTCAGCAGGGCGCCGGGCTTGTTCATGTTAAATACGCGTAGTGGCATCTTGTGGTCGCGGCACAGACAAATGGCCGTCAGATCCATCACACCCAGCTTGCGATCCAGCACTTCATCATAAGTCAGATGATCGAACTTCTCGGCATGCGGGTCTTTGAACGGGTCAGCGGTGTAGACACCATCGACCTTGGTCGCCTTGAGCACGACATCGGCATCGATTTCGATTGCACGCAGGCAGGCTGCCGAATCCGTCGTAAAGAACGGGTTGCCGGTACCGGCCGCGAAAATCACCACGTCCTTGGAATTCAGGTGACGCATGGCCTTGCGACGATCGTAGTGATCGGTCACGCCAACCATGGAAATAGCGGACATCACGATGGCCGAGATGTTGGCGCGCTCAAGGGCGTCGCGCATGGCCAGGGCGTTCATCACAGTGGCCAGCATGCCCATGTGGTCGCCGGTGACCCGGTCCATGCCAGCCTTGCTCAGCGCTTCACCGCGGAACAGGTTGCCACCACCGATAACCAGACCAACCTGAACACCGATGCCGACCAGTTGGCCAACTTCCAATGCCATGCGATCCAGAACTTTCGGATCGATCCCGAACTCTTCCGAGCCCATCAGGGCCTCGCCGCTAAGCTTGAGTAGAATGCGTTTATAGCGAGCCTGATAACCACTGCCCTGCTGAGCCATTGCGAATCTCTCCTGCGGCGTATTTTAAAAAAAAGTCTTTGCGAGCTGTTTACAGCTGACGCTCACTCTAGCTTGGCACTGCTTCAGCGCCATCGGAACATGGCTTTGTAAGCCAGTTCCAAAGGGAAACCAAATAAAAATTGATACCCCATCTGAAAAGAGGCTGCGCGCGTGAGCGGGCAGCCTCTTCTGGGCGACAGTTAAAAAACCGTCTTATTGCTTGGCGGCAGCCAGCTGGGCAGCAACTTCTTCTGCGAAGTTGTCCACTGGCTTCTCGATGCCTTCGCCTACTTTGAAGTAAGTGAAGGAAACGATTTCAGCGCCGGCTTTCTTGGCCAGGGCACCAACGGTGACTTCCGGGTTCATCACGAAAGCTTGCTCTACCAGGCTGGCTTCAGCCAGGAACTTGGTGATACGGCCAGCAATCATCTTCTCGACGATTTCAGCTGGCTTGCCTTTCATCTTGTCTTCGTTCAGGGTCAGGAAAACGCCCTTCTCGCGCTCGATGGCTTCTGGCGAAACCTGCGATGGCAGCAGGAACTCAGGGTTGCTTGCCGCCACGTGCATGGCGATCTCTTTGGCCAGCTGAACATCGCCGCCCTTGAGAACAACAGCAACACCGATCTTGTTACCGTGCAGGTAGGTGCCGACAACGTCGCCCTCTACGCGTACCAGACGACGAATGTTGACGTTCTCGCCTACTTTGGCGACCAGAGCTTCACGAGCCGATTCCTGAGCGGCGATCAGCGGAGCTGCGTCGGTCAGTTTTTCGTCGAAGGCTTTTTCTACGCAGGCAGCAACGAAGTTCTTGAAGTCGTCTTGCAGGGCCAGGAAGTCGGTCTGCGAGTTAACTTCCAGCAGCACGGCTGCCTTGTCGTCAGCCTTGATGGCGATAGCGCCTTCAGCGGCAACGTTGCCAGCCTTCTTGGCAGCCTTGATGGCGCCCGAAGCACGCATGTCATCAATGGCTTTCTCGATGTCGCCGCCAGCCTTGGTCAAGGCCTTTTTGCAGTCCATCATGCCTTCGCCAGTACGCTCGCGCAGTTCTTTGACCAACGCTGCAGTAATCTCTGCCATTTCAAAATCCTCTTGGATAGGTTTTCAACCATTCCACCCGATCGAACGGGCGATCAATTCTTCCCGAACCACCCTTGTTAGCTGCCGCACGTTACAGATAGAGCAGTGGGCGCCGACAAATGGTTTTCGAGGTGGCAAAAAGGGGGCCAAGCCCCCTTTTTGCTTACTGAGTCAACGCCAAGGCGTCAATTACTCAGCTGCTGCTACCGGAGCTTCTTCAACGAAAACTTCGGTGCCGCCAGCAACATTGTTGCGACCGCGGATGACAGCGTCAGCCATCGAACCCATGTACAGCTGGATAGCGCGGATTGCGTCATCGTTGCCTGGGATGATGTAGTCAACGCCTTCCGGGCTGCTGTTGGTATCGACTACGCCGATAACCGGAATGCCCAGTTTGTTGGCTTCGGTGATCGCGATGCGCTCATGATCAACGTCGATAACGAACAGAGCGTCTGGCAGACCGCCCATGTCCTTGATACCACCCAGGGAACGATCCAGCTTTTCCAGGTCACGAGTGCGCATCAGCGCTTCTTTCTTGGTCAGCTTGGCGAAAGTACCGTCTTCGGCCTGCACTTCAAGGTCACGCAGACGCTTGATGGAAGCACGGATGGTCTTGAAGTTGGTCAGCATGCCGCCCAACCAGCGGTGATCGACGTACGGCGAGCCGCAACGTGCTGCTTCTTCAGCAACGATCTTGCCAGCGGAACGCTTGGTGCCGACGAACAGAATCTTGTTTTTGCCCTGGGCCAGACGCTCTACGAAAGTCAGAGCTTCGTTGAACATTGGCAGGGTTTTTTCAAGGTTGATGATGTGGATCTTGTTACGCGCGCCGAAAATGTACTTACCCATTTTCGGGTTCCAGTAACGGGTCTGGTGACCGAAGTGCACACCGGCCTTCAGCATATCGCGCATGTTGACTTGGGACATGATAGTTCCTTAATAAGTCGGGTTTGGCCTCCACGTATCCCAATGACCAACCAGCAGCATCAGCTGAAGGCACCCAGGTCATCGTGTCGACACGTGTGTGGATTTAGGCTTCCCGGGACATCCCCGGAAAGCGGCGCATTTTATATCACAAGACAGGGCAAAACGGAACCCGGATTCTGAAATCCTGGCGAGCGCTTTGCTCCACCCCTTGGAATCCGCCAAGAATGCACCATTCTATAGAGAGAAGCGATGCACACAGCCGCAGATTTGCGCTGATCGTCTGGTAGAATCGTATTTTTCAGGGCTGCGAAGTTCGATCGCGCGCTGCCCTTTCCGTTTAGAAAGCGCCGCCTGGCGCAGAGAGAGCCTGTATGACCGTCACCCTCAAAACCCCCGAGGATATCGCCAAAATGCGTATCGCCGGCAAACTGGCCGCCGATGTGCTGGAAATGATTGCCGAATACGTCAAGCCGGGCGTTACCACCGATCAACTGAACCAGATCTGCCACGACTACATCGTCAATGAGCAGAAAGCCATCCCTGCCCCGCTCAATTACAAGGGCTATCCAAAGTCGATCTGCACGTCGATCAACCATGTGGTCTGCCATGGCATTCCAAACGACAAGCCGCTTAAAGATGGCGACACCCTGAACATCGACGTCACCGTCATCAAGGACGGTTACCATGGTGACACCAGCCGGATGTTCCACGTCGGCAACGTACCGGTCTGGGCCGAGCGCCTGTCCCAGGTGACCCAGGAATGCATGTACAAGGCGATCGAGATCGTCAAACCCGGCTGCCGCCTGGGCGACATCGGCGAAATCATCCAGAAGCATGCGGAGAAGAACGGCTTCTCGGTGGTTCGCGAATTCTGCGGCCATGGTATCGGCAAGGTGTTTCACGAGGAGCCGCAGATCCTGCACTACGGCCGCGCTGGCACCGGCATGGAACTCAAGGCTGGCATGACCTTCACCATCGAGCCGATGATCAACCAGGGCCGCGCCGACACCAAGGTGCTGGGCGATGGCTGGACCGCGATCACCAAGGACCGCAAGCTCTCGGCACAGTGGGAACACACCCTGCTGGTGACCGAAACCGGTTACGAGATCTTCACCTTGCGCAGCGATGACACCATCCCTCGCGTTTCGGCCTGATCCCGCGACCGTATATCGCCTATAGAAAGGAAAGCCAATCGATGCCGCAGGTGGATCCCGAACTCTTCGACCGCGGCCAGTTCCAGGCTGAACTGGCCCTGAAGGCAAGCCCGATCGGGGCCTTCAAGAAGGCGATCCGCCAGGCTCGCGAAGTGCTTGATACGCGTTTTCGCAATGGCCGGGACATTCGCCGGCTGATCGAGGATCGCGCCTGGTTCGTCGATAACATCCTGCAAAAGGCCTGGGAGCAGTTCAGCTGGAGCGAGGACGCCGACATCGCGCTGGTCGCGGTCGGCGGCTACGGCCGTGGCGAATTGCACCCTTATTCCGATATCGACTTGCTGATCCTTCTCGATAGCGCCGACCACGAGGTTTTCCGCGATTCCATCGAGCGTTTTCTGACGCTGTTGTGGGACATCGGCCTGGAGGTCGGTCAGAGCGTTCGCTCGGTCGAAGAATGCGCCGTCGAGGCCCGCGCCGACCTGACGGTCGTCACCAACCTGATGGAAAGCCGCACCATCGCCGGCCCTGAGCGTTTGCGCCAGCGCATGCTGGATGTCACCAGCACCGGGCACATGTGGCCGAGCAAGGACTTCTTCCTGGCCAAGCATGCCGAACAAAAGGCTCGCCACCACAAGTACAACGACACCGAATACAACCTGGAACCCAACGTCAAAGGCTCACCCGGCG
Source organism: Pseudomonas sp. EU05-FHT14B02 (assembly GCF_058791055.1). Taxonomy (NCBI): domain Bacteria; kingdom Pseudomonadati; phylum Pseudomonadota; class Gammaproteobacteria; order Pseudomonadales; family Pseudomonadaceae; genus Pseudomonas; species Pseudomonas sp. EU05-FHT14B02. Next base: position 51,331 of record NZ_JBYTDD010000016.1, on the reverse strand, counting down.
GCCTGCGGGATATCCAGACGATTCTGTGGGTGGCCCGTCGCGAGTACGGCACCCTGAACCTGCGGGCACTGGCAGGCGAAGGATTCCTGGTAGAGAGCGAAAACGCCCTGCTCGCCTCCTCCCAGGAGTTCCTGTGGAAGGTTCGCTATGCCCTGCACATGCTGGCCGGCCGCGCCGAAGACCGCCTGCTGTTCGATCACCAGCGCACCATTGCCGGGCTGCTGGGCTTCAAAGGCGACGACGCCAAGCAAGCCATCGAAAACTTCATGCAACAGTATTATCGAGTGGTCATGAGCATCGCCCAACTCAGCGACCTGATCATCCAGCACTTCGAGGAAGTCATCCTCGCACCGGAAGACGAAGCGCCACCGCAGCCGATCAACTCGCGTTTCCAGTTGCATGACGGTTACATCGAGGCACGCAACGACAACGTCTTTCGCCGCACGCCATTCGCCATGCTCGAAATCTTCGTGCTGATGGCCCAGCAACCCGAAATCAAGGGCGTGCGCGCCGACACCATTCGCCTGCTGCGGGAATACCGCCACCTGATCGACGACGACTTCCGCAACGATATTCGCAACACCAGCCTGTTTATCGAGTTGTTCAAATGCAAGATCGGCATCCACCGCAACCTGCGGCGAATGAACCGTTACGGCATCCTTGGGCGTTATCTGCCCGAATTCGGCTTTATCGTCGGGCAGATGCAACACGACCTGTTCCACATCTATACGGTCGATGCCCACACCCTGAACCTGATCAAACACCTGCGTAAGTTGCAGTACACCCAGGTGTCGGAAAAATTCCCGCTGGCCAGCAAAGTCATGGGCAAGCTGCCAAAGCCCGAGCTGATCTACATGGCCGGCCTGTACCACGACATCGGCAAAGGCCGGCATGGCGATCATTCGGACATCGGCGCCGTGGATGCCGAGGCCTTTTGCCAGCGTCATCAACTGCCCACGTGGGACAGTCGCCTGATCGTGTGGCTGGTGCAAAACCACCTGGTGATGTCGACCACCGCCCAGCGCAAGGACTTGTCCGACCCGCAGGTGATCCACGATTTCGCCCAGATCGTTGGCGACGAAACCCGCCTCGACTACCTGTACGTGCTGACTGTCGCCGACATCAACGCCACCAACCCGACCCTGTGGAACTCCTGGCGCGCCAGCCTGCTGCGCCAGCTCTACACCGAGACCAAGCGCGCCCTGCGCCGTGGCCTGGAGAACCCGGTGGATCGCGAAGAGCAGATCCGCCAGACCCAGAGCGCCGCCCTGGATATCCTGGTGCGCGGTGGCACCGACCCGGACGATGTCGAGCAGTTGTGGGCGCAGTTGGGTGATGACTATTTCCTGCGCCACACCGCCGGCGACGTGGCCTGGCACAGCGACGCGATACTCCAGCAACCGGCTGACGGCGGACCACTGGTGCTGATCAAGGAAACCACCCAGCGCGAGTTCGAAGGTGGCACGCAGATCTTCATCTATGCCCCGGACCAGCACGACTTCTTTGCCGTGACCGTGGCAACGATGGACCAACTCAACCTGAATATTCACGACGCCCGGGTCATCACCTCCAGCAGCCAGTTCACCCTCGACACCTATATCGTGCTCGACACCGACGGCGACTCGATTGGCGATAATCCGGCACGGGTCAAACAGATCCGCGAGGGTCTGACCGAAGCCCTGCGCAACCCGGACAACTACCCGACCATCATCCAGCGCCGGGTGCCACGTCAGCTCAAGCATTTCGCCTTTGCACCACAAGTGACGATCCACAACGACGCCCAACGCCCGGTGACGGTGCTGGAACTCACCGCGCCCGACCGCCCGGGCCTGCTGGCGCGGATCGGCACGATCTTCCTGGAGTTCGATCTGTCGTTGCAGAACGCCAAGATCGCCACCCTTGGAGAACGTGTGGAAGACGTGTTCTTCATCACCGACGCCAACAATCAGCCGTTGTCCGACCCGCTGCTGTGCAGCCGCCTGCAGGATGCGATCGTCGAACAACTGAGCGTCAACCAGGAACCTGATATCAAACTGTCGCGCATCAGCATCTGACTTAACAACGGCCCGCCTTTTGTAGGAGCGAGCTTGCTCGCGATGAACTCAAATACGCCGCGTTATTCTGGCAAGAACGCGTTATCGTTGACGACCATCGCGAGCAAGCTCGCTCCTACAGGGACCAGCGCCGCTCCAACACCGAACGAGATTTATCGATGAACAACGCCCTGTCCCAGCTCCAGCCCTACCCGTTCGAGAAACTCCGCGCCCTGCTCGGCAGCGTGACGCCCAATCCGGACAAGCGTCCGATCGCGCTGTCCATCGGCGAGCCGAAACACCGTTCACCAAGCTTTGTCGCCAAGGCCCTGGCCAGCAATCTGGAAAAAATGGCTGTGTACCCGACCACACTCGGTATCCCGGAGCTACGTGAAGCCATCGCGGCATGGTGTGAGCGTCGCTTCGATGTACCCAAGGGCTGGATCGACCCGGCGCGCAACGTACTGCCGGTCAACGGTACCCGCGAAGCGCTGTTCGCCTTCACCCAGACCGTGGTCAACCGTGGCGATGATGCGCTGGTGGTCAGCCCGAACCCCTTCTACCAGATCTACGAAGGCGCGGCGTTCCTCGCCGGGGCCAAGCCGCATTACCTGCCATGCCTGGACGAAAACGGCTTCAACCCGGATTTCGACGCCGTATCGCCGGACATCTGGAAACGCTGCCAGATCCTGTTCCTGTGCTCGCCAGGCAACCCGACCGGCGCTTTGATTCCGGTGCAAACCCTGAAAAAGCTGATCGCCCTGGCCGACGAGTACGACTTCGTGATTGCCGCGGATGAGTGCTACAGCGAGCTGTACTTCGACGAACAAACGCCGCCACCAGGCCTGCTCAGCGCTTGCGCGGAACTGGGTCGCAAGGACTTCAAGCGTTGCGTGGTGTTCCACAGCCTGTCCAAGCGCTCCAACCTGCCAGGCCTGCGCTCGGGTTTTGTAGCCGGTGATGCCGATGTCCTCAAGGGCTTCCTTCTCTACCGCACCTACCACGGCTGCGCGATGCCGGTTCAAACCCAACTGGCCAGCGTTGCCGCGTGGAATGACGAAGTACACGTACGTGCCAACCGTGCGCTGTATCGCGAGAAGTTCGATGCGGTGCTGGAAATCCTCAGCCCGGTGCTGGACGTACAGCGTCCGGATGGCAGTTTCTACCTGTGGCCGAATGTCGCCGGTGACGACGCTGCGTTTTGCCGCGACTTGTTCGAACAGGAGCACGTGACCGTGGTGCCGGGCTCTTACCTGTCGCGGGACGTCGATGGCGTCAATCCTGGGGCCGGGCGCGTGCGCATGGCATTGGTTGCGCCGCTGGCGGAGTGCGTTGAAGCCGCCGAGCGGATTCGCGATTTCATCCAGCGCCGCAAATAACCGCCCATCCGGTGACGGCCAGGTTTACTTCACCTGGCCCAGCTTGGCCTCGCTCAGATCAAGCTCACCCAGCACTTCGCGCAACACGTCATCACCAATCTGGTGCTGACGACTGAGGCTATACAACTCCAGACGCTGCGCCCGCAGCGCCTTCAAGCGCAAGCGCCGCTCCAGCAAATCCATCTGAAACGCCAGGGCTTGCGCCTCAGCGGAGTCGTTGAACACCTCCAACTGATGTCGGTACTCGGACATGATCCGCGCCTTGAGCTCGACGGCCAGTGCGGACTGGGCGGCGTCCTGTGGATTGACCTCTTCTGTCTCAAGCGCATGAATGGCCGCCTCGGCGGTCTTGCGCCAAGCGTCGCGCACTTCGTTGCGCCGCTTGTCGTCCGGACTGGCTTCGATGCCACGCAACAACAGTGGCAGCGCGATGCAGGCCGCAATCAACGAAAGCAGAATCACCCCGGCGGCGATGAAAATCAGCAGATCGCGCTCGGGAAATGCGCTCCCGCCCATGAGCATCGGCACCGACATCACACCCGCCAGCGTCACGGCCCCGCGCACGCCGCCCACGGTCAGCAACCAACAGGATCGCGCCGTCGGCACCCGGGTCACTTCACCCTTGCCGCGCAATCGCCGCAGCAGTACCGACAATCGCCAGATGCTTTGCACCCAGACGAACCGCAAAACCAGCAGCACCAGGAAAATTGCCACCACGTCGAGCCCGCGATACAACAACGTCGGCCATAGCGAAGTTTCGTGACTGGCCACCGCCTTGATGATGTCCGGCAACTGCAAACCCAACAGCAGGAAGATCAAACCGTTGAACGCGAACTCCAGCAGCGACCAGACACTTCGGTTGAGCAAGCGCGTGTTGGTCTGGCGCGGCAGAAGGTCGAGCCAGCTCTGCATCATTCCCGCCGCCACCGCCGAGAGGATGCCCGACACTTCCATGCGCTCGGCCAGCACGTAGGCCGCAAACGGCAGCAGCAACATGAACACCACATGCGTCGCCGGATCATCCCAGCCCCGCTCGATCATCCACGCCCGCAGACGGCCGACCAGCCAGCTCAAGGCCACCCCGACCGCCAGACCACCGACAGCGACCAGCACGAACGTCAGACTGGCATTGGCCAGCGAGAACACACCGGTCACCGCCGCCACCAGGGCAAACTTGAATGTCACCAGGCCCGAGGCATCATTCATCAGCGCCTCGCCCTGCAAGATGTGCATCAACGGGGTCGGCAGTCGATTGCGGGAAATGGCCGACACCGCCACCGCATCCGTCGGTGACAGCACCGCTGCCAGGGCGAACGCCACCGGCAACGGTACACCGGGCAGCAACCAGTGAATGAAATACCCGGCGCCGACCACGGTGAACAACACCAAGCCCACTGCCAGGGTCAGGATCGGGCCGCGCAAGTGCCAGAATTCGCGCTTGGGCATGCGCCAGCCGTCGGAGAACAACAGTGGTGGCAGGAACAGAAACAGGAACAGCTCGGGATCGAGGGCTACATGCAGGCCGAGCGTCGGCCAGGCAAGCAAGGCCCCGGCGGCAATCTGCACCAACGGCAACGGCAGCGGAACGACCCGTCCAATCAGGCGCGAAACGCCGACCAGCATCAACAGGATCAGGACGGTGTAAGCGGTTTGCATAAAGCGAGGTTCCCGGACAATCGACAGCATTGAAGTGCCATATTAGCCGCCTAGACTGTCTGCTGACCCTTGCACCAATGTCGCACGCAGGTCGCCGAAGCACCGTATTCCCGCAGGATTTGCGCTTCCATGGCATAATCCGTCACCTTTTATTTACGGCACCTGCAAAGGGGGCAATTCCTTGACCGTTTCAAGCAAAACGTTGCACCTTTTCGGCATCAAAGCCTGCGACACCATGAAAAAGGCGCGCACCTGGCTCGATGAACACGCTGTCAGCTATGACTTTCATGATTACAAGGCGGTCGGTATCGACCGTGAACACCTGACCCAATGGTGCAACGAGCACGGCTGGGAAGTGGTGTTGAACCGTGCAGGCACGACCTTTCGCAAGCTCGACGACGAATGCAAAGCCGATCTCGACCAGACGAAAGCCATCGAACTGATGCTCGCACAACCCTCGATGATCAAGCGCCCGGTGCTTGATCTCGGTGACCGAACCCTGATTGGCTTCAAGCCAGATATCTACGCGGCCGCGCTCAAGTAAGCAGCCCGTTTCAATTTGCTAGAGGTATCAACATGTCTACTACCCTGTTCAGCCTGGCCTTTGGTGTCGGCACTCAAAACCGTCAAGGCGCATGGCTGGAAGTGTTCTACGCCCAGCCACTGCTCAACCCGCCCGCCGAACTGGTCGCCGCCATTGCGCCGATCCTCGGTTACAGCGAAGGCAACCAGGCCATCACCTTCACCACCGCGCAGGCCGCGCAACTGGCTGAAGCCGTGAAAGGCATCGACGCGGTACAAGGCAAACTGCTGACCCGCCTGGCCGAGAGCCACAAGCCGCTGGTTGCCACCTTGCTGGCCGAAGACGCCCAGCTGTCGTCCACCCCTGAGGCCTACCTCAAGCTGCACCTGCTGAGCCATCGCCTGGTCAAGCCACACGGCCTGAACCTGGCCGGGATCTTCCCGCTGCTGCCGAACGTGGCCTGGACCAGCCAGGGCGCTGTCGACCTGAGCGAACTGGCCGAACTGCAACTCGAAGCCCGCCTGCGCGGCGAGCTGCTGGAAGTGTTCTCGGTGGACAAGTTCCCGAAAATGACCGACTACGTGGTGCCGGCCGGCGTGCGTATCGCTGATGCTGCGCGCCTGCGTCTCGGTGCCTATGTGGGCGAAGGCACCACCGTGATGCACGAAGGTTTCATCAACTTCAATGCCGGCACCGAAGGCCCGGGCATGATCGAAGGCCGTGTATCCGCTGGCGTATTCGTCGGCAAAGGTTCGGACCTGGGCGGCGGCTGCTCGACCATGGGCACCCTGTCGGGTGGCGGCAACATCGTGATCAAGGTCGGCGAAGGCTGCCTGATCGGCGCCAACGCCGGTATCGGTATCCCGTTAGGCGACCGCAACACCGTCGAGTCGGGCCTGTACGTGACCGCCGGTACCAAAGTCGCGCTGCTGGACGAGAACAATCAACTGGTCAAAGTGGTCAAGGCCCGTGAACTGGCCGGCCAGCCGGATCTGCTGTTCCGTCGCAATTCGGAGACCGGTGCCGTGGAATGCAAAACCCACAAATCGGCCATCGAGCTGAACGAAGCGCTGCACGCTCACAACTAAGCCACACGATCCCTGTTCCTTTAGGAGCGAGCCTGCTCGCGATGGACGTCAACGATAACGCGGGGCATCAGACAGCCCGTGTCGTCCAAGCGATCATCGCGAGCCAACTCGCTCCTACAGGGATCAAGTGCATAGGCCGAACAGCATGATGATTCTCTCCCCCTGGCGTGCCGATTTTCCGGCCATCGCCGCCCTGCAACGGCAAGACCAGACCTATCTGGACAACGCCGCCACCACGCAAAAACCTCAAGCCCTGCTCGATGCCCTGGCGCACTACTACGCCAACGGCGCGGCCAACGTGCATCGGGCGCAGCATTTGCCCGGCGCCCACGCCACCCAGGCGTTCGAGGACAGCCGCCGCAAAGTCGCGCAATGGCTCAATATTGGTGATTGCGGGCAGATCATCTTTACCCACGGCGCGACGTCCGCGCTGAATCTCCTGGCCTATGGTCTGGAACATCTTTTCAATCCGGGCGACGAGATTGTCATCAGCGCCCTGGAGCATCACGCCAACCTGTTGCCCTGGCAGCAACTGGCGCACCGTCGCGAGCTGAAACTGGTGATCCTGCCGCTGGATACCGACGGCGTGATCGACCTTGAAGCAGCCGCCGGTTTGATCGGCCCACGCACGCGTCTGTTGGCGGTCAGCCAACTGTCCAACGTGATTGGCGCGTGGCAACCGCTGCCACAATTGCTGGCACAGGCCAAGGCGCACAACGCCCTGACCGTGATCGACGGCGCCCAGGGCGTGGTCCATGGTCGCCACGACGTGCAGGCGCTGGGCTGCGATTTCTATGTGTTCTCCAGCCACAAGCTCTACGGCCCCGATGGCCTGGGCGTGCTGTTCGGGCGCAATACAGCACTGCAACAACTGCGTCCCTGGCAGTTCGGTGGTGAAATGGTGCTCGATGCCAATTATCACGACGCACGCTTTCGCCCGGCACCGCTGGGTTTCGAGGCCGGGACGCCGCCGATTGCCAGCGTGATCGGCCTGGGAGCGACCCTGGACTACCTCGCCGGACTCGATCAGGACGCCGTGTCTGCCCATGAAGCCGCGTTGCATGCCTGTCTGCTCAAGGGCCTGGAGGCGCGCAACGGCATTCGCCTGTTGGGCAAGCCGCAAGTGGCACTGGCCAGTTTCACCGTCGAGGGTGTGCATAACTCCGATCTCGCGCATTTGCTGACCGAACAAGGGATCGCGGTGCGTGCCGGCCACCACTGCGCGATGCCGCTGCTCAAACGCTTCGAACTGGCCGGAGCGATTCGAGTGTCGTTGGCGCTGTACAACGATTCCGAAGACCTGGAACGGTTCTTTGAAGCCCTGGATCAGGCGCTGGAGTTGCTGCGATGAGCTTGCCTGCCGATGCCGTGACGGCGCTCGACACCTTTCAGAAAGCTGCCGGCTGGGAACAGCGCGCACGCCTGCTGATGCAATGGGGCGAGCGTCTGCCAGCGTTGAGTGATGCGCAGATGTGCGATGCCAACCGGGTGCACGGCTGTGAAAGCCAGGTGTGGCTGGTGGGCGAACTGCGCGACGGTCATTGGCAGTTCAGCGCCAACAGTGATGCACGGTTGATTCGCGGGTTGGTGGCGTTGCTGCTGGCGCGGGTCAACGGCTTGTCCGCAGCCGAGTTGCAACAGGTGGATTTGCCGGACTGGTTCAATCAGCTGGGGTTGGGACGGCAGTTATCCGAGTCCCGCAGCAATGGCTTGAATGCGGTGCTTCAGCGAATGCGGGAGTTGGCTCAATAAAGGACTGCTACGCGGGCCATCGCGAGCAAGCTCGCTCCTCCAGGAGGAACGCATTCCAATGTGGGAGCGAGCTTGCTCGCGATGAGGCCTTCAGCCACACCGACTAAACCTGCGGTTTGACCCGCTCCGCCGGCCGCCGCACACCCGCGACAATCTTGTCCACCGCCTTGGTCGCCGCGACCATGCCGAAGGTCGCCGTCACCATCATCACCGCGCCAAACCCGCCGGCACAGTCGAGCTTCACGCCATCACCGACAAAACTCTTCTGCAGGCAAATGCTGCCGTCCGGTTTCGGGTAGCGCAGTTGCTCGGTGGAAAACACGCACGGCACGCTGTAGTGGCGGGTCACGGTGCGTGAGAAGCCGTAGTCGCGGCGCAATGTGGAGCGCACCTTCGACGCCAATGGATCATTGAACGTGCGATTGAGGTCGCAGACCTGGATCAACGTCGGGTCAATCTGCCCGCCCGCGCCGCCGGTAGTGATGATCTGGATCTTGCGCCGCTTGCACCAGGCGATCAACGCGGCCTTGGCGTTGACGCTGTCGATGCAGTCGATCACGCAGTCGATATTCGGCGTGATGTACTCGGCCATGGTGTCGCGGGTGACGAAGTCAGGCACCGCATGCACCGTGCAATCCGGGTTGATCCCGCGCAGACGCTCGGCCATCACCTCGACTTTGGGCTTGCCCACCGTGCTGTCCAGCGCGTGCAACTGACGGTTGGCGTTGCTGACGCAGACGTCATCGAGGTCGAACAGCGAAATTTCGCCAACACCACAACGGGCCATGGCTTCCGCCGCCCAGGAACCGACGCCACCGACGCCCACGATCGCCACATGGGCCGCTTTCAGGCGCTCAAGGCCTTCAATGCCATACAAGCGGGCGATGCCAGCAAACCGCGGATCTTCTGTACTCATGACCATTACCCCAAAAACCGGCGCGCATTATAGGGCCGTCGGCGCCCAAGAGCATCATTGCGCTATGAACGGGCAACATCCACGAAAACTAAATCGAACAAAGATTCGTCCTACACGCTCTAAAGAAAGAACTTAAACCGACTTGGATTGCCCAATGTCCGGCAATTCCCTGTCCGCTGTACGACCAGAGAATGCCCGGTGTAGGATGCGCGCCCCTTGGCGACCGCCAACCGTTCCTTCGTTCCACAGTCTTTGGAACCCGAAATAACTATGTCATCGCGTAAATTTGGACTCAACCTGGTCGTGGTGCTCGCCATCGCAGCCTTGTTTACCGGCTTCTGGGCGCTGATCAACCGCCCGGTCACCGCCCCCAACTGGCCTGAACAGATCTCCGGCTTCTCGTACTCGCCATTCCAGCAGGGCCAGTTCCCGCAGAAAGACCAGTACCCGACCGACGATCAAATGCGTCGCGACCTGGAGATCATGAGCAAGCTGACGGACAACATCCGCATCTACTCGGTCGACGGCACGCTGCAGAACATCCCGAAACTGGCGGAAGAGTTCGGCTTGCGGGTGACCCTGGGGATCTGGATCAGCCCGGACCAGGAACGCAACGAACGGGAAATTACCCGTGCCATTGAAATTGCCAACGCTTCACGCAGCGTGGTTCGCGTGGTGGTCGGCAACGAAGCCATTTACCGCAAGGAAATCACCGCACAGGAACTCAGCGTCATGCTCGATCGCGTGCGTGCCGCCGTGAAAGTGCCGGTGACCACGTCCGAACAGTGGCACGTGTGGGAAGAACACCCGGAACTGGCCAAGCACGTCGACCTGATTGCCGCGCACGTCCTGCCTTACTGGGAATTCGTCCCGATGGACAAGGCCGGGCAGTTCGTCCTCGACCGCGCCCGCGACCTGAAAAAGATGTTCCCGAAAAAACCACTGCTGCTGTCCGAGGTGGGCTGGCCGAGCAACGGCCGCATGCGTGGTGGCGCCGACGCCTCCCCGGCGGACCAGGCGATTTATCTGCGAACCCTGGTCAACAAGCTCAATCGCCAGGGCTTCAACTACTTCGTGATCGAAGCGTTTGACCAGCCGTGGAAAGCCAGCGACGAAGGTTCCGTCGGCGCCTACTGGGGCGTGTTCAACGCCGCGCGCCAGCAGAAGTTCAACTTCGAAGGCCCGGTGGTGGCGATTCCGCAATGGCGCGTGTTGGCCATTGGTTCGGTGGTATTGGCGCTGTTGTCGCTGACCCTGCTGATGATCGACGGCTCGGCCCTGCGCCAGCGTGGCCGTACCTTCCTGACCTTCATTGCGTTCCTGTGCGGTTCGGTGCTGGTGTGGATCGGTTACGACTACAGCCAGCAATACAGCACCTGGTTCAGCCTGACAGTGGGCTTTTTGCTCGCCCTCGGTGCGCTCGGGGTGTTTATCGTGCTGCTGACCGAAGCCCATGAACTGGCCGAAGCGGTGTGGGTGCACAAGCGCCGGCGCGAGTTCCTGCCGGTGGAAGGCGACTCCAGCTACCGCCCGAAAGTGTCGATTCACGTGCCCTGCTACAACGAGCCGCCGGAGATGGTCAAACAGACCCTCAACGCCCTGGCCAACCTCGACTATCCGGACTTCGAAGTCCTGATCATCGACAACAACACCAAGGACCCGGCGGTCTGGGAACCGGTGCGCGATTATTGCGAAACCCTCGGCCCGCGCTTCAAGTTCTTCCACGTGGCACCGCTGGCCGGCTTCAAGGGCGGCGCGCTGAACTACCTGATCCCGCACACCGCCAAGGATGCCGAAGTGATTGCGGTGATCGACTCCGATTACTGCGTGCATCCGAACTGGCTCAAGCACATGGTGCCGCACTTCGCCGACCCGAAAATCGCCGTGGTGCAGTCGCCGCAGGATTACCGCGACCAGAACGAAAGCACCTTCAAGAAGCTCTGCTACGCGGAATACAAAGGCTTCTTCCATATCGGCATGGTCACCCGCAACGACCGCGACGCGATCATCCAGCACGGCACCATGACCATGACCCGTCGCTCGGTGCTCGAAGAACTGGGCTGGGCCGACTGGTGCATCTGCGAAGACGCCGAACTGGGCCTGCGGGTATTCGAAAAAGGCCTGTCGGCAGCGTACTACCACACCAGCTACGGCAAGGGGCTGATGCCCGATACCTTCATCGACTTCAAGAAACAGCGTTTCCGCTGGGCCTACGGAGCGATCCAGATCATCAAGCGCCACACCGCCAGCCTGCTGCGCGGCAAGGACACCGAGCTGACCCGTGGCCAGCGCTACCACTTCCTCGCGGGCTGGTTGCCGTGGGTGGCGGACGGCATGAACATCTTCTTCACTGTCGGCGCACTATTGTGGTCGGCGGCGATGATCATCGTGCCGCAACGGGTCGATCCGCCGCTGCTGATCTTCGCAATCCCGCCATTGGCGTTGTTCGTGTTCAAGGTCGCCAAGATCATCTTCCTCTACCGTCGTGCGGTCGGGGTGAATCTGAAGGACGCCTTCTGCGCGGCGCTGGCCGGTCTGGCGTTGTCCCACACCATCGCCAAAGCGGTGCTGTACGGCTTCTTCACCAGCAGCATTCCGTTCTTCCGTACGCCGAAGAATGCCGACAACCACGGCTTCTGGGTGGCGATTTCCGAAGCCCGGGAAGAGATGTTCATCATGCTGCTGTTGTGGAGCGCGGCCCTGGGGATCTACCTGGTGAACGGCATGCCGAGCAACGACATGCGCTTCTGGGTCACCATGCTGCTGGTGCAGTCGCTGCCGTACGTCGCGGCGCTGATCATGGCGTTCCTGTCGTCGCTGCCGAAACCGGCCGCCGAGCCTGAAACGGCACCTGTCGTCTAAATCTGCGCGGATGCACTAAACGGCGGCCAATGGTCGCCGTTTTGCTTTAAGATAAGCGCCATTTTGCAGGGCTTGGCTCAAGGGCCAACCCCAATACCTGTAGGAGCGAGCTTGCTCGCGAGAAACGCAAGGACAACGCGGTCACACAGATCGCACGCAATATCGTTAACGTCCATCGCGAGCAATCGAGCGTCGACCGGCTGCTCCTACACATTTACTGATTCCGGAGTTTTCCATGACGGCCCACGCCGACCTTTCGCCGACCCTCCAACTCGCCATCGACCTGATCCGCCGTCCGTCCGTGACACCGATCGACGCCGATTGCCAGAAGCAGATGATGCAGCGCCTGGGCGATGCCGGTTTCACCCTGGAACCGATGCGCATCGAAGATGTGGATAACTTCTGGGCCACCCACGGCCAGGACGACGGTCCGGTACTGTGCTTCGCCGGCCACACCGACGTGGTCCCGACCGGCCCGGTGGCGGCCTGGCAGATCGAACCGTTCAACGCGCTGATCGACGAACACGGCATGCTCTGCGGTCGTGGCGCCGCCGACATGAAAGGCAGCCTCGCCGCCATGACCGTCGCCTCCGAGCGTTTTGTCACCGACTACCCGAATCACAAGGGCAAAGTCGCCTTCCTGATCACCAGCGACGAAGAAGGCCCGGCGCACCACGGTACCAAGGCGGTGGTTGAACGCCTCGCTGCGCGCAAGGAACGTCTGGACTGGTGCATCGTCGGCGAACCGTCGAGCACCACCCTGGTGGGTGACGTGGTCAAGAACGGTCGTCGCGGCTCCCTCGGCGCCAAGCTGACCGTGCGCGGTGTGCAAGGCCACGTGGCCTACCCGCACCTGGCGAAGAACCCGATCCACCTCGCGGCCCCGGCCCTGGCCGAACTGGCTGCCGAGCACTGGGACCACGGCAACGATTTCTTCCCGCCGACCAGTTTCCAGATCTCCAACGTCAACTCCGGCACCGGTGCGACCAACGTGATCCCGGGTGACCTGGTGGCGGTGTTCAACTTCCGTTTCTCCACCGAGTCCACCGTCGAAGGCCTGCAAAAGCGCGTCGCCGACATCCTCGACAAACACGGTCTGGACTGGCACATCGACTGGGCCCTGTCCGGCCTGCCGTTCCTCACCGAGCCGGGCGCACTGCTGGACGCGGTGTCGTCGAGCATCAAGGACATCACCGGTCGTGAAACCAAGGCGTCCACCAGCGGTGGCACCTCCGACGGCCGCTTCATCGCAACCATGGGCACCCAGGTCGTTGAGCTGGGCCCGGTCAACGCGACCATTCACCAGGTCAACGAGCGTGTGCTGGCGGCCGATCTCGACGTGCTGACCGAAATCTACTACCAGACCCTGATCAAGTTGCTCGCCTGATGCTGGCGTGTCCGATCTGCAGTGAACCGCTGAACGCGGTCGACAACGGCGTGGTCTGCCCCGCCGGGCATCGTTTCGATCGTGCGCGCCAGGGTTACTTGAACCTGTTGCCGGTGCAACACAAGAACAGCCGTGATCCCGGGGATAACCAGGCGATGGTCGAAGCCCGCCGCGACTTCCTGAATGCCGGGCACTATGCCCCGGTGGCCAAGCGCCTGGCAGAGCTGGCGGCAGGTTATGCGCCGCAACGTTGGGTCGATATCGGTTGTGGCGAGGGTTACTACACCGCGCAGATCGCCGAGGCCTTGCCGGATGCTGACGGCTACGCGCTGGACATCTCCCGCGAAGCGGTCAAACGCGCCTGCAAACGCAACCCGAAGCTCACCTGGTTGATCGCCAGCATGGCGCGGGTGCCGTTGGCTTCCGGCAGTTGCCAATTCCTGGCCAGCGTCTTCAGTCCGCTGGATTGGGAAGAAGCCAAGCGCCTGCTCAGCCCCGGCGGCGGCCTGATGAAAGTCGGGCCGACCAGCGGTCACCTGATGGAACTGCGTGAGCGGCTGTATGACGAAGTCCGTGAGTACACCGACGACAAGCATCTGGCCCTGGTGCCAGAAGGCATGGCGCTTGAACACAGCGAAACCCTGGAGTTCAAACTGACGCTGGCAAGCGGTCAGGACCGGGCGAATCTGCTGGCCATGACGCCTCACGGCTGGCGCGCCAGTGCCGAGCGCCGTGCTGCCGTTATCGAGCAGGCCGAGCCGTTCGAGGTCACCGTGTCGATGCGCTACGATTATTTCGTACTTCAATAACCTTAATTTTTGGTCTCGGGCAAATGCTCAAGACCGGCTAAATCCGCGAATGGATTTTTCAGACCCGCAGTGAGGACATCCATGCGCCAACCCGATATCGAGATTTACCTGAAAGACGCCGACGTCGACCACAAAGCCATTGCCGCCTGGCTCGGTGCGGCATTGGGTCCGTGCACCGATTGGGTCCAGAAGGGCCAGACCTACAAGTGCAAGGCTGGCAACGTGCCAGTGACCTGGCTGCCAAAAGCGGTCGGCAAATGGAACAGCCTGTATCTGGAAAGCGACCAGACCCCATGGGACGATGACATCGCCTGCGCCCGCGCCGCGTTTGCCGCGCTCAACGTGGAAGTGCGTTGTGCACCGGGCACCTGGGTCGAGGAAGAAGGTGAAGAGACGGCGGACCGCTGGATCCGCATCAGCGCCGATGGTGAAGAAGAAATCACCTGGAAAACCGCGTAAAAGACTACACACCAAACCTGTGGGAGCGAGCTTGCTCGCGATGAGGCCCTTTCAGCCAACATCCATGTTGAATGTCAGTCCGCTATCGCGAGCAAGCTCGCTCCCACAGTGTTTTTGGGCGTTCTGAAGATTCTGGTTACAGACCTACAACATCCTCAGCCTGCAACCCCTTCTGCCCTTCCACCACCGCATATTCAACCTGCTGGCCTTCGGTCAGCGAACGGTGGCCTTCACCGCGAATCGCGCGGTAATGCACGAACACATCCACCCCGTCCTCGCGCTGAATGAAGCCGTAGCCCTTGGCGTCGTTGAACCACTTCACGTTGCCGGTTTCGCGTGTTGCCATTTGTTCATACTCCCTTTTTATTATTGATCGGGCTTTTCGCAGGAAAGCCTCGGGAACGTCAGCCTGCGCATACCGGTCCCATGAGGGCAACGGCGACAGAGCGCCGAGTATATGACAGACGTTAAAACTCTCAACAGGAGTTTACTTCCACGCTTTTTTGCCGATTTTCGACGAATCCGGCACACTATCGACCGCCCGAGCAAACGCTTGGTTTTTTCCACTCACGCAGAAGCCGTATGACCCGCTCCCCGTTCCGCCGTCTTGTGTTTGGCACCCTGCGCCGACTGTTGTACCTCTGGGTTCGCTCCGAGACGATCAACCAGTCGTCGTTCACCCTTGACCTCGACCGCAGTCGTCCGGTGTTCTACGTCCTGCAAAACCCTTCGCTGACCGACCTTGCCGTGGTCGACACCGAATGCAGCAAGGCCGGTCTGCCGCGTCTGGTGCTGCCGGTTTCGGTGGGCAACCTGCTGGAACCTGCCGCGTTCTTCTACCTGACGCCGGACCCGGACTGGCTCGGCCGCCAGGACAAGCGCGGAGCGCCGCCGACACTGACCCGCCTAGTCAGCGCCCTGAGCCAGAACGCCGCCGAAGATGCGCAGATCATTCCGGTCAGCGTGTTCTGGGGGCAGTCGCCGGACAGCGAAAACAGCCCATGGAAGCTCCTGTTCGCCGACAGCTGGGCCGTTACCGGGCGTCTGCGTCGGTTACTGAGCGTCATCGTCCTGGGACGCAAGACTCGCGTGCAGTTCTCCGCGCCGATCCACCTGCGCGAACTGATCGAGCACGACAAGGGCCACGAACGCACCGTGCGCATGGCCCAGCGCATCCTGCGGGTGCACTTTCGCAACCTGAAGGCAGCGGTGATCGGCCCGGACATTTCCCACCGCCGCAACCTGGTCAAAGGCCTGCTGAACCAGCCACAGGTCAAACAAGCGATCCTCGACGAAGCCGAGCGCGAGAACATCTCGACGGAGAAAGCCAAAGCTCAAGCGCTACGCTACGGCAACGAAATCGCCTCGGACTACACCTACACTGCGATCCGTTTTATGGAAGTGGTGCTGAGCTGGTTCTGGAACAAGATCTACGACGGCATCAAGGTCAACCACATCGAAGGCGTGCAGAAGGTCGCCCAGGGTCACGAAGTGATCTACGTGCCGTGCCATCGCAGCCACATCGACTATCTTCTGCTGTCCTATCTATTGTTCCGCAACGGCCTGACCCCGCCGCACATTGCCGCGGGCATCAACCTGAACATGCCGGTGATCGGCGGCCTGCTGCGTCGCGGCGGTGCGTTCTTCATGCGCCGCACGTTCAAGGGCAACCCGCTGTACACCTCGGTGTTCAACGAATACCTGCACACCCTGTTCACCAAGGGTTTCCCGGTGGAGTATTTCGTCGAGGGTGGCCGCTCGCGCACCGGGCGCATGCTGCAACCAAAAACCGGAATGCTGGCGATCACCCTGCGCAGCTTCCTGCGTTCGTCGCGCATGCCCATCGTCTTCGTGCCGGTGTACATCGGCTATGAGCGCGTGCTGGAAGGCCGGACCTACCTCGGCGAACTGCGCGGTGCGGCCAAGAAAAAAGAGTCGATCTTCGATATTTTCAAAGTCATTGGCGCACTCAAGCAACGCTTCGGCCAAGTGGCGGTGAACTTCGGTGAGCCGATCAAACTGGCGGAATTCCTCGACAGCGAACAGCCGGACTGGCGCAAACAGGAACTCGGCCCGCAGTTCAGACCAGCCTGGCTCAACGAAACCACCAACCGCCTCGGCGAGAAAGTCGCACAGCATCTCAACGAAGCGGCGGCGATCAACCCGGTCAACCTGGTGGCACTGGCGCTGCTGTCGACCACCCGACTGGCGCTGGATGACCGGGCTATGGCGCGGGTGCTGGATCTGTACCTGGCGCTGCTACGCAAGGTCCCTTATTCGCCACACACCACCTTGCCGGAAGGCGATGGCCGGGCGTTGATCAAGCATGTGAAGGACATGGATCTGCTGTCCGAGCAAAGCGATGCCCTGGGCAAGATTCTCTATCTGGGCGAACAAAACGCCGTCCTGATGACCTACTACCGCAACAACGTACTGCACATCTTCGCGCTGCCGGCGTTGCTGGCAAGCTTCTTCCAGAGCGCCTCGCGCATGAGTCGCGAACAGATCCTGCGCTACACCCGCGCGCTGTATCCCTACCTGCAAGCGGAGCTGTTCATCCGCTGGACGCTCGACGAACTGGATGCAGTGATCGACCAGTGGCTGGAAGCGTTCGTCGAGCAAGGCCTGCTGCGTTACGAGAACGCTGTGTACCTGCGTCCGGCGCCAAGCTCGCGGCATTTCGTGCTGCTGACCTTGCTGTCGAAAAGCATCGCCCAGACCTTGCAGCGCTTCTACATGACCGTGTCCCTGCTGCTCAACAGCGGCCAGAACAGCATCAGCGCCGAAGAACTGGAAGACCTGTGCACAGTCATGGCCCAACGCCTGTCGATCCTGCATGGCCTGAACGCCCCGGAATTCTTCGACAAGAGCCTATTCCGCCACTTCATCCAGACGATGCTCGACCTTGAGGTGCTCAAGCGCGATGAAGCGGGCAAGCTGAGCTATCACGAATTGCTCGGTGAACTGGCCGAAGGCGCGGCCAAGCGAGTGTTGCCAGCAGAGATTCGCTTGTCGATCCGGCAGGTGGCGTTGCATCGCAGTGAAGATGCAGCCGACGCCGCCCCGCCTTTGTAAACCGTCTAGATTGATCAGGGCGCCAGTCGGTTCTGCCGCCCTCGATACGGAGATTGACCGATGAAAAAACTGCCACTGATCGCAGCCGCCATCCTGCTGACAGCCTGCCAGCACCCGACACCGGCGCCCAAGGCTTCCCTTGATGGAGAAGTCTTCTACCTGCAACGCATCGCCCTGCCACCGACGGCGGTCCTGAGTGTCAGCCTGCAGGACATTTCACTCGCCGATGCCCCGGCGAAGGTCATCGACGAACAGCGCGGCCAGATCAAAGGGCAGGTGCCGCTGGCCTTCCATCTCAGCTACGACCCGCTGAAGATAGAGCCCAACCATCGTTACTCGGTGAACGCGCGCATCGAAGTCGACGGCAAACTGATGTTCATCACCACCGAGAATCATGCCGTGCGCCTGGACGGCACCGACCCACAACCGCTGAAGGTCCGTGTCGACCCGGCCCGCTAAGTGTCTTTTTCGAAAAAGGAAGTTGCCATGTTCCGCCCTACCCTCCGCTTTGCCGGCCTGTGCGCAGGCCTGATGATCTCCGCGAGCGCACTCGCGCTGTCCCTCAGCGACCTGTCGCAGAAAGACGCCACCGGCGGCCTCAAGGACGCACTGACCCAAGGCGCGCAACTGGCCGTCAAACAACTCGGCACCCCGGGTGGCTTCAGCAACAACCCCGATGTGAAAATCGAACTGCCGGGCAAGCTGGGCAAAGTCGCGAGCAAGATGAAACAGTTCGGCATGGGTGACCAGGTCGATGAACTGGAAGCCAGCATGAACAAAGCGGCGGAAACCGCCGTCACCCAGGCCCAGCCAATCCTCGTCGATGCCGTGAAGAAAATGACCGTGGAAGATGCCAAGGGCATCCTCAGCGGCGGCAACGACTCGGCCACCCAATACCTGAACAAGACCAGTCGCGAGCAGATCCGCGCCAAATTCCTGCCCATCGTCAAGCAAGCCACCGACAAGGTTGGCCTGGCCCAGCAGTACAACTCGTTCGCCGGACAAGCGGCGACCATGGGCGTAGTGGATGCGAAGAATGCCAACGTTGAAAACTACGTCACCGAACAGGCATTGAATGGCTTGTTCGAAATGATCGGCAAACAGGAAGAAACCATCCGCCAGAACCCGGCGGCTGCGGCGACCAGTTTGGCGAAGAAAGTGTTTGGTACGTTGTAATTCTTAGCTGACGGCAACACCAGAAAGCCCGCTGACCTTCACAGGTTCAGCGGGCTTTTTCGTTGTGCTATTGAGGTGAATCGAGTTGATCCAGCACGCGATTCACCGATAGCTGCGCCAATACGATCATCTGCTGAATGCCGAGTGCCAGATTGGAGGTGGGGCCGGTCAGGATGGATGACAGTTCGGTTGCCATTTCATTCGCTGAGGCAAGGGTTTCGTAGGCATGGACCAGCAGGGTTTTGGAATCGACGTCTGGGCGGATGGTGAAAATTGGGCAGGGGCGACTTGAAGCGCCGATATGTTCTGCGGTTTCTGAAGCCGGGGGGTTTGGGCTGGGTTTGATCATTGTGAAGCTCCTAACGAAAGTTGGAGCAGCCAGCATCACTTGCAGATGATGGGTGGCAGCTGTGTGCAGGTCTGCAAGACCGAGTCGTTAGGCAACCTCGGCAGATCCGAAGATCTCCCGCACACAGCCACCATAAATCGGTGGTCGCTAAAAAAGCGCCACGATTATAGGTGCGCCAGTGGGCGCCTAACAAACTATTGGCGGGCTTGCAGTCCCGGTCGCTGGATTGACAGCGACGAGCAAAGGCTAGAGATCGGGCTTCCGACGAGCAAGCTGAAAGTCTTGTGGGAATGGTCTGAATGAATGGCTTGGGCGATAAACAGCGTTGACTGTAAGTCCGTCATCGCGAACAGGCTCGCTCCTACAGTTGGACTGGGGGACATCTGCAAGGAATGAGTTGGCTGGTAGGCCGCCTTCGCGAGCAAGCCCGCTCCCACAATTGGGCTGGGTACATCTGTGAGGAATTGGTTGGCTGGCGGGCCGTCTTCGCGAGCAAGCTCGCTCCCACAGAAGAGCAAAGGCAGAGTGGCGTACACCACGCTCTTCACCACTCATCAGGCCGAGCGTTAGCTCGCCTGCAGCTCTTGATCTTGATCCACCCGCCCCCTCGGCAGGCTGAGTGGAGGTGTTCATCCGGGGATTGGCGCGCAGCGCCGTTCGACGCAGTCGAACTAATTGCATGTAGGTCGAAGCGAAGCCGACCGGAGGGCAATGCCCCCGGATGAATACCGGAGCGAAGGAACCCCGAGCCTTAGCGAGGGGCCGTACGCAAGGGGCGAGCGCTTTTGGTTACTTTTAAGGCGCTTGTTAAAAGTGACTCGCCGTAAGGGCGAAACCGCCAGTGGCCGTTACCGCAGGAATGGATATGTACACCATCAAAAAACAGCCTGGTCGGCCCGAAGGCCGCCAAGGTCACCCCCTCAAACCGACTCTTTGCGAACCCGAAACCAGGCCGCATAAAGGGCAGGCAAAAACAGCAGCGTCAACGCCGTGGCCACAATCAACCCCCCCATGATCGCCACCGCCATCGGCCCGAAAAACACACTGCGCGACAGAGGAATCATCGCCAACACCGCCGCCAGCGCCGTCAGCACGATCGGCCGGAACCGCCGCACCGTCGCCTCGATGATCGCCTGCCAAGGCTTGAGCCCCGCCGCAATATCCTGCTCGATCTGATCCACCAGAATCACCGAGTTACGCATGATCATCCCGGACAAGGCGATAGTCCCCAGCATGGCCACAAAACCGAACGGCTGGCGGAACACCAACAGAAACAGCGTCACCCCGATCAACCCCAGCGGCGCCGTCAGAAACACCATCGCCGTGCGCGAAAAACTTCGCAGCTGCAGCATCAGCAAGGTCAACACCACCACGATGAACAACGGCACGCCGGCCTTCACCGAGTTCTGTCCCCGCGCCGAGTCTTCCACCGTGCCGCCGACATCCAGCAAGTAGCCATCTGGCAGCTCGGCGCGGATCGGATCGAGGGTTGGCATGATCTGCTGCACCAGCGTCGCCGGTTGCTCCTTGCCATAGATGTCGGCACGAACCGTCACGTTGGGCAGACGGTTGCGGTGCCAGATGATGCCCTCCTCGAAGCCGTATTCCAGGGTCGCGATCTGCGACAGCGCGACGCTACGACCGTTATCGGTCGGTACCGCCAGGCTCGGCAGCAACGACAACTCGGTGCGCTCATGCACGGTGCCGCGCAACAGGATCTCGATCAACTCATTGTCTTCACGGTACTGGCTGACGCTGGAACCGGTCAGGGAGCTTTGCAGGAACCTCGACAGGTTCGCCGTGCTCACGCCCAGCGCCCGCGCGCGGTCCTGATCGATGTTCAGGTACACCACCTTGCTCGGCTCTTCCCAATCCAGGTGGACGTTGACCACATGCGGGTTCTCGCGAACCTTGGCCGCGACCTTGCGTGCCAGCGCCCGCACCTCCTCGATGTGCTCCCCGGTCACGCGGAACTGTACCGGGTAGCCAACCGGCGGACCGTTTTCCAGACGCGTGACCCGCGAACGCAGAGCAGGGAATTGCTCGTTGAGGGTTGCGATCAACCAGGTACGCAGGGCTTCGCGTTCCTCGATGGTTTTCGCCAGGACGACAAACTGGGCGAAGCTCGCCGCCGGCAGTTGCTGATCCAGCGGCAGGTAGAAACGCGGCGACCCAGTGCCGACGTAGGCTACGTAATTGTCGATCCCCGCCTTGTCCTTGAGCAGTGCTTCGAGGCGCTTGACCTCGTCGGCGGTGTTGCTCAGCGAAGCACCCTCGGCCAGTTTCAGATCGACCATCAACTCCAGGCGCCCCGATGCCGGGAAGAACTGCTGCGGCACAAACTTGAACAGCACGATGGAAGCGATGAACAACAGCACGGTCGCCAGGATCACGGTTTTGCGCCAGCGCACGCACCACTCCACCAGCCGCCGGACGCGCTGATAAAACGGCGTGCCATATGGATCGGGTTGGCCGGCACCGTGTTTGGCGGCATGAATCTTCGCCAGGTCCGGCAGGAGTTTTTCCCCGAGGTACGGCACGAAGACCACGGCGGCAACCCACGACGCCAACAGCGCGATGGTGACCACCTCGAAGATCGAACGGGTGTATTCGCCGGTGCCCGATTGCGCCGTGGCAATCGGCAGGAAGCCGGCCGCGGTGATCAGCGTCCCGGTGAGCATCGGGAACGCGGTACTGGTCCAGGCATAACTCGCCGCTTTGACCCGATCGAAACCCTGCTCCATTTTGATCGCCATCATTTCCACGGCGATGATCGCATCGTCCACCAGCAAGCCCAGCGCCAGTACCAGCGCGCCGAGAGAGATCTTGTGCAGGCCGATGCCCAGGTAATACATGCACGCGAACGTCATCGCCAGCACCAGCGGAATCGCCAGGGCCACCACCATGCCGGTACGCACACCGAGGGAGAAGAAGCTCACCAGCAACACAATGGCCAGCGCCTCGACCAACACTTGCACGAACTCACCAACACCGGTTTTCACCGCCGCCGGTTGGTCGGAGACTTTGCGCAACTCCATGCCGGCCGGGAGGTTTTTCTGAATGCGGGCAAATTCGATTTCCAGCGCCTTGCCCAGTACCAGGATGTCACCGCCGTTCTTCATTGCCACCGCCAGGCCGATGGCATCTTGCGCCATGAAGCGCATGCGCGGCGCCGGTGGATCGTTGAAACCACGGCGCACGTCAGCCACGTCGGAGATGCGGAAGGTGCGATCACCGACCCGGATCGGGAAGTTCTTGATCTCGTCGACCGTTTGAAAATTCCCCGTCACCCGTAGCTGCAAGCGCTCGCTGCTGGTTTCGAAGAAACCTGCCGTCGATACCGCGTTCTGTTCTTCAAGGGCTTGCTGGACGACCGCCAGCGGCAAGCCGAGGGTGGCGAGCTTGACGTTGGAGAGTTCGATCCAGATTTTCTCGTCCTGCAGCCCCAGCAGCTCGACCTTGCCCACATCCTTGACCCGTTGCAGCTGGATCTGGATGCGGTCGGCGTAATCCTTGAGCACGGCGTAGTCGAAGCCTTCGCCGCTCAGGGCGTAAATATTGCCGAAAGTGGTGCCGAATTCATCGTTGAAAAACGGTCCCTGAATCCCCGGCGGCAGGGTATGCCGGATGTCGTTGATCTTCTTGCGCACCTGATACCAGAGCTCCGGGATCTCCACCGAGTGCATGGAGTCGCGCGCAATAAAGGTCACCTGGGATTCGCCCGGACGGGAGAACGACACGATGCGTTCGTATTCGCCGGTTTCCATCAGTTTCTTTTCGATGCGTTCGGTGACCTGGCGCGAGACTTCCTCGGCGGTCGCCCCCGGCCAGTTGGTGCGAATCACCATGGCCTTGAAGGTGAACGGTGGGTCTTCACTCTGGCCGAGCTTGGTGTAGGAAAGTGCGCCGACAATGGCCAGCAACAGCATCAGGAACAGGACGATCTGGCGATTACGCAGCGCCCATTCGGAAACGTTGAAGCGCATTGGGGCTTACTCCTTGTTTGCCAGATTGACCACGCGGTTCGAACGATCCACCGGGCGTACCTGCTGCCCTTCGAGAAGCACATGAACACCAGCGGCCACCACCCAGTCGCTGGCGTTGAGCCCTTCGAGCACCGGTACGCTTTTCTCGCCGAAGGCACCAACGCGCACCGGAGTCTTTTTCAAGGTGTTGTTGGCGCTGACGACCCAGACATAGGTCACGCCGTTTTCCGCCGTCAGCGCAGACAGCGGAACGGACAGTGGAACCACTTCGGTGGCCTGCACGAACACTCGGGCGCTCTGGCCCAGTTCGACAGGCACAGTGCCTGTCTTGAAGGCGATACGCGCCGCGAAGGTACGCGACTTGGGGTCGGCTGACGGCGACAATTCACGGATGCGCCCGGCGAGACGCTGGTCGGGCTGGGTCCAGAGTTCCACTGACACCGGCTCACCGACCTTGAAGCGACCGAAGTTCTGCTCCGGCAGGCTGATCAAGACTTCACGCTCGCCATCGGTTGCCAGTGTGAATACCGTTTGCCCGGCTGCCACGACTTGCCCGACTTCCACCAGGCGCTTGGCTACGACGCCGTCCTGCGGCGCACGCAATACGGCGTAGCTGGCCTGATTATTGGAAACGTTGAATTCGGCTTTGATTTGCTTGAGGCGCGCTTCACCGGAACGGTAGAGGTTTTCGGCGTTGTCGTATTGCGAACGACTGACCAGTTGGCGCTCCATCAGGGTCTTGTAGCGATCACGCTCGGATCGCACCAGGTTCAGATTGGCTTCGGCGGCTGCGACCTGGGCGCGGATAGCCTCCAGTTGCAAGCGCACGTCCTGGGGGTCGAGCTCCGCCAAGGGTTGATCGGCCTTGACCCGCTGCCCCTCCTCGACCAGTCGTCGGCTTACTTTGCCGCCGATGCGGAACGCCAGATCCGGCTCATACCGCGCGCGAACTTCACCGGGATAGCTTTCCATGGCCTGCGCCGAAGGCTCTGGTTGGACCACCATGGCCGGACGCACGCTGACTTGCGGCGCCTCTTCATGACCACACGCAGACAATAAAAAAGCCAGGGTGACTGGCAAAGCGAGGGACAAGGCATAGCGGAACATGGTGAAGGACCTTTCGCTAATGGTGCTTTGAATAATTATACTGAGCAGTATGTTATTAATAGCAAACTCACCAGTCCAGTAATAAAAACGAATATGCCAAACAATCTTTCAGCACCCAATGGCCCAGGCAGACCCAAGGACCTGGTCAAGCGCCAGGCAATTCTCGATGCAGCGAAAGTGCTGTTTCTGAGTAAGGGTTATGCCAATACCAGCATGGATGCCGTCGCGGCCGAGGCCGGCGTGTCGAAGCTGACGGTCTATAGCCACTTCAACGACAAGGAGACGCTGTTCTCCTCCGCCGTGATGGCCAAGTGCGAGGAACAGTTGCCACCGCTGTTCTTCGAACTGCCGGAAGGCGTGGCCGTGGAAACCGTGCTGCTGAACATCGCGCGCGGTTTTCATCAACTGATTAACAGTGATGAATCAGTGAACCTGCACCGCCTGATGATGACCCTGGGCAGCCAGGACCCGAAACTCGCGCAAATTTTCTTCGAGGCCGGGCCGCAGCGCATGCTGCACGGCATGGAACGCCTGCTGAACAAGATCGACGAAAGTGGCGTGCTGCGTATCGACAAGCCGCACAACGCGGCCGAGCACTTCTTCTGCCTGCTCAAGGGCGCCGGGAATTTCCGTTTGCTGTATGGCTGCGGCGAGCCGCCGGTTGGCGAAGAGGCGGAGAGCCATGTGCGGGAGGTGGTGGGGTTGTTTATGCGGGCTTATCGGCCTGAGTGAGCCTGATGGATTGTTGGTGTCTGGACTGACGCCATCGCGAGCAAGCTCGCTCCCGCAAGGATTTCACCGTACCTGTGGGAGCGAGCTTGCTCGCGATTGGGACGACTCGGTCTTAAGGCTTGAGCGCCTTCTTCGGATAGATGTCATACCGACTGGACTTGCCATCCAGCGCATGACTCGGCTTCGGCCCATCAATGCACGGCGCCTTGCGCGGACGCTTGACCACCACCCGGTGGCTGGCCAGGGCTAACGCGGCCTCGAGCAATGCCGGCGCATCCGGATCATCGCCCACCAGCGGCCGGAACAGGCGCATTTCCTTCTTCACCAGCGCGGTTTTCTCGCGGTGCGGGAACATCGGGTCAAGGTAGATCACCTGGGGCGGTTCGCCCTCCCAGTTGCGCATGACCTCGATCGAATTGCCCTTGAGCAAGCGCATGCGCGCCACGATAGGCGCCACGTCGAAATCTTCCGCGCCACGGGCCAGGCCGTCTTCCAGCAAGGCACCGATCAGCGGCTGACGCTCGATCAGGCTCATCTCGCAACCGAGGCTGGCCAGCACGAACGCATCCTTGCCCAGCCCCGCCGTGGCATCCAGCACCCGCGGGCGCACGCCTTGGGCGACGCCAACAGCCTTGGCGATCATCTGCCCGCTGCCACCGCCGTACAGTCGGCGATGGGCCGCACCACCCTCGACGAAGTCCACCCGCACCGGCCCCGGCGCATCCGGCCCCAGCTGTTGCAGCTGCAAGCCCATGTCACCCACCTGCAAGGCAAATTCGCCGTCCGCCACTTGCATCGGCAAGCCCAGGCGCTCGGCCCATTGCTCGGCTTGTGGCTCGAAAGCCGCGTCCAGGGCCTGGACATGGATGCGGCAGGCCGCAGGTTGATCAATCATGGGAAAACACGCTCAAAAAATTAATGATCGGCAAAAACGGCCGATAACAAAACTATCGAGCATTTTGCCAGAGCTGAGCGTCTACCGAGAGAAATGTCAGACATTCAACCCACAATCACAGGTTTTATCTCGCCCTACGGCGACTACAACCTGCGAAACACCCAGGCACTGAGTGGCGTCAGCCACATCTGGCAGGATTTCTTTGCCCGGGCGCTGGCCGAACAGTCGGGTGAAGTGCTGCCGCAATCGCTGAACTTTCCACCGGTCGATCTCGAAAGCCCTGTTGAACCCACGGTCGGCAGCGACCTGCTGGCCCACATCGTGTCCCAGCGGGAATGCGACGTGAAGGACAACGTGATCCGCCCGCCCGAGCCGCTGTTCCTGCCGATTGCCGAATTCGAAATGGACCTGGCGGACAAGCCGTTCCCACCGCTCCCGGCGGACGAAATCGTCGCCCAGCAAAAACAGCAGGACTTCGAAAGCGGCTGGGTTCGCCCGATCGTATTGAACGCCGGTCAACCGCTGCCAGAAGCTGGCCCTGCCCCGCAACCGCGTCCGCTGCACCTGCCCATCGCCGAGTTCGAACTCGAACTGCTCGACAAACCGTTCCCGCCGTTCTCGCCAGAGGAACGGGTGGAGCAGCAGAGACAACTCGATTTCGACAATGGTTGGGCGCGCCCGATCATCCTGCAGAACCTGCGCATCGCCGCCTGATCCTCAGCCGCGCCCTCTTCCCTCAACCTTTGAAGAACTGATTGGCCTTCTGATACGGCATCGACCGGGACGTGAAACCGAACGTGCCTGACGTCTGGATTTCTTCGGCGGCGCGGAAGAATTCGCCATAGGCCGCCAATGCCAGCGCCGAACCGACGCTGATACGTTTGACGCCCATTTCACCCAACTGCGCGACCGTCAGCTTCAAGCCGCCCGACATCAACACATTCACCGGTTTTGGCGACACGGCTCGGACCACCGCCAACACATCCTCAGCACTGCGCAAGCCCGGTGCGTAGAGCACATCGGCACCGGCCTCGGCGAATGTCTGCAAACGGCGGATGGTGTCGGCCAGATCAGGATTGCCGTGCAGGAAGTTTTCCGCCCGGGCAGTCAACGTAAAGTGGAACGGTAGACTGCGAGCGGCAGCCACAGCAGCTTCGATGCGCGCCACGGCGTGTTCAAAACAGTAGATCGGGCCTTCTTCGCGGCCGGTGGCATCTTCGATCGAACCGCCGACCGCTCCGACCTCTGCTGCGCGCAAGATACTTTTGGCGCAATCAGCCGGGTTGTCGGCAAAACCGTTTTCCAGGTCGACGGCAACCGGCAGGTCGGTGGCGGCGACAATCGCCTGAACGTTCATCAAGGTATCGTCGAGGGTCAATCCGCCATCGGCACGACCCTGGGAAAAGGCATAACCGGCACTGGTAGTCGCCAGCGCCTCGAAGCCGAGGCTGGCAAGCATTTTTGCCGAACCGGCATCCCACGGATTGGGAATCACAAATACGCCGGGGCGCTCATGTAGGGCTTTGAACGCCTGGGCTCGAAGGGTTTGCGCATCCATTGGGCAGGCTCCTGAAGAGGGGAAATAATCCGCCTCAGAGCAGGCCAAGTTGCTCGGCGGCGGGTTCTCTGTATAGCTCAGGCAGCGCCGGCAAGCCAGGCAAACGCAGCATCAGCCGGGCGTGAAAACGCTGCGCCAGTTTCGCGGCCAGCAGGTTGTCGGCCGTGTGCAGGAAGATGTACGGCGTACGACCTTCTTCGATCCATAACGCGATTTTCTCGACCCATGGTTCCAGGAACGTATCGTTGGCCTCAAGCGTCGGATGGCCGATAAAACGCACCTGCGGAAATTGCGTGAATGCCGCCGGCCGCGTTGGCACACGGGGTTTCTTCGACTGGGCGTGGAGAACCGAAGGCTCGGTCGAGGTGCAACTGAACAGCGCACGGGGATCGAGACAGATGCGTTCGACACCGCGATCCAGCAGCAGCCGGTTGAGCATTCGTTCGCTGTCACCCTTGGCGAAAAACTCGTCATGCCGCACTTCAACGGCCAGTGGTCGCTGCAGGGCATCGATAAACCCGGCCAGCTCAGGCAAACGTTGGGGCGTGAAGCTTTTCGACAACTGCAACCAAAGTGGCGACACCCGTTCACCCAGAGGGCCGAGCAATTGCAGGAAGGTTTCGGCGGCGGTCAGTTGCTCGCGCAGATCGCCACCGTGGCTGATCTCGCCGGGAAACTTGGCAGTGAAGCGAAAATGTTCGGGCATGGTTTCGGCCCAACGCTGCACGGTGCTGGCAGCCGGGCTCGCGTAGAAGGTCGTGTTGCCTTCCACGGCATTGAAAACCTGGCAATAGAGATCAAGAAAGTCGGCGGGTTTGGCGTCCGGCGGATACAGGTAGTCGCGCCAGGCGTTTTCGCTCCAGGATGGGCAACCGAGGTAATACGGCAGCACCATCAGATGTACAGGTCGAGACCCAGCACATCCGCTTCCCAATCGACGAAACCGGCGGTGCTCAGGTAGCTGGCCAGGGCTGTCGCTACGCTTTTGCTCATGGCACGGTGGTAAATCATGTCTTGCTGACGGGCGGGAAGATTGCTCAGTTTTTGCGCAGAGGATTTGGCGGCGCGGGCAGCCAATTGCTCTTCATTCGGGAATTCCAGCTCGCCTTCGATATCAATGGCGTCGTCTTCCACAACGCGGCCTTTGCGGGGTTTGCGCTTGATGGGGTAGGACTGAGAGGAAACGCCGTCTATACGCATAAGTGCATACTCGGAATCAGTGATGGCAGTTTAGTGGCGCAAAATCCACTTCGCAAACCGCCGAGTGATAACTAGAACACATAAAAGGCAAAAGGTTTAAAAGCTGGGGTTAGAAAATGACGATTGGCAGAACTGGTGCAGAACACTAACCCTGTGGGAGCGGGCTTGCTCGCGAAGACGGTGTGCCAGGCAACAGAAATATTGAATGTTATACCGCCTTCGCGAGCAAGCCCGCTCCCACAGGTACTGCGTGAATCAACGCGCCTTGGGCGTCGCCACTTTATCGCGCAGATACACCGGCTGCGCCTCATCGGCCACGATCGCCTCGCCGCGCGCCCAGGCAAATCGCGCCAGTGTCAGCAAGTCTTGCGCGTGGGGCAACATGCCCGCGTCCTGCCCGCTCAGGCTGACGGCAATACGCTCGCCATATCCCCAACCGGTGCCTGCGCCGAACCATTCGCCGCCGGCATCGGCCGGCAATGCAGCGGACTCCGGCGGCAGTACCGCTTCCGCCCCCACCAGGCGCATCTCCCCGGCCGTTTCGCGATAGCAACCCCAATACACTTCATCCATGCGCGCATCGATGGCGGCGGCGACCTGCGTGGCGCCATGTTCGCGCAGCGCACGTTGCGCCAGCACGGCCAGGTTCGACACCGGCAGCACCGGGCGATCCAGGGCAAACGCCAGGCCTTGCACCACGCCGATGGCGATGCGCACACCGGTGAAGGCGCCCGGGCCACGGCCGAACGCAATGGCATCGACCGCTTGCAGCGTGGTGCCCGCATCGGCCAGCAATTGCTTGATCATCGGCAACAACTTCTGCGCGTGCAGGCGCGGGATCACCTCGTAATGGCTCGTGACCTTGCCGTCATGCAGCAAGGCAACGGAGCAAGCTTCAGTCGCGGTGTCCAGGGCCAGCAAGGTGCTCATCGATGTATCCACAAGAGAGATCAGAAAAAAGTGCGTCAGTATAAACAACTACGGCCCGCAAGCGGGCCGTGGATGATGCAGCGGGTCAGACTTTTCAGCTCAGGGCTGCAAGCACCTTGGCGGTGATCGCTTCAACCGAGCCGACGCCTTCGATGTGGCTGTACTTCGGCTTGCCATTGGCAGCCGACAGCTTCTGGTAGAAGTCCACCAGCGGCTTGGTCTGGGAGTGGTAGACCGACAGGCGATGACGCACGGTTTCTTCGGTGTCGTCCTTGCGCTGTACCAGCTCTTCACCGGTGACGTCGTCAATACCAGCCACTTTCGGCGGGTTGTAGACGATGTGGTACACGCGGCCGCTGGCCTCGTGAACACGGCGACCGGCGATACGCTGGACGATTTCTTCGTCTTCAACGGCGATTTCAACCACGGCATCGAGCTCGACGCCTGCAGTCACCAAGGCTTCAGCCTGGGGAATGGTGCGCGGGAAGCCATCGAACAGGAAACCGTTGGCGCAGTCGGACTGGGCGATGCGGTCCTTGACCAGCGCGATGATCAGGTCATCGGACACCAGGCCACCGGCATCCATGATGCTCTTGGCCTTGATGCCCAGCTCGGTGCCGGCCTTGACCGCTGCACGCAACATGTCGCCGGTGGAGATTTGCGGAATGCCGAATTTTTCGGTGATGAACTGTGCCTGAGTACCTTTACCGGCCCCGGGAGCTCCCAGCAGAATGACGCGCATCGATGTGCTCCTCAATTTTTTATATGGATAACGTCAGATTCGCCTCGTGGGGCCAATCTCAAAAATAGGGTCGTGACCGCCCAAACGGTCAAAGGCTGATCAAGATACACAGCAGGCTGCGCCCACACAAGACGCCAAAAGTCGGAGAAACCGCTGCCTCCTGCGACCATTGCGCACAGTTTCCCAAGTCGCAACCCCATCATTAAGTGTCGCCTGGCAGCACTTTTGCACCCGTTAAATGGCGGCATCCGGCTCACCTGCCGGATGCCTGATCCCATGGCAAAGACCTTAGCCGGTGTTGCGCAAACCGGCGGCAATCCCCGCCACAGACACCAGCAAGGCCTGTTCTACCGGGCTGCCCTGCGCCACGTCCTGCACTCTAGAACGGGCCAGCAACTCGGCCTGCAATAGATGAAGCGGGTCGAGGTAGGTATTGCGCAAGCGGATGAACTCAAGGGTCGCTGGGCTATGTGCCAGCAGCTGCGACTGCCCGGTCAGGCCGAGAACGATGGTGCACGCCTGCGACAATAGGTCGCGTAAGTGCGCACCCAATGGCAGCAGATTCGGCTCAACCAGACGCTCATCGTAGGACTGTGCAATGTCGGCATCGGCCTTGGCCAGGACCATTTCCAGCATGTCGATGCGGGTGCGGAAGAACGGCCACTGCTCGCGCATTTGCCCCAGCAGCTCGCCTTCGCCACGCTCCAGCGCCTTGCTCAGGGCCGCTTCCCAACCCAACCAGGCCGGCAGCATCAGGCGCGTCTGGGTCCAGCCGAAAATCCACGGGATCGCCCGCAGGCTTTCGATCCCCCCAGCCCGGCGCTTGGCCGGACGACTGCCCAGCGGCAAACGACCGAGTTCCTGTTCCGGCGTGGACTGGCGGAAATACTCAACGAACTGCGGGTTTTCCCGCACCACAGCGCGGTAGGCGCTGACACCGTCTGCGGCCAACTCGTCCATCAAATGGCGCCACTCGGGCGTAGGTGGCGGCGGAGGCAGCAAGGTCGCCTCAAGCACGGCGGCCAGGTACAGATTGAGGTTTTGCTCGGCGATGTCCGGCAGGCCGAATTTGAATCGAATCATTTCGCCCTGTTCGGTGGTGCGGAAACGCCCCGCCACCGAACCCGGTGGCTGCGACAGGATCGCCGCGTGGGCCGGGCCGCCGCCGCGCCCCACAGTGCCACCGCGACCGTGGAACAACAGCAGCTCTACGTCGTGCGAGCGGCAGATATCCACCAATCGCTCTTGCGCCCGGTACTGCGCCCAGGCCGCCGCGGTGGTGCCGGCGTCCTTGGCCGAGTCGGAGTAGCCGATCATCACTTCCTGCGGCCCTTGCAGGCGTGCGCGATAGCCCGGCAACAGCAGCAGCTTCTCGATCACCGGACCCGCGTTGTCGAGGTCTGCCAGGGTTTCGAACAGCGGTACCACACGCATCGGCCGCAACACGCCGGACTCTTTGAGCAGCAATTGCACGGCGAGTACATCGGAAGCCGCACCGGCCATGGAAATCACATAGGAACCGAGGGATGCCGGCGGCGCAGCGGCGATTTCCCGGCAGGTCGCCAGCACTTCGGCAGTGTCGGCGCAGGGTTTGAAATACGTCGGCAACAAGGGCCGACGATTGCTCAATTCGCGCATCAGGAAGGCGATGCGCTCCTCCTCGCTCCAGTCCTCGTAGCGTCCCAGGCCGAGGTAGTCGGTGATTTCGGTCATCGCGGCGGTGTGCCGCGACGAGTCCTGGCGTACATCCAGACGAACCAGGAACAGACCGAATGTCACTGCCCGACGCAGGCAATCAAGCAACGGCCCATCGGCGATCACGCCCATGCCGCACTCGTGCAGGGAGCGGTAGCAAAGCTCCAGTGGATCGAGCAGTTCGCGGTTGTCCTGCAGCACATCGATCGGTGCCGGCGCGGACGTCGACAAGGCGGCATGTGCCCAGTTACGCGTTGCCCGCAGGCGTTCGCGCAAGTGTTTGAGCACTGCCCGGTACGGCTCGGCGCTGTCTCCCGCCCTGGCCTTCAATTCATCGCTGGCCTGTTGCATCGACAGCTCAGCGGCCAGGCGATCGACATCGCGCAGGTACAAATCGGCCGCCATCCAGCGCGCCAACAGTAATACCTCTCGGGTCACCGCCGCCGTCACGTTCGGGTTGCCGTCACGGTCGCCGCCCATCCACGAGGCAAAGCGGATCGGTGCCGCCTCCAATGGCAGGCGCAGGCCGGTGGCGGCGTACAGGGCCTGATCGGCCCTGCGCAGATAGTTGGGGATGGCCTGCCACAGCGAATGCTCGATCACCGCGAAACCCCACTTGGCTTCGTCCACCGGCGTCGGGCGCGTGCGGCGGATCTCCTCGGTGTGCCAGGCTTCGGCGATCAGGCGTTGCAAGGTGGTCTTGATCTGCTCGCGCTCGGTGCTGGTCAGGTCACGGTGATCCTGAGCCGCCAGCTGCGCGGCGATGGCGTCGTACTTCTGGATCAGTGTGCGGCGTGCTACTTCAGTAGGGTGCGCCGTGAGTACCAGCTCGATCTCAAGCCGACCCAGTTGCCGGGCCAACGCGTCGGCGCCATGCCCTTCGGCGCGCAGGCGCGCGAGCAACTCCGGCAGCACTCGGGCTTCGAACGGCGCCTCCCGGGATTCCTCGCGCCGGTGAATCAACTGATATTGCTCGGCGATGTTGGCCAGGTTGAGGAACTGGTTGAACGCCCGCGCCACCGGTAGCAGTTCGTCTTCGCTCAGCTGATTGAGGCTGGCACTGAGCTCGGCATCCATGGAGCCGCGCCGGTCAGCCTTGGCGCCCTTGCGGATCTGCTCGATCTTGTCGAGAAAACCGTCGCCATATTGCTCACGAATGGTGTTGCCCAACAGCTCACCCAACAGGTGAACGTCCTCGCGCAAGCGTGCATCAATATCGGTCATCAGCAGGTCTCCAGCAAAAAATCCGGGCGGCTAAGGAACAAGAGAGTGCCGCCCCAGACAGGTTCTTACAAGCAAGACGACGAAGGGCCTTTAAACCTTGCCTGTTGAAGCTAGTCTGAACGGTAAGCCGTACAACGGTTGTCGCCGGCCAATGCCGGACACTCACCCTGCCTGCCACGAGCGGGAGCGCAATGAGGTCAATATGAAAATCCGCGAACTTGCCCACCACTGGGAAGAAAACGCCAAAGGCCGCCTGACCGACACCGGCTACTCGATTCATCTGGACGTGGAGTCTGCCGCACGCCTGGCCGCGCTCGTCGAGATGTATCCCAAGCGGCATCCTGAAGAACTGCTCGGCGATCTGATCGGCGCCGCACTGGAAGAGCTGGAAAGAAGCTTCCCGTACGTCAAGGGCACAACTGTGGTCGCCACCGATGAAGAAGGCGATCCGCTGTACGAAGACATTGGGCCGACCCCGCGCTTTCTCGCGCTGTCCCGTCGGCATTTGCACGATTTGTCGGTGCCCGACGACAAACAGAAACACTGATTTTCCACAGAACTTGTGGGAGCGGGCTTGCTCGCTCCCACATTAGCCCGTGTGCCAATTCAAAAAATTGCGCTTGTCCTGCCCTATAAGGCGCTGTCGACTCGATCCAGGTTTTTCGATAGCCGGCTAAATTCTCTGAACTTTCAAAAAAAGCCTCGGGTCAACCCAAGTAACCACACCTGGGACGAGCGTTTCAAAATACCCCGCAATTGATGGTTTCAACGCCCTGCCCAGGGTGGACTTCGACGTTTTTCAGGAACTGGCCCAATGGAGTTGAAGACCATGAAAACCCGAATCGCAAGCCCCTCATTCACCTGTTCGCGTAGCCTCAAACTGGCGGCGCTGGCCCTGGGCAGCAGCCTGGTCCTGGCTGGCTGCGCCGGCAACCCGCCGACCGAGCAGTACGCGGTCACCCAATCGGCCGTCAACGACGCCGTGAGCGCCGGCGGCACCGAGTTCGCCGCCGTGGAAATGAAGTCGGCCCAAGACAAGCTCAAGCAAGCCGAAATCGCCATGCACGACAAAAAATACGACCAGGCCCGTATGCTCGCCGAACAGGCCGAGTGGGACGCTCGCGTGGCCGAGCGCAAGGCCCAGGCGATGAAGGCTGAACAATCAGTGAAGGACGCGCAGAAAGGCGTTCAGGAATTGCGCCAGGAAAGCCAGCGCACCGTTCAGTAAGCGGCGCGGCACCACGCATTCCCACTCGACTAAAAGGACGAAATCATGAAATCCATTCAATTGATGATCCCTGCCCTGCTGGCTGCCACCGTAACCCTGGCAGCCTGCTCCACACCACCGAACGCCAACCTCGAACAGGCCCGCACCAACTACACTGGCCTGCAATCCGATCCGCAAGCGGCCAAGGTTGCGGCCCTGGAAACCAAGGAAGCCAGCGACTATCTGGACATGGCCGATAAGGCCTACAGGGACAAGGAGGACGTGGCCACGATCGACCAGCTTGCCTATTTGACCAACCAGCGCGTCGAAGTGGCCAAGCAGACCATCGCCCTGCGCACCGCCGAGGCCAGCCTGAAAGATACCTCGGCGCAACGGGCTCAGGCGCGCCTTGACGCCCGTGATCAGCAGATCAAACAGTTGAAGGACAGCCTCAACGCCAGGCAGACCGATCGCGGGACACTGGTGACCTTCGGTGATGTGCTGTTCGCCACCGACAAGGCCGAGCTGAACTCCAATGGCTTGGCGAACATCAACAAACTGGCGCAGTACCTACAGGAAAACCCTGAGCGCAAAGTGATTGTCGAGGGCTATACCGACAGCACCGGTACGGCGTCGCACAACCAGTCGCTGTCGGAACGTCGCGCGGGTTCCGTGCGTGCGGCACTGGTGAAGATGGGCGTCGATCCTGCGCGTATCGTTGCCCAGGGTTACGGCAAGGAATATCCGGTGGCGGATAACAGCAGCACTTCGGGCCGGGCGATGAACCGTCGGGTGGAGGTGACCATCTCCAATGACAATCAGCCGGTAATGCCGCGTTCGGCGGTGAGTTCATACACCCAGTAATCCACAACACAAACCAATGTGGGAGCGAGCAAGCCCGCTCCCACATTGGATCTGTGTTGTGAGTTAGAACCGGTTTACGGCTCCAGCTTCTGCGGCGTCTCCTGCCCCATGCAGCGCACGGCTTTTTTCTTGCTGTCGACCAGCACGCCTGTCAGGCCTTTCTGTTCGGTGTCGAACAGCACCAGCACGCCATCGATGCACTGGGCCACTTGGGCCGCCGGCGCAAGGGAAACTTTGTAGTCCTCGCCCGGCACGGTCTTGAGCATGGTGAAGTCGCTGAGCAGCAACGCATCCTCGGGCTTGGCGAAGTGCAGGTAGCCGTACCACCACAGGGCACCGACGGTGCCGAGGATGCTGCAGATACCGGTGATGATCAGCGGGATGGCGTTGCGTTCTTCACTCATTGCGGACTCTCTGGTGGTTCATCTTCTGAATTCGGGGGCGCCGGGTGGTTGGGGATTTCACCCAGGCGGCGCAGGCCGTTGAAATGTTGCGGGTCATCGAGATAACGCAGCATGACCTTGCGCCAGACCGGGTCGGCGAACGTCTGCACATGACCGCCACGGGTCAGTTGCAGCACCCGCGGCGGCGGCGCAGCTTGATACAGTCGGATGCCGTTGGAAAGAGGCACGATCGGATCGTCGATGCTGTGGTAGATCAGTTTCGGCACGTCCTTGAGTTGCGTCATGGAGTTGATCGCGCTGTCGCCGTCCGGCACCAGCCACGACAACGGCACCTGGAACGTCCAGAACACCCATGAATTACTCAGCGCATACCGGCCGACACTGCGATAACTGGCGGGCACGCCGTCGAGGACGAACGCCTTGAGTTGTTTCTGCCGCTCGGGGTGTTGAACGAGATAATGGACAGCCATTGAACCGCCAAGGCTTTGGCCGAGCAGGATCAGCGGCTTGCCCTTGACCTCGGGGGCCTGGTCGAGCCATTTGAACGCCGCATCGATGTCCTGATAGATCGCCGGCAGGCTCGGTTTGCCTTCGGACAAGCCATAACCGCGATAGTCAACCAGCAGCACTTGATAGCCCTGTTCCGGCAACCACCAACTCCCGCCCAGATGCATTGGCAGATTGCCGCCGTTACCGTGCAGGTGCAGCACCGTGCCTTTGACCTCGACACCCGGCTTCACCGGCAGCCACCACGCGTTCAGCTTGAGACCATCGGCGGTGTTCAATGTGACGGTGCGGTATTCGAGCCCGGCCTTTTCCGGCGTGAACAACTGGCCGGGTTCGGGATAAAACAGCAAGGAGCTGCAACCGCTCAGGGCCAGGAGAAGGCAGACGATGCCGAGGATTCTCATCCGTTGAAACCTCGCGAAATAATGGATTGGAACACAATCCCACAG
Source organism: Pseudomonas sp. EU05-FHT14B02 (assembly GCF_058791055.1). NCBI lineage: Bacteria > Pseudomonadati > Pseudomonadota > Gammaproteobacteria > Pseudomonadales > Pseudomonadaceae > Pseudomonas > Pseudomonas sp. EU05-FHT14B02. Next base: position 14,367 of record NZ_JBYTDD010000016.1, on the reverse strand, counting down.
GGGAATTCTTTGTTCACAAGATGTTCGAGTAATCCGCCTCGATCCGGTCCAGGCTCAGGTGGTTGAGGAAGTTGGAGAAGCACATCCACGCCGACAGCGCGTTCATGTCGCGGAACTGTTCCGGCAGGTACTTGGGCGGAACCACCAGACCTTCATCCACCAACTGGCGCAAGGTACGCATGTCTTCCAGAGTGGTCTTGCCGCAGAACAACAGCGGTATCTGCTCCAGCTTGCCTTTACGCACGGCCAGTTGAATGTAGTTGTAAATCATGATGAAGCCCTTGAGGTAGGACAAGTCTTTGGTAAATGGCAGACCTGTCGGCACCGAGCCGCGGAAAACGCGACTGGCGTTGCTGTAGCTCTCGGGCATTTCGAAGCCTTGCTCGCGGAAGAACTCGAACACCTGCAGGAAGTCGGCACCCTCCTCCACCATATGAATGGCCCGCGTGCGGTTGGTCAGTTTGCGCAGGCGACTGGGGTACGAGGCGAAGGTGATGATTTCCATCAGGATCGCCAGGCCTTCCTGGGTCACCGTTGACGAGGGCGGCCCCTTGGAGAGGAAGGTGCAGATCGGCTGGTTCAGACCATTGAGGGTAGTGCCGACATGCACCAGCCCTTCGTGGACCTCCAGGGCGCGCACATCGCGCTGATTGAACATCGCATCGGAGCGGATCTTGATGTAGTCGGCGCCGGCCGCCGCATCGGCGACGATGCCGTCGGACTCGAACACCCGGATGGTTTCCTCGGCTTCGCCAAATACCTTGTTCAAGCGATGCTGCAACAGTTCGACCGCATCCTTGGCCGTCAGCGTCTTCGGCTCATCCTTGAGGTCGCCACGGCCGTCGATGTTGTTCAGGTATTCGGACAACATCATGCCCAGGTCGGACAGCGTCGGGTCGCCGGCGTGGAACGCGTCGGAGGCGGCACCGTACAATTCCTGCGAGATCAGGCCGAAATCCTCGGTGCCGCGCGCTTCGAGCATGCGCACCACCATGCGGTATTCCTTGCACATGCGACGCATGATCTGGCCGACCGGGTTGAACTGGCCGAGCTGGCGGGTGATGTCGCGCTCGATGTTCTGGAACTCCAGCTTCACTTTGCTGGAGTCGAACGCCAGCGGCCGGTTGAGGTAGTAGTCGCGGTCCACCGCCGGCATTTCCTTGCCTTTGGCCTTGAGGAAGCCCTTACGGATGTTGTCGTCCCACTTGACCGCATCGAGGACGCGGATCGGCGTCTGCGCGAGCACGATGCGATCGGACAAAATGCGTATCGACTGTTGGTAATCGTCCACCCGAAACTCCTGTAGAAACCTGATTGTGCTGCTTATTTGGCTTTGGCCTGACGCTGGTAGCGTACGGCTTCGACGAACACATCGGAATTGGCCGGGTCGTCGAGGTAGGCGGCGACTTGATCCATGGAGCTGTTGATCAGCACGCCTGCGCCGTCGTCAGTCTGAAACGCTTCTCCGCTCAGGGCGTTTTGCTTCAGCGCCTGGTTGATCTGTTCGGGGTCGAGGTTGTACAGCACCAGTTCACGCTGGTCGGTCAGCTCGAAGCCGCCGATGATGAAATACCCGCCGAACTGCGCCGGCACCTTCGCCGACAAGTACCAACGGTTGCCATGGCGCGACACGGTAAAGGGGTAGGCTTCACGCTCCTTGGGTTTGGCCTTGAAGTAGCTGACTGCCTGGTAGCGATTGTCGGCGATGCGGGTCAACTCCAGATTGACGGGCTCGCCCCAGGCGCTGGTGCTGGTCCACTTGCCGAGCAACCCTTTGGGCGCGGGCTCGCTCGTGGGCAGCGGTTCCTTGAAGGTCACCAGACAGCCACTGAGCAGCAGGAACGACAAGGCGATCACAACGACACGCCAGGCTTTCATTCAATACTCCCTATGAACATACGCCGCCCTGAAGTGGACACCTTCCCCTGTCGGAGCCAGCCGGACTACACCGACGCCAGCACCAGGTGCATGTAGCGCGTCAGGATGCCGAGCATTTCCTCTTCGGCGGCAGGCTCGTCTACGTTGAGCAGGCCCTGATATTCCATCCGGCCGATAATCGCCGTCAACATCTTGGCATCCTGATGCGGCTCGCGCGAGCCCAATACCTGGAACAGCTGGCAAGAGCCCTGCAACAGGATCTGCTGATGCGAGCGCACCAGTTCGGCCAGGCGCGGGTTGAGCAACGCCTCCTGACGGAACGCCTGCTCGGCCATCAAATGTTCGCGACGATTGACCAATTGCCGGTGAACGTAATCGGTCATCAGCCGCGCAATGTCGTCCGCCAGTTTCGAGCGCGCCTGCGGGCTGCCGTCGCCACTGTCGATCATCTCGCGCAGCAGGCCCTCATTGTTCACCCACAGCTTGCCCATGTACGCCGCACTGCGTTCCACGTATTGGGCGAAGGTATCGGTGAGCAGGTCATCGATATCCTTGAAATAATAAGTGGTGGCCGACAACGGCACTTGTGCCTCGGCGGCCACTGCGCGGTGTCGGACGGCACGCACGCCGTCACGCACGACAATGCGCATGGCTGCGTCGAGAATGTCCTGTCGACGCTGCTCACTGCCCTGTCGGCTGGCCTTGCGGCCCTGGTACTGAACGCTTTCAGCGACCGCAGTGGCGATACCCGCTGCACCTTCTTGAGCTATTGCACGAATCACGACAGGTATTTCCTCTCAAATGAAACTAACAAGTTGATACGTTTGTACCAGACAGGCAATAAAAAGCCGCCTCAAAGGCGGCTTTTTATTTGAAACACTTACGCTTGCGGCCGCATGTGCGGGAACAGGATCACGTCGCGAATCGACGGGGAGTTGGTCAGCAGCATCACCAGACGGTCGATACCGATGCCTTCACCCGCCGTTGGCGGCATGCCGTACTCCAGCGCACGAACGAAGTCGGCGTCGTAGTGCATGGCTTCGTCGTCGCCGGCATCCTTGTCGGCCACCTGGGCCATGAAGCGCTCGGCCTGGTCTTCCGCGTCGTTCAACTCGGAGTAGGCGTTGGCGATTTCACGACCACCGATGAACAGTTCGAAACGGTCGGTGACGTTCGGGTTGTCGTCGTTACGACGGGCCAGCGGCGACACTTCGAACGGGTACTGGGTAATGAAGTGCGGCTGCTCCAGCTTGTGCTCGACCAGCTCTTCGAAAATCATCACCTGCAGCTTGCCCAGGCCTTCGAAGCCCAGCACCTTGGCGCCGGCCTTCTTGGCGATGGCGCGAGCCTTGTCGATGTCGTTCAGATCATCGGCGGTCAGCTCAGGGTTGTACTTGAGGATCGAGTCGAACACCGACAGACGCACGAACGGCTCGCCGAAGTGGAACACCTTCTCGCCGTATGGCACGTCGGTGCTGCCCAGAACCAACTGTGCCAGCTCACGGAACAGTTCTTCGGTCAGGTCCATGTTGTCTTCGTAGTCGGCGTAGGCCTGGTAGAACTCCAACATGGTGAATTCAGGGTTGTGACGAGTCGAAACGCCTTCGTTACGGAAGTTGCGGTTGATCTCGAACACTTTCTCGAAGCCGCCAACAACAAGCCGCTTGAGGTACAGCTCAGGCGCAATGCGCAAGAACATTTCCATATCCAGCGCGTTGTGGTGGGTTTCGAACGGCTTGGCTGCCGCGCCGCCTGGAATGGTCTGCAGCATCGGCGTTTCCACTTCCAGGAAGTCACGCTTCATCAGGAAGCTGCGGATGTGGGCGATGACTTGCGAACGCACGCGGAACGTCTGGCGCACGTCTTCGTTGACGATCAGGTCGACGTAACGCTGGCGATAGCGCTGTTCGGTGTCGGTCAGGCCGTGGTGCTTGTCCGGCAGCGGGCGCAGGGATTTGGTCAGCAGGCGCACGCTGGTCATTTCGACGTACAGGTCGCCCTTGCCGGAACGGGCCAGGGTGCCTTCGGCGGCAATGATGTCGCCCATGTCCCAGGTTTTCACCGCGGCCAGGGTTTCTTCGGACAGGGTCTTGCGGTTGACGTAGACCTGGATACGACCGGTCATGTCCTGGATCACCATGAACGAGCCACGGTTGAGCATGATACGACCGGCAACCTTGACCGGGATCGCAGCCTCTGCCAGCTCTTCCTTGGTCTTGTCCGCGTACTGTTTCTGCAGTTGTTCGCAGTAGTTTTCGCGGCGGAAGTCGTTCGGGAAGGCATTGCCCTTGGCGCGCTCGGCAGCAAGCTTTTCCTTGCGCAGGGCGATCAGGGAGTTTTCTTCCTGTTGCAGGGCTTGCGGGTCGAGATCTAGGTCGCTCATGTCTTTAAATATTCCATCACAGGTTCGTTGCCCCCAGGCCTGCGGCCTGGGGATCGCCAGCAAGCTGGCTCCTACAAGGATCGCGCCGGGTCAGCCGATCCTGTATTGCATTGCTTACAGCCCGGACTTCAGGCTCGCTTCCAGGTATTCGTCGATGTCGCCGTCGAGCACCTTGTCGCAGTCGCTGCGTTCGATGTTGGTGCGCAGATCCTTGATGCGCGAGGCATCGAGCACGTACGAACGGATCTGATGACCCCAGCCGATATCGGACTTGGTGTCTTCCAGCGCCTGGGACGCCGCGTTGCGCTTCTGCATTTCCTGCTCGTACAACTTGGCCCGCAGCATTTTCATGGCGGTGTCCTTGTTGGCGTGCTGGGAACGTTCGTTCTGGCAGCTGACCACGGTGTTGGTCGGTACGTGGGTGATACGTACGGCCGAGTCGGTGGTGTTTACGTGCTGACCACCGGCACCGGAGGAACGATAGGTGTCGATCCGCAAGTCTGCCGGGTTGATTTCGATTTCCACCTTGTCATCGATCTCGGGGGAGACGAACACCGCCGAGAAAGAGGTGTGGCGACGGTTGCCGGAGTCGAACGGGCTCTTGCGCACCAGACGGTGCACGCCGATCTCGGTTCGCAACCAGCCAAACGCGTATTCACCCTTGATGTGCACGGTCGCGCCCTTGATCCCGGCGACTTCACCGGCGGACAGCTCCATGATGGTCGCGTCGAAGCCGCGCTTGTCGGCCCAGCGCAGGTACATCCGCAGCAGGATATTGGCCCAGTCCTGGGCTTCGGTGCCGCCGGAACCGGCCTGGATGTCCAGGTAGGCGTTGTTCGGGTCCATTTCGTGGCTGAACATGCGGCGGAATTCCAGCTTGGCCAGACTTTCCTCGAGACGGGCCAGCTCGGCGACGACATCGTCCACTGCGCCTTCGTCGTTCTCTTCGACGGCCATGTCCAGCAGGTCGCGGCAATCGGCCAGACCCGTGTTCAATTCGTCCAGGGTATCGACGATCTGCGCCAGCGCAGCGCGCTCGCGACCCAGTTCCTGGGCGTATTCAGGTTTGTTCCAGACACTCGGATCTTCAAGCTCGCGGTTGACTTCGGTCAGACGCTCATGCTTTTGATCGTAGTCAAAGATACCCCCGAATAGTTTCGGAGCGCTCGGACAGGTCCTTGATGGTATTCAGGATCGGGTTGATTTCCATGACGGGCAGCACTCGTAGGCGAACTTTTGAAAGCCGGCGAGTATACCGGGAAACAGCCGAAAACGGCAGTCCGCCCGGCCGAAAAGCCAAGCCCTTGTAGGAGCGAGCTCGCTCGCGAAAAACGCTCAGGCACCGCGTTTATTCAGATAGCCATCGTCATCGTTGACGACCATCGCGAGCAGGCTCGCTCCTACAGGGGGAGGTTGTTCAACCGATGCCTACCTGATTGCGCCCATTGTTCTTCGCCAGATACAACCCCTTGTCCGCCGCCAGGATCAGGTCGCGGCAGTTGCTGCCCGCTTTCGGGGTAATCGTCGACAGGCCGATGCTGATGGTCAGGCTCGAACCTTCGGCCGGCGAGTTATGCGGGATCTTCAGGGCTGCCACGGTCTGGCGCAGCTTCTCAGCCACCAACCGTGCACCGCCCTGGGAGGTGTTGGGCAGCACCAGGGCGAACTCTTCGCCGCCGTAACGGGCCGGGAGGTCCGAAGGCCGGGCACTGGCGTCCTTGATCGCCGCGGCGACCTTGCGCAGGGCTTCATCGCCTTCCAGGTGGCCGAAGCTGTCGTTGTAGGCCTTGAAGTAGTCGACATCGATCATCAGCAATGACAACTGACTCTGCTCACGCAGAGAACGGCGCCACTCCAGTTCCAGGTATTCATCAAAGTGCCGACGGTTCGACAACCCCGTCAGGCCATCGGAGTTCATCAGGCGTTGCAGCACCAGGTTGGTGTCGAGCAGTTGCTGCTGGCTGACCCGCAACGCGCGGTACGCCGCATCCCGTTGCAGCAGGGTCATGTAGGAGCGCGAGTGATAGCGGATGCGCGCGACCAGTTCGATATTGTCCGGCAGCTTGACCAGATAATCGTTGGCCCCGGCCGCAAAGGCCGCGCTCTTGATCAGCGGGTCTTCCTTGGTCGACAGAACGATGATCGGAATGTCCTTGGTCGCCGGGTGATTGCGGTATTCGCGCACCAGGCTCAGACCGTCAAGACCGGGCATGACCAGATCCTGCAGGATCACCGTCGGCTTGATGCGCACCGCGTGGGCGATGGCCTGGTGCGGGTCGGCGCAGAAGTGGAAATCAATGTTCTCTTCGTTCGACAGGCCGCGACGCACGGCTTCGCCGATCATGGCCTGATCGTCCACCAGCAACACCATGGCGGCGTTTTCGTCGGTCTTGAAGTCGTCGAGTTGTAATTCAGTCATGTGCAGTCACCTGAGTACTACCTGAGCCAGGAATGAGGAAAAAGGTGCTCATTTGGCGAAAATCTCCAGCAATCGTGGCGCTATCTTGTCCAGCGGGCGAATCTCCACGGCAGCGTCGATGGCTGCGGCCGCCTTCGGCATGCCATACACCGCACTGCTGTTTTGGTCTTGTGCGATGGTCAGGTAGCCCTGTTGGCGCATGAGTTTAAGCCCTTGGGCGCCATCACGCCCCATGCCAGTGAGCAAAACCCCCACGGCATCACCGCTCCAGTAACTGGCCACGCTCTCGAAGAACACATCGATAGAGGGCCGGTAGATTTCGTTGACCGGTTCGGCGGTGTAGGCCAGCGTGCCGTTTTTCAACAAGCGGATATGGTGATTGGTGCCGGCCAGCAATACCCTGCCGCTTTGCGGCGGCTCGCCCTCCTGGGCCAGGCGCACATCAAGGCCACTGGCAGTGCCGAGCCATTCAGCCATGCCGGCGGCAAACACCTGGTCAACGTGTTGCACCAGCACAATGGCCGGAGAGAAATCACGCGGCAGCCCTTTGAGCAATACTTCCAGCGCTGCCGGCCCACCGGCGGATGAGCCAATGGCGATCAGGCCCTGGCGTGAGCCCGAACTGCGCATGGGTGCCGGCACCGGGCGTGGGCGGTTACCCTTGTCGCCGATCAGCCAGACGATGTTCAAGATCTTGCGTAACAACGGCGCCGCCGCTTCCTGGGCATTGCCGACACCGAGGGCAGGGGTGTCGACTACGTCCAGCGCACCGTGGCCCATAGCCTCGAACACCCGGTGCACGTTCTGCTGGCGATCCACGGTGACGATGACGATGGCACACGGGGTCTCGGCCATGATCCGCCGCGTGGCCTCGACGCCATCCATCACCGGCATGATCAGGTCCATCAGAATCAGGTCCGGCGTGTCCAGCGCACACTGGCGCACCGCCTCGGCACCATTGCCGGCGACCCAGACCACCTCGTGGGCCGGCTCGAATGCCAGGGCACGGCGCAAGGCTTCCACCGCCATGGGCATGTCATTGACGATTGCGATCCTCATGCCCGTGCTCCTCCGATGAGCTCGACCACTGCATCGAGCAAGGCGTCGTCATGAAAACTGGCCTTGGCTAGATAATAGTCGGCCCCGGCATCCAGTCCACGACGTCGATCCTCTTCACGATCCTTGTAGGACACCACCATTACCGGTAGCGATTGCAGGCGATTGTCCCGACGCAGCAGCGTGACCAGTTCGATGCCGTCCATGCGCGGCATATCAATGTCGGTGATCAGCAGATCGAAATCCTCCGAACGCAGCGCGTTCCAGCCATCCATGCCGTCCACCGCAACCGCCACATCATAGCCGCGATTGAGCAACAGCTTGCGCTGCAACTCTCGCACGGTCAGGGAATCATCCACCACCAGAATTCGTTTGCGGGCCGCCTCGATCACCTGATTGCTGTGGCGGGCAATGCGCTCCAGGCGACCGGTGTTGAGCAGTTTTTCCACCGAACGCAGCATGTCTTCGACATCGACGATCAGCACCACCGAACCGTCGTCGAGCAGAGCCCCGGCGGAAATGTCCTGTACCTTGCCCAGACGCTCATCCAGCGGCAGCACCACCAACGTCCGCTCACCGATGAACCGCTCCACGGCCACGCCGTAGATGGCATCGCGCTCGCGAATCACCACGACCTTCAGGGTTTGCCCGCTGTTCTGGCTGGCCGGACGTTGCAGCAACTGACTGGCCGCCACCAGGCCGACATGCCGGCCTTCGTGCCAGAAATGCTGGCGGCCTTCGACCTGCACGATATCCGCCGGCTCCAGGTCGCACATGCGCTCAATGTGCGCCAACGGGAAGGCATAGGCTTCGTCGCCGACTTCCACCACCAGGCTGCGCACCACCGACAGGGTCAGCGGCACCTCAAGGTGGAAACGACTGCCCTCGCCCGCCGTCTGTTCCAACACCACCGCGCCGCGCAGCTGCCGGACCATGTGCTGCACCGCATCCAGGCCGACGCCGCGACCGGACACCTCGGTGACCCTGTCGCGCAGACTGAAACCTGGCAGGAACAGGAACGTCAGCAATTCCTCTTCGCTCAACTGAGCGGCGGTTTCTGCGAGGGACAAATTTCGTTCAACGATGCTGCGACGGAGCTTTTCCAGGTCCACGCCGTTACCGTCGTCGCTCAGTTCAAGCACCAGCAGACCGGCCTGATGGGACGCGCGCAGGCGAATCAAACCTTCCGCCGGCTTACCGGCCAGCAGGCGCTGCTCCGGGGTTTCGATGCCGTGGTCGACCGCGTTGCGCAACAGGTGAGTCAGCGGCGCTTCGAGCTTTTCCAGCACGTCGCGATCGACCTGGGTTTTTTCGCCTTCAATCTCCAGGCGCACCTGTTTGCCCAGATCGCGCCCCAGATCCCGGACCATCCGCACTTGCCCGGTCAGCACATCGGCAAAGGGCCGCATGCGACAGGCCAGCGCCGTGTCGTACAACACCTGCGCCCGTTGGCTGGCATGCCAGGCGAACTCGTCGAGTTCGGCGTTCTTTTCCATGAGCAGTTGCTGGGATTGCGCGAGCAAACGCCGCGCATCCTCAAGGGCTTCCTGGGCTTCCAGGCTCAAGGCGTGATCCTTGAGATGCACATTGAGGTTCTCCAGTGCGCGCAGGCTGTTGCTCTGCATGCGCTTGAGTCGCTGCATGGTCGCCAGGTGCGGTTTGAGCCGCTGGGTTTCCACCAGGGATTTGCTCGACAGATCTAGCAGGCTGTTCAGACGCTCGGCGGTGACACGCAGCACACGTTCGCCGTTTTCGGTGGTGCGTTTGGTCTTGCGCGGAGCTGGCGCCGATGGCGGTTCGACGACAGGCGCCGGCGACTCGACCTTCGGCGCAGGCGCTTCGAGCTGAAGTCCGGCCATCACCGGTGCGGCAAGCGCAACCAGCGGGGCCGCAGGGTCCAACAACTGCGCCATCAACGCCACATAGGCCTCGATGTCCGCGACTTCCGGGTTGTTGCTCGGTGTGGCAATGCGCATCAGCAGATCGGTGCCCTGCAGCAACGCATCAATATGCTCGGGGCGCAGCAACAGGCGGCCTTCCTGGGCGCTGACCAGACAATCTTCCATCACATGGGAGACGCTGACTCCCGCGTCGACACCGACGATCCGCGCCGCGCCCTTGAGCGAGTGCGCCGCACGCATGCACGATTCAAGTTGATCGGCCAGGGTCGGATCGCGCTCAAGCGCCAGCAGGCCGGCGCTCAAGACTTGGGTCTGGGCTTCGGCCTCAAGGCTGAACAGCTCAAGCAACGAAGCGTCGCGCATTTGCTCGGGGGTCATGTGAGGCTCCGGGTCACGGCGCACAACAGCTGCTCTTCATCCAGCCAACGCAGGCTGCGACCTTTGAATTGCAACACGCCACGGGTGTATTTGGCGCTGGCCTGAGCACCTGAGCGCGATGCGGCATCGAGGATGCGCTCGTCGATAGTGTGAATCCCGTCGACTTCGTCCACCGGTACCACCACCGGCCCGCCGTCGGCGGCGATGATCAGCATGCGTGGCATGACCCGTGCACCGGTGGCCACGCTGCTGGCGCCGTCGAGCCCGAGCAGTTCCACCAGCGACAGGCAGGCAACCAGCGCTCCGCGTACATTCGCCACGCCGAGCAAGGCCCGGGAACGTTGATGCGGCAACGAGTGAATCGCTTGCAACGGCGCCACCTCTACCAGGCTACGGGTCGCAAGCCCCAGCCACTCCTCACCCAGACGGAACATCAACAGCGAGCGGGTTTTCACCTCGCTCTCGACCGAGACAGACACAGTCCCGCGATCTTCCTGCTGCAATGCATAACGATCGAGCAAGCGTGTGGCAGCCGCCGAATACACCGCACAATTGCGGCAATGAATATGGTCGCTGAGCAGCGGACAGGACTTGTCACCGTGGATACCAATGCGGTTCCAGCAATCGTCGATAGCCTGGGCATCCCGGGTGACGCTAAAGGTATCGGAGGCGATCATCGTTCACGCTCACTGTCGACGGAACGTGCGCTGCGGGCGGCACGCTCCTGCAATCGTCTGGCTCCCATCGCGTCGCCCTGGGCCTGCAGCAAGCCGGCCAGGTGCATCAACGCTTCAGGATGCTGCGGTTCCAGGTACAACGCCTTGCGGTAAAAACCCTGTGCTTCAAGGGTATTGCCGGCCACATCGCTGAGCAGTCCCAACCAGTAAAAGACCTGAGCCACCGGCTCATGGCTGCGCAAGTAGCTTTCACACGCCGCTCGCGCCTCGGCGCTTTTACCTTCATCGGCCAGCACGGCGATATTGGCCAGCAGCGCGGCAGTGTCGGAGCTGGAGGTTGCAGGCGCAGGCCGCAGCGGCGCAACCCGGTCAAACGGACGGCTACGCACTGGCGCGGGCAGTGGATTGCGCAACGGTTGCGGCACTGGCAATGGCGCAGGAACGAACGTCGGCAAGGGATCAGGGAGCGCAGCTCCCTGTCGACTGAACGCGAAGGACTGTGCGATACCAATCGAGCGCATCCCCAAACGCCCCAGCAGACCGCCTTCGGCCGGGCCGATAAACAGCACGCCGTCAACGTGGGTCAGGCACTTGAGCACTTCGAAGACTAGCTTCTGGGTCGGCTGGTCGAAGTAGATCAGCAGGTTGCGACAAAACACGAAATCGAATGGCGGTTCACCGGCCAGCAAGGCCGGATCCAGCAGGTTGCCTACCTGCAGGCGCACTTGCTCGAGCACCCGCTGATCGAGGCGATAGCTCTCGCCTTCGGCGATGAAATGACGGTCGCGAAACGCAATGTCGTCACCCCGAAAGGAATTCTTGCCGTACAACGCACGACGGGCTTTTTCCACTGACAACGGGCTGACATCCAGGCCGTCGACCTTGAACTGGTGCGGTTTGAGCCCGGCATCGAGCAACGCCATGGCGATCGAGTACGGTTCTTCGCCCGTGGAACATGGCAGGCTGAGAATTCGCAGTGCGCGCAGGTTGTTGATCTCCGCCAGACGCTTGCTCGCCAGTTTCGCCAGGGTGACGAAGGACTCCGGATAGCGGAAGAACCAGGTTTCCGGAACGATCACCGCCTCGATCAAGGCCTGCTGCTCGTCCCGCGAGCCCTGCAAGGTGTGCCAATACTCATCGGCCGACACTGCTTGCGAAACGATGCTGCGCTGGCGCACCGCTCGCTCGATGATCGCAGGCCCTACCGAGGTCACGTCGAGTCCGATAGTTTCCTTGAGAAAGTCGAAAAAACGCTGGTCGCTGTTCATGGCCGCTCCTGCAGCAGTGCCGGATCCATTGGCGGCGTGGGAAACAACAATGCGCGCACCTGATCGTCCAGCAGATCGCCGACCCTCACCCATTGCAGCAACCCCCGCTCGTCCTTGCGCACCGGCCCGAGGTAAGGCGTCTGTCGATTGTCCAGGCCATAGGGCTGAAAATCCGCCGGATCGCAGCGCAAGGTGTCAGTCGCCTGTTCCAGAATCAGCCCGAGCAGTTGTGTCTCGGCGGTTTCATCCGGGCGATAGTTGACCAGCACCAGTCGCGTGCTGGTACGGGCCTGTGCAGGCATGCCAAAGGTCAGTGCGCTCAAGTCGATCACCGGCACCACGGTGCCCCGATAGGCGAACACCCCGGCGACCCAGGCGGGGGCATGGGGAATGGGCTTCAACGGCAGGCACGGCAGCACTTCAGCCACTTCGATAGCCTTCAAGGCATAGCGCTCGTTGCCGATGCGAAACACCAGAAACAAGGCATGCAGCGCCTGCTTCACGGCAGAGCGTTTGGCCGTGATTTCGCTCATCAGACTTTGAATCGCGAAACGCCGCTGCGCAGCCCGACGGCCACCTGGCTCAGTTCATCGATGGCGAAACTGGCCTGGCGCAGAGACTCGACCGTCTGGCTGCTGGCATCACCCAACTGCACCAGCGCATGGTTGATCTGCTCGGCGCCGGTAGCCTGGGCCTGCATGCCTTCGTTGACCATCAGCACCCGCGGCGCCAGCGCCTGGACCTGATGGATGATCTGCGACAACTGCTCGCCGACTTGCTGTACCTCGGACATCCCGCGACGCACCTCTTCGGAGAACTTGTCCATGCCCATGACCCCGGCCGACACCGCCGACTGGATCTCGCGCACCATTTGCTCAATGTCGTAGGTGGCGACAGCGGTCTGGTCCGCCAGGCGCCGCACTTCGGTGGCGACCACGGCAAAACCGCGTCCGTATTCCCCGGCCTTCTCGGCCTCGATGGCGGCGTTGAGCGACAACAGGTTGGTCTGGTCGGCGACCTTGACGATGGTCACCACCACCTGATTGATGTTGCCGGCCTTCTCGTTGAGTATCGCCAGCTTGGCGTTGACCAGATCGGCCGCGCCCATCACCGAGTGCATGGTTTCTTCCATGCGTGCCAGGCCTTGCTGACCGGAACCGGCAGCCACGGAAGCCTGATCGGCGGCGGTGGAGACCTCGGTCATGGTGCGCACCAGATCCCGGGAAGTGGCGGCGATCTCACGGGAGGTCGCGCCGATTTCCGTGGTGGTGGCGGCGGTTTCGGTGGCGGTAGCTTGTTGCTGCTTGGACGTCGCGGCGATCTCGGTCACCGACGTGGTCACCTGCACCGACGAGCGCTGGGCCTGGGACACCAGAGAAGTGAGCTCGGTCATCATGTCGTTGAACCCAGTCTCTACCGCGCCGAATTCGTCCTTGCGCTCCAGATTCAGGCGGCTGCTGAGGTCGCCGGTGCGCATGATTTCGAGGATTTTCACGATGCGGTTCATCGGCGCCATGATGGCGCGCATCAGCAACAGACCACAGAGAGCGGCCGCCAGAACCGCAATCACCAGGGAAATACCCATGATGACTTTGGCAGTGAGCACTGCATCGTCAATGGCCGCGATGTCTGCGTCCGCCACAGACTTGTTGTGACGCAGGATGTCATTGACCTTCATTCGACCCGCTGTCCAGGTCGGGGTCAGTTCACCCTTGAACATGTTGACGGCCTCGGCGTTCTGGTTGCGTTTATACAACTCGATCACCGCGGCCAGAATCCGGTGGTAGTCCTCGTGAAGCTTTTCGAACGCGGTGTACTCGGCCCTGTCTTCTTCGTCGGCAATCGTTCCACGGTAGAGCTCCATCTGCTCTTTCAACCGCTCGGCGTAGCCCTTGAAGCTCGCGGCATCCTCGGCAGTGAAGCCCTGCCCTTCCTCCAGGCCGAGCATGGCCTGAATGCGTACATAACTGTCGGACCACGCGCCACGAATCATCGAGCTGTAATACAACCCTGGCAGAGCGTCCTCACGCACGCTGGCCTCGCTGTTTTCAATCTTCAACAGCCGCGAATACGAGACGACCACCATCAGCAACATGATGGCGATAATTACCGCAAAGCTCGCCAAAATGCGTTGGCGTAACGTCCAGTTCTTCACAGTCATTCCTCGGAGCCGATTCGAAATGCGGGGAGTATAGCCGAGGGCGGTGTTTCATTTATAAGACGGTTGCGCGCTACTTCTCATCCCGTCAAAAAAAGGCGGGATGGGTGCCAGGGGTGATTGGGCAGAAAGGGACCGTAGAATGGTCATTGGGAAGGTGGTGTGGCTGAAAACGCCATCGCGAGCAAGCTCGCTTGTATGGTAGGACTTGAAGGGAGGAGGAGGGACAAGGCTCGATTCTGACTGTTG
>NZ_JBYTDD010000015.1:0-152984 GCF_058791055.1 Pseudomonas sp. EU05-FHT14B02 | reverse complement strand
CAAGCCAAACACGCATCAAAACCAGTATTGCAGAAATGGGGGGATCCATAGATGTGGGAGCGAGCTTGCTCGCGATGAGGTCGGTACTGCCAACCGAGAAGCAGACAAGTTCTTGTGAACCGTCCTACGCGATGTTGGGAAGTCATGAACTGTGGCTCAAATCGCTCCGATGCTAGTTTGCCTGACGTTCTCGGAGGGTAGGCTGTGACGATCAAAATGGCAGTTTCAGCGGGTGTTTTATCAGTGTCGCTAACGGGGTGCGGGACCGCCGCCACCGTCCTGCAGGATGAAGCCCAAGCCGCGCAGGGGCTGCGTCGGCAAAAGACCTATTGCCAATCCATTCCACGGGTCTACAGCGGCCTCGCCTACGACTTCTGTGTCTTGAATGCACCGCCAGACCCTACGGGTATCCTTGTGCCGCTCGTATTGGTGGACCTTGCCGTGTCTGGCGCGCTGGATACCGTTGTCTTGCCGTACACGATTTACCGGCAAAGCGTGGACGGCAGTATCGCCATCTATTGGCGGCCTGCGCGCGGATAAAAAATGCCGTGAGGTCCCGGCCGTGGTTGCATGCCGCTTGCGGCTAGAGGTTTGCCGCCGCTTTTACGCTATAATCCCGCCCTTTAGCTGTCTCTCGCTCATTGCGAGGGCACATTAATTTTTGAGGCGCTTGCGCCTGCATGCAGACTAAAGAGGCTAGACCCCTGTGGCATTGACGATTCTTGGCCTGTCCGGCGCCCTTAGCCATGATCCTTCCGCAGCCCTGTATATCGACGGCAAGCTGGTCGCGGCGGCTGAAGAGGAGCGCTTCGTACGCGATAAACATGCAAAGAACCGCATGCCCTACGAGTCGGCGAAATTCTGCCTGGAACAGGCCGGTATCAAGCCGTCCGACGTTGACGTGGTCGCGATTCCATTCGCACCAATCAGTCTGTTCGGCAAGGCCCGCTGGCAGTACGCCAAGCGTTACTGGTACGCCCCGGACCGTGCACTCGACGCGATCCTGATGGGCAACCGTCGCTACAAGCGCTATCGCAACAAGATCGTCTGGTGCCTGGAGCAGCTGGGTTTTGACCCGAAGAAGATCAAGATCGAGCCGGTCGAGCACCACCTTGCCCACGCCTCCAGCGCCTATCACTGTTCCGGTTTCAAAGAGAAAACCGCGATCCTGGGCATCGACGGCAAGGGCGAGTACGCCACGACCTTCTTCGGTTACGGCGAAAACGGCAAGATCCACAAGATCAAGGAATTCTTCGATCCGGACTCCCTCGGCGGCCTGTATGGCGCGATCACCGAGTTCCTCGGTTTCGATATGCTCGACGGTGAGTTCAAGGTCATGGGCATGGCGCCATACGGCGACGCCAGCAAATACGATTTCTCGCGCCTGGCTTCGTTCGAAAACGGCGAACTGGTGATCAACACCGACTACGCCAACGTCATCGGCCTGCGTCGCTACAAAGAAAAGGGCAAGGGTTACTACTTCTCGCCGAAGCTGATCGAGTGGCTGGGGCCCAAGCGCGAAGGCGACATCGCCGACGAGCCTTACATCCACTACGCCGCGAGCATTCAAGCGCTGTTCGAAAAAATTGCGTTGCAGATGATCGACCACTACCTGGGCGACGTGCTCAAGCAAACCGGCAAGCTGGCCTACGCCGGTGGCTGTGCATTGAACGTCAAGCTGAACCAGAAAATCATCGCCCGCGACGACGTCAAAGAGCTGTTCGTACAGCCGGCGTCCGGTGATGCCGGCACCGCGGTCGGCGCTGCTGCCTATGTGTCCCACGCCCGTGGCGTACCGGTCGAGAAGATGGAACACGTCTACCTCGGCCCGTCGTACAGCAACGAAGACGTGATCGCAGCCTGCGCCCGTCACGCCAACAAGCCAACGTGGCGCAAGCTCGACAACATGCCGGAGCAGATCGCCAAAATCATGGTCGATGGCAACCCGGTGGCTTGGTTCCAGGGACGCATGGAATTCGGTCCGCGTGCACTGGGCGGGCGTTCGATCATCGGTTGCCCAAGCGTGCCGGGCGTGGCCGACCGCATCAACCACCAGATCAAGTTCCGCGAGCGCTGGAGGCCTTTCTGCCCGTCGATGCTCGACACCGTGGCGCCGCAGATGATCAAGATCGATCACCCGGCTCCGTTCATGACCTTCACCTTCGAAGTGGCGGAAGAATGGAAAACCCGCGTGCCGGAAGTCGTCCACGAAGACGGCACCTCCCGCGCCCAGGTGCTCAAGCGCGAATACAACCCGCGCTACTACGACATGATGAAAGCGCTGGAAGTGCTCACCGGCAACGGCGTGTCGCTCAACACCTCGCTCAACCGTCGTGGTGAGCCGATGATCTGCTCGCCGACCGATGCATTGAATATGTTCTTCGGCTCTGATCTGCAGTACCTGATCATGGAAGACATCCTGGTGGTCAAAGAGGGCGCAAACGCTTATGACTCGCTCGGCTGAACGCCATGTGCTGCAGTACTGCCACGGCTATGACGGGCCGTTCCTGGACTGCGCACGGCAGTACGCCAGCCTGTTCGCGGGCACCGGTTATCGGGTGACCACGGTCTTTCTGACCGGGGCTGCCGATAGCGAGGTGGCCGCAGCGTGTGCTTCCGATGAAGTGTTGTTCATGGAATACAGCTCCAAGGCCATTCGCGGCCTGAAGCTGGGTGCCATCGGCGATCTGCGCAAGATCGCCGCGTCGCGCAACTTCAGTTTCTGCATCGCCCATCGCTTCAAGCCGATCTACATCGCCTTGCTCGGCACTTCGTTGCCTGTGATTGGCGTGCACCACGCGTTTGACGATTACAAGCGCGGCACGCGCAAACTGTTCGCGCATATTTTCCGCAAGCGTCTGAGCCTGCTCGGTGTGTCCGATGCGGTGCGCGACGACATGCGCCAATGCCTGCCGAAATGGCCGGCGACGCGTATTCAAACCCTTTACAACCGCATTGACGTGCCTGCGCTGCAAGCCAGTCAGGTTTCCGCTCGCGAAGCTCGGGAAACCCTCGGCCTCTCGGCTGATGCGTGGGTTGTCGGCAACGTTGGCCGACTGCACCCGGACAAGGATCAGGCTACTCTGCTGCACGGTTTTGCTGCGGCGTTGCCGGGGCTTCCGGGTAACAGCCAACTGGTGATTCTCGGCAAGGGGCGCCTGGAACAGGATCTCAAGGAGCTGGCTCGGGAGCTGGGTATCGGTGATCGGGTGCTGTTCCTCGGTCAGGTGCCGGACGCGCGCAATTATTTCCGCGCCTTTGATGTATTTGCCCTGAGTTCCGATCACGAGCCGTTCGGCATGGTGCTGCTGGAGGCAATGGCCGCTGGCGTACCCTTGCTCGCCACAGCGTGTGGCGGGGCCAAGGAAGTGGTCGAAGGCGTGGGCATTCTGTTCCCGCTCGGCGATGCTGAACACCTTGCACAAGGCCTGCAACATTTGGCGGGTATGGATGATCAACAGCGCCGTCAATGCGCCGAGATGATGCTTGATCGCTTGCGTGAGCGTTTCTCCGACCGTGCGGTGCGCGACACCTTCTGGCGTCTGCCGCAAGTTACCGATCTGGCACCGAGGGGCTGATGCTCAACCGATTCCAAGGCTGGCGCGAACGTGGCTGGTCGCCCGTTGACGCCTCTACCTACGCAAAAGCCTGGCAGCAATTTGGCGGAAGCGTCGCGACTCACCCTCTGGTGGTCGAACGTCTGGCGGATCTTGCCGGCATCCCGGTGCGATATCTGGCCTGGGAGCAACAGGGCGAAGTCAAGGCCGCGATCCCGACCTGGGGCCGCGATGTGGCGCTGTCCAAGGATGTGCTCAAGCGCAACGGCAAAAAAGGCTTGTTCGATCTCGGCAATGCCGAGCTGATTTTGCCGGCCGCCGCTGATGTTCAGGCTCCACTGCGCCATCGTGCACGCTACTTGTCGGCACTCAACGAAACCCGCTTCAGCGGCATGAAGTTGCAGGCAGAACAACTGGCCATGGCCCGTACCCCGGAAGAGCTGTCGAAGAAGTTTCGCTACAACCAGCGCCGCGAATTGCGTCTACTGGAAGAGGCGGGCGGTGTGGTGCGTCCGGTCGGCGAATTTTCCAGCGCTGAATTGGCGGCGATCTACTGTGATCTGTTCCAGCGTCGTTGGGGGTTCCCGGCCACCGGCGCTGCGCGTATGGCAGAAGTTCTCGAACTGCTGCGCGAGTTGCTGATCGGATCGGTGATCTTCCTCAACGATGCGCCGATTGCGATTCAGCTGGTGTACCGCGTCGAAGCGCCGGAATGGATCAGCGTCGAGTACATCAACGGCGGCGTTGACCCCGAAACCCGCGAATTCAGCCCCGGTAGCGTATTGAGCTTCATCAATACGCAAAGCGCCTGGGAGCATGCCCGGGCGCAGGACAAACCGTTGCGCTTTTCCTTCGGTCGCGCCGACCGTGAATACAAGGATCGCTGGTGCAACCCCGTACCGGTCTTCACCGTATGAGCCAAACCATGAGCCGCAAACAGCAACTGCTCAAGCGCCATCGGCGCAACAAACGTATCGGCCTGCTGATTGCGCTGGTGCTGTTGATCGTCATGGGTGTACTGGTGGCCTGGTGGTTGCCGCTGGTGCTGGCGGTTCTGGGTTGGGTTGCCCACGAAGCCTGGTTTGCCGACCATCTGTTCTACTCACCGAAAGACGATTACCAGTACAGCTTTCCCCCCTACACGCCCCAGCCCAAGATCCATCTGAACGGTGAACATTTGCGGCTGGACGAGGGCGTGATGCTGGTCGACGATGCGACGCTGGTGCTGGCCCTGCGAGTGAAAAGCACCTGGCTGGGACGTTTTATCGATCCAGTGGTCGAGTTGGCGGGGGGCGAAAACCCTGATCGACAAACCTTCGAGCGAGGCGTAAACGGCCTGCGTTACCTCAATCTCAGTGGTCAGGCTCAGGCGCTGTCGCGTGGCGAACTGCGCTTGCGCGGGCGTTTCTGTCGTGTGTTCGGTGAGCCTGTGCTGTGGGCACTGGAATATCCGGATTATCGGCGTCAACGGGTGATGGTCATCGCGCCCCACGCCGATGATGCCGAGCTGGCAGCCTACGGTTTGTACAGCCAGGCCGACGAAACCTGGATCGTCACGCTGACAGCGGGCGAAATCGAAGCCGAACACTACCGGCAGATGGGACTGAACAAGGTCGATGCGGCCCGCTTGAAAGGCCGCCTGCGCACCTGGGACAGCATTACCGTGCCACGTTGGGCTGGTGTACCCGAGGCCCGCTGCGTACAACTGGGTTATTTCTGTCTGCAACTGGCGAGCATGCAGGCCGCGCCTGCGGTGGCCGCGGGATCGCGGGAAGCGGACCTGGGCGATACCCGGCTGTTCCGTCAGTTGAATTCTTTCACGCTGCCGGGCGATGTCGATGGTGCGCCGACCTGGAACAATCTGCTGGCGGATCTGCGTGAGTTGCTGCTGCGGGCCCGCCCCGAGGTCATCGTCCTGCCGCATCCGACCCTCGATCCGCATCCCGACCATGTCTGTGCCCAGGCTGCAGTCCTCGAAGCCTTGCAAGGTCTGGAATGGCAGCCGATCACGCTATTGGGCTATGCCAATCACCTGCACGACAACGACCGCTGGCCAATGGGCGATACCGGTGATGGCATCGCCCTGCCGCCGGCCTTCGATCCGGCCCAGCCGATGCAGCCGTATTGCCTGCCCTTGCCGCTGGAGCTGCAGCGAGACAAGGCCATGGCGTTGGGCATGATGCACGACCTGCAATCGGCGATGCCGTTCAAGCGTCGCTTGCGTCGGTTGATACAACGTTTGTTGGCCGGCCGGTTGCCGCCCACCTATGGCCAGAACGAATTCTTTCGCAAGGCCGTCCGGCGCCACGAGCTTTTGTGGGCCATCAAGCACACACCAGGTAATGTTTCTCAGCGGGGAGAGTTATGAGTCAGCGGTCAAAGGTCCTGCAGCTGCAGCCTGACTACAACGTCAAAGCCCATGATTTCGCCGACCTCGCGGAGCAAATCGTCAAGGCCCTACCCGGTGATCGCTATGAAGTGACCGCCGCGTTTCTGCGCGGCAAACCCGGGCCGGGCGAAGCAGTGAGCCGAGCCGACCGTTCGGTGTACTTCGAATTTTCCGACAAATCCCTCAAGGGCATGCGCCTGCGGGCCATGTGGCAGCTGTACAAGTTCTGCCGTCGGGAAAAATTCGATGTAGTGATCTGCAACCGCTTCAAGCCGGTGAACATGATGCTGGCGCTCAACCGCTGGTTGAAAGTGCCGTTGTGCATCGGCATTTCCCACGGCTTTGGCGAGTACGACCGGTTTTACCGGCGCCGCCAGACCCAGCGTCTGATCGATCGTCACTGGCGCTTCGTCGGCGTGTCGCCAGCGGTGAAACAGTATCTGTTGGACTGTGACTGCGGCTTCACTGATCAGAATACCTATGCCATCACCAATGCCATCGACATCGAGCAGGCCGAAGGTCTGCAACACAGTCGTGAAAAGGCCCGTGAAATGCTGGGCATCGATCCGTCGGTGCGGCTGATCGGTGCGTTGGGGCGACTGGTGCCGGTCAAGGGCCATATCTATTTGCTGCAGGCCTTCGCGGCACTCAAGGACAAATACCCCAATACTCAACTGGCGATCATTGGTGCCGGCCGCGAAGAGTCGCGCCTGGCCGCGGAAATCGATCGCCTCGGCCTCAGCGGTCGCGCCCATTTGCTGGGGTTCAAGGAAATTGCCTTGCAGTACATTCGAGCTTTCGACATCTGGACCATGCCTTCTTTGGCCGAAGGCCTCGGGCTGGCGTTGCTCGAAGGCATGAGCGGGCATTTGCCGGTGATCGCCTCGAACGTGCCGGCCATGTTGCCGCTCATCGAGGGGGCCGGTGGCCTGGCGATTACGCCGAAGGATGTGCCGACGCTGCAGGCGGCGCTGGACACTTATCTTGGCCTTTCGGATGACGAGCTCAAGGCCAAGGGCGAGCAGTCCTTCCGTTATCTGCAGCAACACCATGACATTGAGGAGTTCCGTCGCGAATACCTCAATCTGATCGATTCCGGCCTGGAACAGGCCCGCAAGGAGCAGCCATGAACGACGCGCAACCCATCGTCACGGTCATCATCGCGTCGTACAACCACGCTCCTTACATCGAGGAAAGCATTCTCAGCGTCCTCAATCAGACCTATCGGAACATCGAGTTGCTGGTGGTCGACGACGGCTCGAAGGATGACAGCGTCGAGCGGATCAAGGCATTGCAGGCCATCCATGGCTTCGACTTCCGGGTTCAGGAAAACCAGGGGCTGACCAACACCCTCAACGGTGCAATTGCCCGGGCCAAGGGCAGCCTGATCGTGCCGTTCGGTTCGGATGACATCATGCTGCCGGAGCGAATCGCCACTCAGGTCGCGCATATGGAGGGCAAGCCCGAGGTCGGCATTTGCGCCGGTAACATTGAACTGATCGATGCCGACGGCAATCTCTACCCCGAGAAGCGCCAGCGTCGGGATGTGCCGTTCCGTCGTCTGGATTTCGACGACATGTTCCTCGAGCGCAAGCCCTATCCACCGGCACCGACCCTGATGATCCGCCGCGAAGCGCTGGACAAGGTGGGCGGTTTCGACCCGACCATTCGCCTGGAAGACTTACTGATCGAGCTGAAGGTGACCCATGCCGGTTACTTCATCGACGGTCTGAATGTGTTGATGGCGCGCTATCGCAAGCACGCCACCAACTCCTACAAGAATCACCGCTTCATGATCGACAGCATCCTGCGCACCTACGCGCTCTTCAGCGATCACCCGCTGTATGACGAGGTGCGCTACAAATTTCTCAATTCCATGTTCCTCAAGACCGCCAACCGTGATCGCAAGCTGGCGCGGGAGTTGCTGGCGCAGATTCCGTTCAAGGCCTGGAACAAGAAAACCTGGCGTGGACTGGGCCGGATGTATTTCTCACGGCTGGAGAAAGACTGAGTCGGAGGCTGGATTCAAGGGGGAGGCGGGGCATTGTCCTCGGAGACATGCCCCAGCAATGGCTCAACGTTGTTGAGCCGTTTCTTCCGGAAGTTCTTTCCTCGGCTTCCTGGTCTGGCGCAACCAGTGCAGGGTTTTCTTGCCGGCATTGATACCGGGCTTTTCGATGTACAGGTAAGTCAGGCTGCTGATGATGATCAACAGGCAACTGCACACGGCCAGCAACGGCAGGAAGACCCAGGCTTGCCGGGCGTCAAGGTGCAATATCGGCGGCAGCCGCTGCACCAATACCCAAAGCACGAAACCGTGCAGCAGATACGTGCTGTAGCTGATTTCCCCCAGCCAGCGGATGCTGCGTGGTCTCAGGGCGCCGAATAAGGTATTGCCGGACGCCACGATCACAAAGAACAGTGAAAGCAGCAGTAGCGCTCCCAGGTTGAATGCCCGGTTGAACGCCGTAAAGGCGATCGCCAATGCGAGCAGGGCGATGATGCCCGCCAGCGGAGACAGGCTCCAGGCGACGTATTGTGGACGGCGAATCCAGTACGCCGCAGCGATGCCGCCGAGGAAGCTGGCCAGGAAGTGCTTCTTCAGCGAGTGCTCCCAGCCGACCACCTGGTACAGGATATAGATGCCGATCAGGCACAGCACCGTCTGCATCCAGCCGCCGCGATAAATGAACACCATGGCGGCCAGTGGCAGGGCCAGGTAGAAAAACAATTCGTACCCCAGCGTCCAGGTGACGTTGGAGATCAGCATGCCGGTCTGGTGGTACTGGTTGACGTCTGGCCGGTCGAAGATCAGCCAGGCCAGGGCCTGGCCAATGAGTTGGGTGCCGGAGTCCTTGAGTTCCCAGTCCTGCAAATAGAACACACAGACAAACACGATCAACATCAGTGGCAGGTAGAGCGGGTAGAGGCGAAACAGCCTGGATACCGCAAATGCCAGCCAGTCGTGTTGCCGTCCGTGGGTGAGCAAGCGGTTCCAGAACAGAAAGCCGGTGATCATGAAAAAGAGGGCGACGCTACCCTGACCGAGCTGCGAGTAGAAGTTGCTCGGTGGAAAATCGATCACGCCGGTTCGCAGATAGATCCAGGTAATGATCGAGTGGTGCACGAACACACCGAAGGCCAGATACCCGCGTAAACCGTCGATGCCGGCAAAGCGGCTTTCGCCGCAATGCTCCAGCTCTCTGGGGACTCTCGGCACGCTGCGTAACAGTAGCGCAGCGGTTGCGATGGCGAGCAGGTAGGCCACCATCGCGATAAGCGGGTTGGTTTCTGTCATCAGTGAGCCTGGGCCGGAGGACTCCCGGCCAGCACGTGCCTGTGCAAATTATCCACATCGGCTTTCGAGGCCGTCGCGGCGTATCCCAGCAGGAGCGCTTCGAAGTGATCCTCGAACAACCAATGCCGATCTGATGCGTAGCGCTGCATGTGGCGCAGATTACGCCGACGCAGGGAAGGGCTCAATGCCGAGGGGTAAATTCGCAGGTCAGCCAGGTCGATCAGGCCGAACTCGCCGTCCTCCAGCACCAGCACATTGCCTAGGTGCAGGGAGCGGAAGTAGACCCCTTGCTGGTGCAGTTGAGCCATGAATTTGCCGAAGCGCTCCACCAGTGCCTGGCGTACCGCCGGGGCGGTGATGCCTTGCAGGATCTGGCGCAGCGTGTTGCCCGGCAACGGGGAGTAATGCACAGCGGTGCTGCCGTCTTCGAACCGGTAAAGGTCGAGGATCTGCGGTGTCGGGATGCCCATGCTGCGCAGTTGCACGCTATTGACGGCAAAACGATCGGAGTAGGGCGTGAAACTGCCCGAGGTATACCAGCGACGGCGACGGAACAGCTTGAGAAAACTGCCATCGGTCAGGCGCAGGACCTTAGGGCCCAGACCATCCTCTTCGATGACCCTGGCATCGGCAGTCAGCTGTTGCAGGGCGCTAGGTGTCGCAGTCTTGATCGGTGTGTCCAGCAGGCGCCGGGCCCGCTGATTGATGCTCAATGCCGCAATCAGTGCCAAGGGGATCCACAGCAGGAACCAGTGCTCCTTGGGGCGAGAGATGATCCCGCCACCCTCGGTCAGGCCGGCACCGATACCGAAGGCCAGCCAGGCTGAGGCAAAGATAAACAGCGGTTGCACGCAATGGCGTCGGCTGCTGATGAAGCCCCATGCGAGAAAGAACAGCCATGGCAGCAGGCCGATAATGCCGACGTAGTAGAGCACGCCCAGGGCAAAGCTATGGGGTTCCTGAAGGCTGTAGCCGACGCCGGGGTCCAGTCTCAGTGCGGCGTTGTAGCCGTGCCCGATCCATGGGTGTTCAGCGATCCTGTTCAGGGTCAATTGCCAGAGCTCGATGCGGAAGGAGCTGCCTCTTTCGAAGATTTTGTCCGCAAACAACGCGAAAGTCGCCGTACCGGCGAAGAACATGGCGCCAAGCATGAAGACCGAGCGTCGATTCCAGCAGATGAAACACAGCCAAAGCGCAGCCAGCGTCAGCGCAACCAGTGGGGTCCTGGAACCGGTGGCCAGCACTGCGGCGAACATGATCGCCATCGCCGGTACGCTCAGCCAAAGTACCTGGCGTCGCTTGCACGTCATGCTCAGACTCAGCCAATAGGTACAAAAAAAGCCGAAAACGTGGGAGCTGAGCAGTGGATTGTCAAATGCGCCTACACCGATCAGGCGCATTTCCGGTTGGTAGATCTGGTCGAACCTGTACAGGTTGTAGGCAGAGATAACCAGTGCCACCGTCGCGGCGCAGAACAGCAGGGGCTGGATGATTTCGCTGCGAAAGCGCACCAGCAGGTAGCAGCCTACGAACAGCAACAAGGTGTGCAATGGCGGTTTGAACTGGCCAAAGTCTATGTCGTCGTCTGGCCTCCAGCACAGGCTGAGCAGTGCCCACGCCATAAATAACAGGACTGCAATGATGATCGGCTCGCGCAGCAACTCTTTGCCGAGCCGCGGCCGCAGGCACAGTGCAAAGAGTGCCGGAATGCTGAACAGGCCATAATAAAGCTTGTGATGCACACTGCGCCCCGGCAGGAAAAACAGCGCACAAAGCAGCAATAAATAACCGAGCGGAAGGATCCACAAACAAATGAAATCAAAGATTCTGTTGGACGTGCTATTCAAAACGTTTAATTGCATGCTGGGTAACTTATTCCTGAATTGAGCGACCATACCAAGGCAGGGACATCTGGTGGCTATTTGACGCGCCACAATACACAGACTGTATGCGATTGCCAGAACCCTGGGGAAGCTGTGGTAAAGTCAGCGTCCTTTTCATCGACATTCGCGTGATATGACCGACTCCAGTCTCTGCGCAAGCCCATCGAGCTTGAAAATCTACTTCCGCCTGCTCGGCTATGTCCGGCCGTATATCAGCCTGTTTCTGATCAGCATCGTCGGTTTTCTGATTTTCGCTTCGACACAGCCAATGCTGGGCTACATCCTCAAGTACTTCGTCGATGGTCTATCCAATCCTGAAGCGGTGCTGTTTCCAACAGTGCCCTACCTGCGGGATCTGCAACTGCTGCAGGCGGTGCCATTGTTGATCATCCTGATCGCCGCGTGGCAGGGGTTGGGGTCATACCTGGGTAACTACTTCCTGGCCAAGGTTTCCCTGGGCCTGGTCCATGACTTGCGGGTCCAGTTGTTCAACAACCTGCTGGTGTTGCCAAACCGATATTTCGACAAGCATAACTCGGGGCACCTGATTTCACGTATCACCTTCAAC
Organism: Pseudomonas sp. EU05-FHT14B02; assembly: GCF_058791055.1. Lineage (NCBI taxonomy): Bacteria > Pseudomonadati > Pseudomonadota > Gammaproteobacteria > Pseudomonadales > Pseudomonadaceae > Pseudomonas > Pseudomonas sp. EU05-FHT14B02. Next base: position 141,289 of record NZ_JBYTDD010000015.1, on the reverse strand, counting down.
GTGACGATGGTCACGGGGGCGGCAACAGATGCGATCAAGGTCGTAATCCGTGAAGGCATGACGGTGATCTTCCTGTTTGCCTCGCTGTTGTACATGAACTGGCGCCTGACGCTGGTCATGGTCGCTATCCTGCCGCTGATCGCCCTCATGGTGCGCACGGCCAGCAAGAAATTCCGCAAGCAGAGCAAGAAAATCCAGTTGGCCATGGGGGACGTGACACATGTGGCGTCCGAAACGATCCAGGGCTATCGCGTGGTGCGTAGCTTCGGCGGTGAAAAGTACGAAGAGAAACGTTTCTTCGATGCCAGCCAGGGCAACACTGACAAGCAATTGCGCATGACCCGCACCGGCGCCATCTACACACCGTTGCTGCAACTGGTGATCTACACCGCCATGGCCGTGCTGATGTTCCTGGTGCTGTTCCTGCGGGGCGATGCGTCGGCCGGCGACATGGTGGCCTACATCACCCTGGCTGGCCTGCTGCCCAAGCCGATTCGCCAGCTGTCCGAAGTCAGCTCGACTATCCAGAAGGGCGTGGCCGGCGCTGAAAGCATCTTCGAGCAACTGGATGTCCAGCCTGAAGTCGATACCGGCACCGTCGAGCGTGATGTGGTCAGCGGTCGCCTGGATGTGCGTAACCTCAGCTTTACCTACCCTGACACCGAGCGTCAGGTGCTCAATGACATCAGTTTCTCGGTCGAGCCCGGGCAAATGGTGGCGTTGGTGGGGCGTTCGGGCAGTGGCAAGTCGACCCTGGCCAACCTGATTCCGCGTTTCTATCACCACGACAAGGGCGAAATCCTGATCGATGGCGTCGAAGTGGAGCAGTACAAGCTGTTGAACCTGCGTCGGCATATCGCCCAGGTGACTCAGCACGTGACCCTGTTCAGCGATACCGTGGCCAACAACATCGCCTATGGCGACCTGGCTGGCGCACCCCGTGAAGATATTGAAAAGGCGGCCAAGGATGCCTACGCGATGGACTTCATCGCTCAATTGCCTGAAGGCCTGGACACCCAGGTCGGGGAAAACGGCGTGCTGCTGTCCGGTGGCCAGCGCCAGCGCCTGGCGATTGCCCGGGCACTGTTGAAGAATGCTCCGCTGCTGATCCTCGATGAGGCGACTTCGGCGCTCGATACCGAGTCCGAGCGGCATATTCAGGCAGCCCTGGACCAGGTCATGAAAGGTCGCACCACGCTGGTGATCGCTCACCGCCTGTCGACCATCGAGAAGGCCGACCTGATCCTGGTCATGGATCAGGGGAAAATCGTCGAGCGCGGCACCCATGAACAACTGCTGGCGCAAAACGGCTACTACTCGCGCCTCAACGCGATGGGCCTCGACGCCCCGGCCGAAGACATCGCCTGACCCCGAAAGGGCGAGCCTGGCTCGCCCTTTCGCACTCCCGTCGAAACCGGTCAGCCACTACCGTGACTTTGATGATTTCGCCTAGCGGGTTTATTGCTCAAAAAATGAGCAAAAATGCTGGCGAATCATCCCGTTGCAGCCACCGCACTAGCTGACACCAACCCTGTGTTAATATCGCGCCCCTGTTCATTCTGTATGTGGGTTGCACCATGAAGTTGTCCATGCCGCGATTCGATCAAGCCCCTGTCTTGGTAGTCGGCGATGTCATGCTCGACCGTTACTGGCATGGTGGTACCTCACGGATTTCTCCTGAGGCACCGGTGCCGGTGGTCAAGGTCGATCACATCGAAGACCGCCCGGGCGGTGCTGCCAACGTTGCCTTGAACATTGCCGCCCTGGGGGCTCCGGCTTCGCTGGTCGGTGTCACCGGCGACGATGAAGCCGCCAACAGCCTGGTCAACAGCCTCAAGGGTGCTGGCGTGCGGGCCATCTTCCAGCGCATTGCGCACCAGCCGACCATCGTCAAGCTGCGGGTCATGAGCCGTCACCAGCAATTGCTGCGCATCGACTTCGAAGAACCCTTCGCCACCGACGCGCTGGCGCTGGCCGCGCAGGTCGATGAGTTGCTCGAAGGCATCAAGGTGCTGGTGCTGTCCGACTATGGCAAAGGCGCGCTGAAAAACCATCAGGCGCTGATCCAGGCTGCCCGCGCCCGGGGCATCCCGGTGCTGGCCGATCCCAAGGGCAAGGATTTCTCGATCTACCGTGGTGCGAGCCTGATCACGCCAAACCTCAACGAATTCGAAACCATCGTCGGTGGTTGCGCCGATGAGCACGAATTGGTGAGCAAGGGCGCGCAACTGATGCACGACCTGGACCTCGGTGCCTTGCTGGTGACCCGTGGCGAGCACGGCATGACCTTGCTGCGCCCGGATCATCCAGCGCTGCACTTGCCGGCCCGGGCCCGTGAAGTGTTTGACGTGACCGGTGCCGGCGACACAGTAATTTCCACCCTGGCGGCCGCGATTGCTGCGGGTGAGGAGTTGCCCCACGCCGTGGCCCTGGCCAACCTGGCGGCCGGTATTGTGGTCGGCAAACTCGGTACAGCAGCCATCAGTGCGCCTGAACTGCGTCGTGCGATTCAGCGCGAGGAAGGTTCCGAGCGTGGAGTGCTGGGCCTTGAGCAGCTGTTGCTGGCGGTCGATGATGCCCGCGCGCACAACGAGCGGATCGTGTTCACCAACGGTTGCTTCGACATCCTGCACGCCGGTCATGTGACCTATCTGGAGCAGGCGCGGGCTCAGGGTGATCGCCTGATCGTGGCGATCAACGACGATGCATCGGTCAGCCGCCTGAAAGGGCCTGGCCGTCCGATCAACAGTGTCGACCGGCGCATGGCCGTACTGGCCGGCCTGGGTGCGGTGGACTGGGTGATCAGCTTCTCGGAAGGCACCCCGGAAAACCTGCTGAGCGCGGTCAAGCCGGACGTGCTGGTCAAGGGCGGCGACTACGGCATCGACCAGGTGGTCGGCGCGGACATCGTGACGGCCTATGGCGGTACCGTGAAAGTGCTGGGGCTGGTGGAAAACAGCTCGACCACCGCGATTGTCGAGAAGATCCGCAAGTCCGAATAAAGCAGCTTTTGTAGGAGCTGGCTTGCCAGCGATGGTCGTTAACGATGACGCTAATCTATTGAACAGATGCGGCGTCCTTGAGTCCATCGCTGGCAAGCCAGCTCCTACATGGTTATGCGTACACCAGTCGGAGCTGCAGCAGTTTGCTTTCAGGAGCTGACTTTTTTACGCGGCACTATTTTCTTCAGCAACAGCTTTGCCTTCCCGCGCAACCGCGCCAGGCCCGAATCCTTCCCCGGCGGGGTCAGGCCCTGTTGCCTCACCCAGTCCTTCCAGCGAATCCGCTCGTCGCGAACCAGCCAGCCTTCCTGTCGGGCAAAACTCTCGGCCAGGTACAGTCCGCGCGTGCTGGCGGGACACAGCTGATCCTTTTTCAAGGTGTAGAGCTCAGCCATCGGGTGGCCGTCCTGCAAGGGCATCAAGTACAGATCGGGGCGCTTGCGGTCGAGGCGGGCGACGAGCTGATCGCCTTCCAGTCGTTCATCGACATGGAACAGGCTCAGGGATTTGGCTTCCTTGGGAACGTCCAGGCGCAAGTCGTAGATCAGTTGCAGTGACGCCGTTGGCAAATGCACGTAAGCCCGCGGACGCTCCATCAGCATCAGGTTGGCGCAACGTACCGGTCGCGCCGAGCCAGACAGTGGCGACAAGCGAAACGGCAGGGCTTCACGATAATGCAGGGCGGCCGAGTAAGGCGCTGGCAGCCAGGTGTCGTTGAACCGACCACCGAGCCAGCCTTCCGGGGTTTCCAGCAGGCACTCTTCGGCTATCTCCTGGATCGCCGTGTGCAAGGGCAGATTCAGTTCATGTGCGGGCACGTAACCGGAGATCAGCTTGAGTACCACATCGCCACGGTCTTGCCGGCGTTGGCGCACCAGCACCCAATAGTCGCGATTCTGCCAATGCAGGGTCAGGCGCACCGAAACCCCGAGGTTGGCCAACTCCAGGGCAAACCGTTCGCTGTCGCCGACCGTCACCGGTCGACGACGTTGCAGGGTCTGGGAGAAATTCAGCGGTCTGCCGACGCTCTGATAAGCCAGGCCTTCGGGGGTCGCTTCGACGAATAACGGCAGGGTCTTGAAGTTGCTCGGGTTCTTTCTGATGAGCGTACGCGACATGTCGGCTCCTGCTTAAGGCCGCGTGGGCGGCGTCAGTGGCTACGTAGGACCTGGGCAACGGTCGCGACATTGTGGGCGAGGTGCAGCGGATTGATGGTCCCGACAATAGCACTGGCAACACCCGGATGTTCAAACAACAATTCGAAACTGGCGCGCACCGGATCCACGCCCGGACTCAGGCAGACATGACCACTGGCGAGGGCTTTCTTGACCAGAATGGCTTTGCCGTGTGCAGCAGCATAGTCAATGACGGCCTTCTCGTTTTGTTCGTTCAGATTGTAGGTGACCATCGCGCAATCGCCTTGCTCCAATGCCTTGAGGCCACCGTCGACGGTTTTGCCGGAAAACCCGAAACCGCGAATCTTGCCTTCGGCCTTGAGCGCGGCGAGGGTGTCGTAGACTTCGCAGTCATTGAGGATCGCCAGGTCGTTACCATCGGAGTGCACCAGCACCAGGTCGATAAATTCCGTTTCCAGGCGGTGCAGGCTGCGTTCCACCGACATTCGAGTGTGTGCGGCGCTGAAGTCGTGGCGGGACTGGCCGTCGGCAAACTCCTCACCGACCTTGCTGACAATCACCCAATCCTGACGCTGACCGCGCAGCAACGGGCCGAGGCGTTCTTCGCTGCGACCATAGGCCGGGGCGGTGTCGATCAGGTTGATGCCCAGGTCGCGGGCGAGCTTGAGCAGCCTGCGTGCTTCATCGTCATCGGGAATCTGGAAGCCGTTGGGGTACTTCACACCTTGGTCGCGACCCAGTTTCACCGTGCCAAGACCCAGGGGGGAAACCAGCAGGCCGGTGCTGCCCAGCGGGCGATGCAGGTCGTGCAGGGTCGGTTGGCTCATGGCAGCAGTTGCTCCCAGGCCGGTACGCCCATCGGCGGCTTCGGCAGTTCAGGCAGTGCTGCCGGGTGGCTTGGCTGGATACCGTCGCGGGTCAGGCTGGCGATCACCCGGTCGGCGAAGTCCGGGGCCAAGGCGAGTTTTGTTGGCCAGCCCACCAGCAGTCGGCCTTCCTCGGCCACAAAGGCATTGTCGGGACGGGTCAGGCCAGATTGCAGTGGTTCGGCGCGATCCACGCGCAAGGTGGCCCATTGCACTGTGCTCAGGTCGATCCATGGCAGCAATTGACCTAGTTCTTTCTGTGCAGTGGCGATCTGCTCGGCGGGCTCACGGGTAACGCCTTCGGATTCCGCGATATCGCCGCCCAGGTACCAGACCCATTGGCCATCCGCCGCCGGGTGCGTGGTCACGGTGATGCGCGGTTTGGTGCCACCACCCAGGCAGTGGGCGTACAGCGGTTTGAGGCTTGGCCCCTTGGCGATGATCATGTGCAACGGACGGCGCTGCATCGCGGGCTGGCTCAGACCCAGCGTTTCAAGCAATGCCGCGGTTCCGGCGCCGGCGCTCAGGACGATGCGTTGGGCACGGATCTCGCGCTCGTCCACCTTCAGGCCGACCAGCACGCCGCCTTCGAGCAGCGGCTCGATCTTCTGCCCGGCGAGCAAGCCATCTCCGGCCAGGTCGGCCAGGCGCTGGATCAGGCTTGGCACGTCGACCACCAGTTCCGCCAGGCGATAGACCTTGCCCTTGAAACGCTTGTCTTGCAGGGCTGGCGGCAATTGCTCGCCCTTGACCTGATCGACGCGGCCGCGCACGGCTTTGCTGGCAAAGAAACTGGTGAGGTTGCCGGCGAGGGTGCCAGGGGACCAGAGGTAATGGGCTTCGGACAGCAGGCGTACCCCGGACAGGTCCAGTTCGCCGTCGCCAGCCAAGGCTTCACGCCAGCGGCGTGGCATGTCGGCGATGGCTTCCGAGGCACCGGTCAGGGCGCCATGCAGCGCGTATTTGGCGCCCCCATGGATGATGCCCTGGGACTTGACACTCTGCCCGCCACCGAGGCTGGCGCTTTCCACCAGCACGGTCGAAAAACCCTGGCGACGCAGGCGCGCATTCAGCCAGAGGCCGGCGACACCAGCGCCGACAATCAGCACGTCGGTGGAAATAACGGATGGCATTCGGCGACCTCTGTGTTCAAGACGAGGGCGCAGTATACAGACTCGAAGATTGGAGGGGCTGACGCCAGTACTCTCGAGCCAATGAGTAACCCTGTGGGATCGTGTTTCGAGCTCTAGTGCCCGGCAGTCTTGGAGAAGAGCTGGATGACCACGACACCCAGCACAATTAGCGCCATCCCCAGCATTGCCGGCACGTCCAGCTTCTGCCCATAGATAAACAGCGCCGCGACGCTGACCATCACAATCCCCATGCCGGCCCACACGGCGTAAGCCACGCCCACCGGAACGCTGCGCACCACCAGGGTCAGCATCCAGAAGGCAATCCCGTACCCGACGATGACCAGCACCAGTGGCAGCGGGGTGCTGAAGCCTTTGACCGCTTTCATCGAAACAGTGGCAATCACTTCGGCGCAGATGGCAATGGCCAGGTAGTAGTAAGCGGTCATGGGTCAATCCTCGTGTGAAGTGTTGCTCTCTGAGGTTGGCATTCTAGAGATTCGCCAGATGCGGTAAAGTCATTACCTATCTGTTTGAGAGATGGGTTGGGCCATGAGCATGCAATGGAATCTGGAGCAGCTGCGGTTGTTTGTGAGCGTAGCGGAGCAGCGTTCGTTTTCTGCTGTGGCGCGCGATCAGCGCAAGGCGCAATCGGCGGTCAGCAGTTCGATAGCGTTGCTGGAAGAAGACCTGGGCGTCAGCCTGTTCGACCGCAGCAGCGGCCGTCAGCCGAAACTCACTGAAGCCGGCACGGCTTTGCTGGACGAAGCGCGGGAAGTGTTGCGCCAGTGCGAACGGCTCAATGGCCGGGCGCTGGCGATGATGCGCGGGCAGGAAGCTCGACTGCGTGTGGCGCAGGATGAGGCGATGCCTTATCAGCCGATCATCGAAAGCTTCGAAGCCTTGGCGGAAAAGTTTCCCAGCCTTGAAGTGCAACTGACCAGCGCCGCCCAAGGCGATGTCGCGCGCAAGCTGGTGGAGCGGCGCGCCGATCTGGGGTTGCTGTTCTTTCACGATCAGATTCCCGAGGCTCTTGAGCGGCGGGTGCTGGGCAGCGTGGAAATGGTCACGGTGTGTGGCAAGGATCATCCGTTGGCGCGCAAGGGCACAGTGGACGGCCAGCAACTGGCGCAACATCGGCAGTTGCTGATGTCCACAGAGTCGAGCATTTATCCCGGCAGTGATCCGGCCAGCCCGCAGGTCTGGCGCGCCGACAGCTTCTATGTGATGGCCGAATGGCTGGTGCGCGGTCTCGGTTGGGCTTGGTTGCCACGCCACGTAGTGCAGTACCCGACCTATCAGAACCAGATGGTCGAATTGGTCAGCGAATGGACCCCGCCGGCCCTGGTGGTGGAACTGGTATGGCGCCGGGATGAACCGCTCGGTCCGGCGGCGCGCTGGCTTGCCGAACGTTTTGCCGTGCACTTGCAGACGATAGGCGAAAAAAGCCGATAAACTCCGCCGCCATGAATAGAACTCTCTACACCGCGCTGTTTTATCTGGGGCTGCCATTGGTAGCAATTCGGCTTTGGCTGCGCGCGCGCAAGGCGCCGGCGTATGCCAGACGCATCGGCGAGCGCTTTTCCTACGGGATGCCGACGATGAAGCCGGATGGCATCTGGGTGCACGCCGTGTCGGTGGGCGAAAGCATTGCGGCTGCACCGATGATTCGCGCCTTGCTGGCGCGTTATCCGGATCTGCCGATCACCGTGACCTGCATGACCCCGACCGGTTCGGAACGCATCCATGCACTGTTCGCCAATGAGCCGCGCATCCAGCACTGCTATCTGCCCTATGACCTGCCTTGCGCTGCCCGGCGCTTCCTTGATCGGGTCCAGCCGAAACTGGCGGTGATCATGGAAACCGAACTGTGGCCCAACCACATCCATCAATGTGCCAAACGCGGGATCCCCGTGGCGTTGGCCAATGCGCGGCTGTCCGAGCGTTCGGCCAGAGGTTACGGCCGGTTCCCCAGGCTGACCCAGCCGATGCTGGCCGAGATGAGTCTGTTCGCGGTGCAGACCGAAGCCGAGGCCCAGCGCTTGCGCGACCTGGGCGCGCGGACGGAAACCGTCGAAGTGACCGGTTCGATCAAGTTCGACCTGACCATCGACCCGCAACTGCTGGAGCGCGCCGTTGAGCTGCGCGGGCAATGGCAGGCGCTTGAACGACCGGTGTGGATCGCGGCCAGTACCCATGACGGCGAAGACGAGGTGGTGCTGGCGGCCCACCGTCAGTTGTTGGCCAGTCACCCCGATGCCCTGCTGATTTTGGTGCCGCGTCATCCTGAGCGCTTCAATTCGGTGTTCGGGTTGTGCCAGCAACAAGGGTTTGCCACGGTCCGGCGCTCCAGCGGCGATGCAGTCAGTGCGAATACTTCAGTGCTGCTGGGCGACACCATGGGCGAGTTGCTGTTTCTCTACGCTCTGGCGGACAGCGCATTTGTCGGTGGCAGCCTGGTGCCGAATGGCGGGCATAACCTGCTGGAGCCAGCGGCCCTGGCTAAACCGGTGTTGAGCGGTCCGCATCTTTTCAACTTCCTCGAAATCGCCGCGCAGTTGCGCAGTGCCGGGGCGTTGCAGGAAGTGGAAGATGCCGAAGGGCTGGCGGTGGCGGTGCAGCGACTGTTCGAACTGCCGCGAGATGCGCAGCGCATGGCTGAGGCCGGGTTGACGGTGATGCGCACCAATCAGGGGGCGTTGCAGCGGTTGCTGGATGGGTTGGGGCGGTTGATCGACAAGTCTTCAATTCGCCGCTGATCCTGTGGGAGCGAGCTTGCTCGCGATGGCGGCTGTACATCCAACACCTAAGTTGCCTGTCAGTCAGCTATCGCGAGCAAGCTCGCTCCCACAAGGTTTGTGCTGCCTTGAACTCTGATGGTCAAGGCCGCGCTTTCAACTGCTCCTCCGCAGCCTTGGCCAGATCCGGCGGCAGGAAGTCCTTGTCCGGGTTGTAGTTCGGGTTGAGCCAGCGTGCCAGGACTTGCAGGTCCCCCGGATTCAGCGTGCCGGCCTGTTGCTTCAAGCGCAAGTTGTCGAGGATGTAGTCGTAGCGGGTGTTGTTGTAGTCGCGCACCGAGGTGTAGAGCGAGCGCTGCGCATCCAGCACGTCGACGATGTTTCGCGTACCCACCTGATAGCCGACTTCGGTCGCTTCCACCGCGCTCTGGTTGGAGATGATCGATTGCTTGCGCGCCTGTACCTGCTCGACATCGGTGTTCACTGCGCGGTGCAGGTCGCGGGTGTTTTCCACAATGCTGCGGCGCAGGGATTCGCGTTGCTGTTCGGTCTGGTCCAGTTGTGCATAGGACTGACGCACCTGGGAGTTGATCAGGCCACCGCTGTAGATCGGGATGTTCAGTTGCAGGCCCACGGTTGTTTGCTCGACGTTGCCGCCGTAGGGTTGGCCCAAGGGAACCGGATTGCTGAAGCCCAGCGCATCGTTGTCGCCTTTCTCGTACTTGGCGACCGCGTCAACCGTTGGCAAGTGCCCGGACCTGCGTTGCTTGAGGGTTTGCTCGGCGGCGCTGACGGCATAGTTGCTGGCCAACAGATTGAGGTTCTGCCTGCCTGCGGTTTCGACCCAGGCCTTGGCGTCGTTCGGTACTGGCGGCAGGATCGGCAAGTCATGTCTGATGCCCCAGATCGAGTTGTACTGACGGTTGGTCAGGGTAATCAATGCTTCAAAGGCGTCGTCCACCTGGCGCTGCGCAACGATGCGGTTGGCGCGAGCGGTGTCGTAGCTGGCTTGTGAGTTCAATACGTCGGTTTTGTCCGAGAGGCCGACATCGAAACGTTCATTGGATTGATCGAGTTGGCGTTTGAACGCCGCTTCTTCGGCCTTGGTCGAGGCCAGGTTGTCCTGGCTGCGCAGAACATTGAAATAGCTGTCAGCAGTTTGCAGGATCAGGTTTTGCTCGGTCGCCGAGAGTTGCAGGGCGGCCTGTTCGTTGACTTCCTTGGCGGCCTGGAACTGGAACCAGCGATCGGCGCGGAACAGCGGCTGTGCCAAAGTGGCCTGGTAGGAATGAGCGTCGCGGTTGGACGTGCCCGAAGGTTGATCGAGCGACGTACGCACCTCGGAAACATTGGCGCCGGCCGAGAGGTTCGGCAGCAGCCCGGCGCGGGCCTGGGGCACGACTTCTTTCTGCGCGCCATATTGGGCGATGGCAGCCGCCAGGTCGGCGTTGTTGTTGACGGCTTCTTGATAAACGCTGACCAGGTCCGTCTTGGCCGATAAGGGCGCATCTGCTGCCCAGGCCATTCCGTTGGACGCACAAGACACGGCGAGGGCCAGTGAGAGTTTGCGCAGCATAGACGATCCCTAGAATTGATATTACGGAGGTAATTTGAGCGCCAAGGCTAAGGCCCTGCTTTGACAGCGTCAATGCGCGGCTCAGCGTAGCGAGTGTAGTTGTGCATTCGGACGGCAACAATCCTGATACTGCGTGTAATTACGCCATTCATCATGGTGTTTGCCATGGGGTTGGCGTTCTTTGCCAGTTGTGTCTAGACTGGCCGGGTTCTTGTCGGGGTGCCTTGCTTTGAGGCTGAGATCGAATAATTTCGGATCCCGTTGAACCTGATCAGGTTAGCGCCTGCGTAGGGAACAAGATTTCTCGTCACCCGGCGAGTCCTCTTGTGCTTCGTCCGGGATGTTGTTCGACAATCGAACACCCCTCGAGCACTGAGCACAGCACAGCTGGTTTTCCCAGCGCCCGTGCGTCCATTCGTTTACAGGTTCGCTCCGACAAAAATCCACTGCCTGGATGTGTGTCTGGAGAGCCCGTGATGACTACAAAAGCAAAAATCGCCACCAACCTGAGTGATTCGGCCAAGGTCGATCAGCAATCGGTTCAGCCGTTTACCCGCTCGCAAAAAATCTATGTTCAGGGCACTCGCCCGGACATCCTCGTGCCGATGCGCGAAATCAGCCTGGACGTGACGCCGACCGACTTCGGTGGCGAGGTCAACGCACCGGTGGTGGTGTATGACACCTCGGGCCCGTACACCGACCCCAATGTGATCATCGATGTGCGCAAAGGCCTGGCCGATGTGCGTTCGCCGTGGATCGAATCCCGTGGCGACACCGAGCGCCTGAGCGGCCTGAGTTCGAATTTTGGCCAGGAGCGACTTGCCGATCCGGAGCTGACCAAGCTGCGCTTCGCCCACGTCAACAACCCGCGCCGCGCCAAGCCGGGCGCCAACGTCAGCCAGATGCACTATGCGCGCAAAGGCATCATCACCGCCGAGATGGAATACGTCGCCATCCGCGAAAACATGAAGCTGGAAGTGGCCCGCGCCGCCGGCCTGCTGGACCAGCAACACGCCGGCCACAGCTTCGGCGCCAGTGTGCCGAAAATCATCACCCCGGAATTCGTCCGTGACGAAATCGCCCGTGGCCGCGCGATCATTCCGGCCAACATCAACCACACCGAACTGGAACCGATGATCATCGGCCGTAACTTCCTGGTGAAGATCAACGGCAACATCGGCAACAGTGCACTGGGTTCGTCCATCGAAGAAGAAGTGGCGAAACTGACCTGGGGCATTCGCTGGGGTTCGGACACGGTCATGGACCTGTCCACGGGCAAGCACATCCATGAAACCCGCGAGTGGATCATCCGTAACTCGCCGGTGCCGATCGGTACGGTGCCGATCTACCAGGCCCTGGAAAAAGTCGGCGGCGTGGCCGAAGACCTGACCTGGGAGCTGTTCCGCGACACGCTGATCGAGCAGGCCGAGCAGGGCGTCGACTACTTCACCATCCACGCCGGCGTGCTGTTGCGCTATGTGCCGATGACCGCCAAGCGCGTGACCGGCATCGTCTCCCGTGGCGGTTCGATCATGGCCAAGTGGTGCCTGGCGCACCACAAAGAGAACTTCCTCTACACCCATTTCGAAGACATCTGCGAAATCATGAAGGCCTACGACGTCAGCTTCTCGCTGGGCGATGGCCTGCGTCCGGGCTCGATTGCCGACGCTAACGACGAAGCGCAGTTCGGCGAACTGGAGACCCTTGGCGAGCTGACCAAGATTGCCTGGAAACACGACGTGCAGTGCATGATCGAAGGCCCGGGCCACGTGCCGATGCAGTTGATCAAAGAGAACATGGACAAGCAGCTCGAATGCTGCGACGAGGCGCCGTTCTACACCCTTGGCCCGCTGACTACCGACATTGCGCCGGGCTATGACCACATCACCTCCGGTATCGGTGCGGCGATGATCGGCTGGTTCGGCTGCGCCATGCTTTGCTACGTGACGCCGAAGGAACACCTGGGCCTGCCGAACAAGGATGACGTGAAGACCGGGATCATTACCTACAAGATCGCCGCGCATGCCGCCGATCTGGCGAAGGGACATCCGGGTGCACAGATCCGCGACAATGCCTTGAGCAAGGCGCGTTTCGAGTTCCGTTGGGAAGACCAGTTCAACCTGGGCCTCGATCCGGACACTGCGCGTTCGTATCACGATGAAACCCTGCCGAAGGATTCGGCCAAGGTCGCGCATTTCTGCTCGATGTGCGGGCCGAAGTTCTGCTCGATGAAAATCACCCAGGAAGTCCGCGAGTATGCGGCCAACCAGCGGATCGAAGCGGTCGACGTGGACGTCGCCCAAGGCATGGCCGAGCAGGCCGAGCGCTTCAAGCAGGAAGGCAGTCAGCTGTATCAGAAAGTTTGATCTGAGCTGAGGTCGGCGGTGTTTTCACCGCCGCCATCGCGAGCAAGCTCGCTCCCACAAGGGATTTGTGAGCGCCGCAAGTCCCCTGTGGGAGCGAGCTTGCTCGCGATGACGATCATACAAACAAAAAATGTCCCTCTGAGATAACACCCTTGAGCATTCAACCCAGCACTTACTCCCCCGATATCGCGGTGCCAGCCGACAAACGCGTATTCGGCGGCCGTGATTTGTTTTCCCTGTGGTTCTCCCTCGGCATCGGCCTGATGGTGCTGCAGACCGGTGCCTTGCTTGCCCCAGGCCTTGGCCTGTCCGGTTCGTTGCTGGCGATTTTTCTCGGCACCCTGGTGGGCGTTTTGCTGCTGGCCGCCGTCGGTGTGATCGGTAGCGACACCGGCCTGTCGTCGATGGCCGCGCTCAAGCTCAGCCTCGGTGCCAAAGGCGCGAGCCTGCCGGCGGTGCTGAACCTGCTGCAACTGATTGGCTGGGGTTCGTTCGAAATCATCGTCATGCGCGATGCCGCCAGCCTGTTGGGCGCCAAGGCCTTCAATGAAGGCAGCCTGCTGTCCAATCCCGTGCTGTGGACGCTGTTTTTCGGTGCCCTTGCGACCTTGCTCGCGGTCAGCGGTCCATTGACGTTCGTGCGCAAGATCCTGCGTAAATGGGGCATCTGGCTGCTGCTGGCCGCGTGTGTCTGGCTGACCTGGAACCTGTTCGTCAAGGCTGACCTGGCCGCATTGTGGGCCCAGGCCGGTGACGGCTCGATGCCGTTCGCCGTGGGTTTCGACATCGCCATTGCCATGCCGCTCTCGTGGTTGCCGCTGATCGCCGACTACTCGCGCTTCGGCAAACGGGCGAAAAACGTCTTCGGCGGCACCGCCATCGGTTTCTTCATCGGCAATTTCTGGCTGATGAGCCTGGGCGTAGCCTACACACTGGCGTTCGCGCCGAGCGGTGAAGTCAATGCCTTGCTGCTGGCGCTGGCCGGCGCCGGTCTGGGGATTCCGCTGTTGTTGATTCTGCTGGATGAATCGGAAAACGCCTTTGCCGATATTCACTCGGCGGCGGTGTCCAGCGGGATTCTGTTGCGCGCCAAAGTCGAGCACCTGGCGTTGGCCATCGGCGTTATCTGCACGCTGATTGCCCTGCTGGCGCCGTTGGCCCAGTACCAGAACTTCCTGCTGCTGATCGGTTCGGTGTTTGCGCCGTTGTTCGGCGTGGTGCTGGTGGATCACTTCATCCTGCGCAAACGCAGTGGCCTGGTGGCGTCAGCCGCGTTGCGCTGGCCGGCGCTGCTCGCCTGGCTGGGCGGGGTCAGCACCTATCACTTGTTGGCCAACCTGTATCCGGATGTCGGCGCAACCCTGCCGGCACTGATAGTGGCAGGGTTGCTCCAGCTAGTGCTGGGCCGGGCCTTCAGTTACGGCCGGGAAACAGCTCGGGCTTGATGATGCCATTCAGGCGAGGGTAGGGGATCTTCAGTTCGACATGGCCCAGCGCGTAAGGCGCGATGGTGCTGGTTTCGTATTTGAGGATTACCCCACCGTAGGTCAGCGCCACGTTCTGGGTCTTCTGGAATGGCCAGCTCTTCACGAACTCCGGTTCCTGATCGAGCTTGGTGCTGATCAGCCAGCTGTTGTGCGCCACTTGTGCGGCTTTCCAAAACGCGTCTTCCTGCCCTGGCACCAGCATGTCCGACAGCGTCAGCACTTTATGCTGTTGGCGTGAATAGTTGATGAAACCTCGACCTGGGGTGCCATGGGCACCGCCGGTGTCCAGGTAGCTGGACAATTCGACGATCACCAAGCCGTCATGCTGCTCACGTACCTTTGCCTGCAGATAGCTGCTGAAGCGCGGGCCGGCGGTGCGCAAAAACTCTTCGCGATAGGCTGCCAGGGTCGGGGCGACCGGCGCGTCGGGTGAGGTGCGGGTCATTTGCAGCAGGCGCTTTTCGATGATGCCGTCCAGTGCAGGCTCGTCCGGGAAGTGCAGGGTGTCGATGTTGACCAGAGGGCAATCCGGGTTGCTGCAACCGGGCTTGAGTTGCTCGGAGGCGTCGCGGGTGGTTTCCAGCGGCGTCCGGTAGTTGGGCTGGAACAGGCTCGCGCAAGCGCCCAGGGTCAGGGCGATAGCGGCCACGGAGGCGATTTTGAAAAGCGACATGAGCGTCCTTTCTGAAACAGGGAAGACAAAAAGTTACCGGCTTCGACTCTCAACAAAGCAGTCAGTTCGCCACTAAGCTAATTAGAGTGGGTTTCGCCCTCACCGTCCATCCCACTGACGGGAAAGGGGCTGCATCAAACGTCACGGGCGCGTTAGGATGGCGCGAAGTCGAGGCCCAGGAAAAAAGCAGCCTCGATCAGGATTTGCAGTAAAAGAGGATAGTCATGACGGATTTTGCCAACGCCATTCCGACCGCCGTTGATATCGGGCGGCGCGAAAAGTGCTACGAGGGCTTCTACAAACTCGAACGCGTGCACTTGCGCCACGAATTGTTCGCCGGGGGCATGAGTCGCGAGATCAATCGTGAAGTGTTCGTTCGTCATGACGCGGTATGCATGCTGCCTTACGATCCACAACGCGATGAAGTGGTGCTGATCGAGCAGTTTCGCGTCGGTGCCATGGGCAAAACTGACAACCCGTGGCTGATCGAACTGGTCGCTGGTCTGATCGACAAGGATGAAGTACCGGAAGCAGTTGCTCACCGCGAAGCGCAGGAGGAAGCTGGGCTTGAAATCGGGGCGCTCTGGCCGATGACCAAATACTTTCCATCGCCGGGCGGCAGCAACGAATTCGTGCATCTGTACCTGGGGCGTTGCGACACTACCGGGGTTGGCGGCCTGCATGGGCTGGAGGAAGAGGCAGAAGACATCCGCGTCACGGTCTGGGCTTTCGAAGATGCCCTGCAAGCCGTGCGCGACGGGCGTATTGCCAACGCGGCGAGCATCATTGCCTTGCAATGGCTGGCTTTGAACCGCGTTGAAGTGAGGGGGTTATGGTCGTAAACAAGCTGCGCGATCGCTATCGGGTGGACCTGGTGGGGCTGCAAGCGTCCTGCGAGGCGAACTACGCGCGCTTGATGCGACTGCTGCCGGACATGCGCAGCGAGCCCGCCGCGCGGCGCATCGCCGTGACCCATGGCGACCAGATGCTCGGTGTGCTGGCACTGGAAGTCCTGCTGACCTGCCCCTACACCACGACCCTGCAAGTGCGTCAGGAACACAGCTTGCCCTGGCTGCCGGTGCCGCAACTGGAAGTGCAGGTCTATCACGACGCGCGCATGGCCGAAGTGGTCAGCGCCGAACATGCACGACGCTTTCGCGGCATCTATCCTTACCCGAACGCCTCGATGCACCAGCCGGACGAAAAGGCCCAGCTGAACATGTTTCTGGGCGAATGGCTGAGCCATTGCCTGGCGCTGGGGCACGAGTACGAAGTTGTCCGTTAAACGAGCAACGCAGTTGTGAACCGTGTCAGGTTCAACAGTTTCCCCTTTCGGTCATCCCCCAGCATAATTGCGGCACTTACCCATCCCCGTGATCACGCCCTGGGAGAACGCCTTGCCGAGCGTATCCACATTGACCACCGCCGATCCAGCGTTGCTGGTGCAACTCTCCGACAGTCACCTGTTTGCCGAAGCGGACGGTGTGTTGCTGGGCATGAACACCCGCGACAGCCTGCAAAAGGTCATCGAACTGGTGCGCGCGCAACAGCCGCGGATTGACTTGATCCTGGCCACTGGGGACCTGTCCCAGGACGGGACGCTGGAGTCCTACAAACAATTTCGCGACATGACGCGTCAGCTCGATGCGCCGGCGCGCTGGATTCCCGGTAATCACGATGAGCCGCAGATCATGGCCGAGGCGGCGGTGCAGAGCGCTTTGCTCGAACCGGTGGTGGATATCGGCAACTGGCGGGTCACGTTGCTCGATTCGGCGGTGCCAGGCTCGGTGCCGGGTTATTTGCAGGATGAACAGTTGCAGTTGCTCGTCCGCTCATTGAGCGAAGCGCCGGAACGTCATCATCTGGTGTGCTTCCACCATCACCCGGTGTCCATCGGTTGTGCATGGATGGAACCGATCGGCTTGCGCAATCCCGAGGCGCTGTTCGCCGTGCTGGATCGCTTCGAGCAGGTACGTGCGGTGCTGTGGGGGCATGTGCACCAGGAAATCGACCGGATGCGCAACGGCGTACGTTTGATCGCCTCGCCCTCGACCTGCATCCAGTTCGAGCCCGGCAGTGAGGATTTTAAGGTCGGGGAACAGGCCCCCGGGTATCGCTGGCTGCGGTTGCTGCCCGATGGGCGGTTGGAAACGGGTGTCGAGCGGGTCACCGGGTTTGATTTCACTGTGGATTACGGTTCCAACGGCTACTGACCCCCCCTGTAGGAGCGAGCTCGCTCGCGATTAACCTGAGAACGCCGCGGGGCGCCAGGTTTGCACCGTTATCGTCGACGCCCATCGCGAGCAAACGCGCTCCTACAGTAAACTCCGCCTCTTTAGCCGACGCACAGGGAGCTCAAATGTCCGGTTCGATCCTTTATATCCACGGCTTCAACAGCTCGCCGTTGTCGAAGAAGGCCTGTCAGTTGGTCGAGGTGATGGAGCGTCTGGGCCTGAGCGAACACTTGCGCGTTCCGGCATTGCACCATCACCCACGCCAGGCTATCGAGCAGCTGGAGCAGGCGATTGCCGAGCTGGGGCGGCCACTGCTGGTCGGCAGCTCGCTCGGCGGCTACTATGCCACTCACTTGGCCGAGCGCCATGGCTTGAAAGCCCTGTTGATCAACCCTGCCGTCAGCCCGCATCGGATGTTCGACGGCTATCTGGGGCCGCAGAAAAACCTGTATACCGAAGAGACCTGGGAAATGACCCACGACCACGTGGTGGCCCTGGCCGAGCTGGAAGTGCCGGCGCCCCAGGATCCACAGCGTTATCAGGTATGGTTGCAGACGGCTGACGAAACGCTGGACTATCGCCTCGCCCAGCAGTATTACCGGGCATGCGCCTTGCGTATCCAGGCCGGCGGCGACCACAGTTTCCAGGGTTTTGCCGGGCAATTGCCGGCCATGTTGAGTTTTGCCGGCATTGGCGCCGATTTGTATCAGGCAATCGATTTCACCGCACTGTGAGCGATAGCCCCATGAATTCTTTTTTCACCGAACACTGACGATGAGACCCCATGGCCACTCCCAGCGCTAGCTCTTATAACGCAGACGCCATCGAAGTCCTCTCGGGCCTCGACCCGGTGCGCAAACGCCCCGGCATGTACACCGACACCAGTCGGCCGAACCACCTTGCCCAGGAAGTCATCGACAACAGTGTCGATGAAGCCTTGGCCGGGCATGCCACATCGGTGCAGGTGATCCTGCATGCCGACCATTCCCTGGAGGTCAGCGATGACGGCCGAGGCATGCCGGTGGACATTCACCCCGAGGAAGGTGTTTCGGGCGTCGAGTTGATCCTCACCAAGCTGCATGCCGGTGGCAAGTTTTCCAACAAGAACTACCAGTTCTCCGGCGGCCTGCACGGGGTGGGTATTTCCGTGGTCAACGCCTTGTCCACCGAAGTGCGGGTGCGTGTAAAACGTGACGGCAACGAATACCAAATGACCTTCAAGGATGGCTACAAGGCCACCGAGCTTGAAGTTGTCGGTACTGTCGGCAAGCGCAATACCGGGACCAGCGTGTTCTTTGCGCCGGACCCGAAATACTTCGACTCACCAAAATTCTCCATCAGCCGTCTCAAGCACGTGCTCAAGGCCAAGGCTGTTCTGTGCCCGGGCTTGCTGGTCAGTTTTGAAGACAAGGCCACCGGCGAGAAAGTCGAATGGCATTACGAAGACGGCCTGCGTTCCTATCTGGTGGATGCGGTCAGCGAATTCGAGCGCCTGCCGGATGAGCCGTTCTGCGGCAGCCTGGCCGGTAACAAGGAAGCGGTGGATTGGGCGCTGCTGTGGTTGCCGGAAGGTGGCGATGCGGTGCAGGAAAGCTACGTCAACCTGATCCCGACGGCCCAAGGCGGTACCCATGTCAACGGTCTGCGTCAGGGCCTGCTCGACGCCATGCGCGAGTTCTGCGAATTCCGCAGCCTGCTGCCGCGTGGTGTGAAGCTGGCACCGGAAGACGTCTGGGAACGCATCGCCTTCGTTCTGTCGATGAAGATGCAGGAACCGCAATTCTCCGGGCAGACCAAGGAGCGGCTGTCGTCCCGTGAAGCGGCGGCGTTCGTCTCCGGTGTGGTCAAGGATGCGTTCAGCCTGTGGCTCAATGCCAACCCGGAAACCGGCATGCTGCTGGCGGAACTGGCGATCAACAACGCCGGCCGTCGCCTCAAGGCCAGCAAGAAGGTCGAGCGCAAACGCATTACCCAAGGCCCGGCGCTGCCGGGCAAGCTGGCCGACTGTGCCGGACAGGACCCGATGCGTTCCGAGCTGTTCCTGGTCGAAGGTGATTCCGCCGGCGGTTCGGCCAAGCAGGCGCGGGACAAGGAGTTCCAGGCGATCCTGCCGCTGCGCGGCAAGATCCTCAATACCTGGGAAGTCGACGGCAGCGAAGTGCTGGCCAGCCAGGAAGTGCACAACATTGCCGTGGCCATCGGTGTCGATCCGGGCGCGGCGGACATGAGCCAGCTGCGCTACGGCAAGATCTGCATCCTCGCCGACGCCGACTCCGACGGTCTGCACATCGCGACCTTGCTGTGCGCCTTGTTCGTCCAGCATTTCCGCCCGTTGGTCGATGCCGGTCACGTCTACGTCGCGATGCCGCCGTTGTACCGCATCGACCTGGGCAAAGAGATCTACTACGCCCTCGATGAAGCCGAGCGCGACGGGATTCTCGATCGCCTGGTGGCCGAGAAGAAGCGCGGCAAGCCGCAGGTCACCCGATTCAAGGGGCTGGGCGAAATGAACCCGCCGCAGTTGCGCGAGACCACCATGGACCCGAACACCCGGCGTCTGGTGCAGTTGACCCTGGAAGATTTCGAGGCTACCTCGGAGATGATGGACATGTTGCTGGCGAAGAAGCGTGCCGGTGACCGCAAGACCTGGCTGGAGTCCAAGGGCAACCTGGCCGAGGTGCTGGGCTGATGCGCTTGGGCTTTGCCCTGGCGTGTGCGTTGCTGCTGACCTCAATGACGGTGTCTGGCGAACCGACACCGCAACTGCGTCTACTGTCCGAGCATGCCGTCGATGGCATGCGCGGCGGCAACCTGTCCGGGTTGGCCCAGTGCGGCAAGGAGCTGTGGACGGTCTCCGATCGTGACGATGATCAGATCTATCGTCTCGATACCCGGGCCAACGTCTGGCGCGCAGAGGCCGTGGGCATCGGCGTACCTGTAGTACCTGACAGCGGGTTGCCTTGGGGATTGCGTTCGCGGACCTGGGCCGCTTCGTTCGTGCGTGGCGGCAATCTGGATTTCGAAGGCATCACCTGTGACAGCGCCGGCAATCGTTACGTGGTCAGCGAATCCCATGCAGCGGTACTGCAAATACCGCCAACCGGGCCGACTTCCTGGCTGAAGATTCCGCCGCTCATGGTGCGTGAAGCCCGGGCCAGCGGCATGTTGTTACGTTTCAATGCACTGTTCGAAGGCCTTGCGATCAATCCTGAAGGTGACCAGTTGTGGTTGGCTGCCGAGCGCGAGAGCCGCGGTTTGCTGCTGATCAAGCGCAAGCAATCGGTGTGGGACTGCGAGGGTGGATGCGTGCTGCTGAGTGAAGCCGGGAAAGAAATGCAACCCGCACAGTTTCCCAACGCCAGAGCGATGCCTCGGGATTTTGCCGATCTGTCATTGTTCAACGGCAAGCTGTTTACCCTGGAGCGCAAATCGTTCGAGGTCTGCCGCCGAGATGCGCTGACCGCCAAAGTCGAGCGTTGCTGGTCGTTTGCCGAAGAGGCATTGCAGGAGAATCGGCGTTATCCACAGGATTATGGCCTCGCGGAAGCGCTGGTAGTGGACGCTCACGGTGTCTGGATCGGTATCGACAATAACAACGGTGCTCGCGCCGATGGCGAAGTCCGTCCGGTGGTCTGGCGTTTTGCTGCACCGGAAGGTGGCTGGAGTGCCAAGTCATGAGACAACGAAGCCCGGGGCAGCGCATCGGCCGGGTGTTTATGGTACTGGCCTGGTGTGCCGCGTTGTTTCTGGCCACGCGTTTTTTCGGCCAGTGGGAAGCGCGTCAGCAAAATCCGAACGTGGTGGTCAGTTCGGAGCAGGGCGAGGGTTTCATTGAGGTGAAACTGGTGAGCAATGCGCAGGGGCATTTCGTCGCCAGCGGTCAGATCAACGGCCAACCGGTGGACTTCATGCTCGATACCGGGGCGACCGATGTGTCGATTCCGGCGGACCTGGCCAAGCGTTTGAAGCTGGAAGAAGGATTCGGCGTGACCCTGAGCACGGCCAATGGCCTGAGCCAGGGCTATCGCACCCGTATCGAGCGCCTGCAGCTGGGCGACATCGTGCTGCGGGATGTACGCGCACTGGTGGCCCCGGGGCTGCATGGCGATCAAGTGTTGCTCGGCATGAGCGCACTGAACAAACTTGAATTTACCCAGCGCGGTGGCACCATGCTGCTGCGCCAGACAACGAACCGATGAGGCCCGCATGAGCGACTCCCTTGATCTCAGCCTGGACGGTGTAGAACGCCGATCACTGGCTGACTTCACCGAAAATGCCTACCTCAACTACTCCATGTACGTGATCATGGACCGTGCCCTGCCGCATATCGGCGACGGTCTGAAACCGGTACAGCGGCGTATCGTCTACGCCATGAGCGAGCTGGGGCTGGACGCTGATTCCAAGCACAAGAAATCGGCACGTACCGTCGGTGACGTGCTCGGTAAATTCCACCCCCACGGCGACTCGGCCTGCTACGAAGCCATGGTGCTGATGGCCCAGCCGTTCAGCTATCGCTATACGTTGGTCGACGGTCAGGGCAACTGGGGTGCGCCGGATGATCCCAAGTCCTTCGCCGCCATGCGTTACACCGAAGCACGGCTGTCGCGTTATTCCGAAGTGCTGCTCAGCGAACTGGGCCAGGGCACGGCGGATTGGGGCCCGAACTTCGACGGTACGCTGGATGAGCCACTGGTGTTGCCGGCCCGCCTGCCGAACATCCTGCTCAACGGCACCACCGGCATCGCCGTGGGCATGGCCACCGACGTGCCGCCGCACAACCTGCGGGAAGTCGCCACGGCATGCGTGCGTTTGCTCGATGAACCCAAGGCCACGGTCGAACAGCTCTGTGAACACATCCAGGGCCCGGACTACCCGACCGAAGCGGAAATCATCACCCCGCGCGCCGACCTGCTGAAAATCTACGAAACCGGGCGCGGTTCTGTGCGCATGCGCGCCGTGTATCACATCGAAGACGGCGACATCATCGTCACCGCGCTGCCGCATCAGGTCTCGGGCGCCAAGGTGCTGGAGCAGATCGCCGCGATGATGCAGGCCAAGCCGTCCAAAGCGCCGCAAATTGCCGACCTGCGTGACGAATCCGACCACGAAAACCCGTGCCGGATCGTGATCATTCCGGGCGCACGGAAAAACTTCGACCACGATGCGCTGATGCAGCACCTGTTCGCCAGCACCGAGCTGGAGTCGAGCTACCGGGTCAACATCAACATCATCGGCCTGGATGGCAAGCCGCAGCTGAAAAACCTGCGGGCGCTGCTGGTCGAATGGCTGGAGTTCCGGGTGCAGACCGTGCGTCGTCGCCTGCAATTCCGCCTCGACAAGGTCGAGCGTCGCCTGCATCTCTTGGACGGTTTGTTGATCGCCTACCTCAACCTGGATGAAGTGATCCACATCATCCGCACCGAGGAGCAGCCACGGGCCAGGCTGATCGAACGCTTCGCCCTGAGCGAAATCCAGGCCGACTACATCCTCGACACCCGTCTGCGTCAGTTGGCGCGACTGGAAGAGATGAAGCTGCGTGCCGAGCAGGATGAACTGCTCAAGGAGCAAGCCAAGCTGCAAGCCCTGCTGAGCAGCGAAGCCAAGCTGAAGAAACTGGTGCGCAGCGAACTGATCAAGGACGCTGAAACCTACGGTGATGACCGCCGGTCGCCTATTGTCGAGCGCGCCGAAGCCAAGGCCCTGACCGAGCACGACCTGCTGCCGAACGAGAAAGTGACGGTGGTGCTGTCGGAAAAAGGCTGGATTCGCTCCGCCAAAGGCCACGAAATTGACGCCACCGGGCTTTCCTACAAGGCCGGGGACGGCTTCAAGGCACTGGCAGCCGGGCGCTCCAACCAGTTTGCCGTGTTTATCGACTCCACGGGCCGCAGTTATTCGGTGGCCGCCCACACCTTGCCGTCGGCCCGTGGCCAGGGCGAACCGCTGACCGGTCGCCTGACGCCGCCACCAGGGGCGAGTTTCGAGTGCGTGCTGATGCCGGAAGACGATGCGCTGTACGTGATCGCCTCCGACGCCGGCTACGGCTTCGTGGTCAAGGGTGAAGACCTGCAGGCCAAGAACAAGGCGGGCAAGGCCCTGTTGAGCCTGCCGAACAACGCCAAGGTCATGCTGCCGCGTCCTGTGGCCGATCGTGAGCAGAACTGGCTGGCGTCGGTGACGACCGAAGGTCGCCTGCTGATCTTCAAAATCAGCGACCTGCCACAATTAGGTAAAGGCAAAGGTAACAAGATCATCGGGATTCCCGGTGAGCGAGTGGCCAGTCGCGAAGAGTATGTGACGGACATCGCCGTATTGCCGGACGGTGCAACACTTGTGTTGCAGGCCGGGAAACGTACCTTGTCACTGAAAGCGGACGACCTCGAACACTACAAGGGTGAGCGTGGCCGTCGGGGCAACAAATTGCCGCGTGGCTTCCAGAGGGTCGATGCGCTGCTTGTCGAAAACCTCAATTAGGTGCCCCCTGGAAGCGCCGAACTATGAATTAACCCGTAGTTCGGCGCTTTACGCTGGAGTCGGAACGCATATTCACGGATGATATGGCCTTTCAAGCGCCGGCATTGCCGCGCGTTCTTCATATTTATTGAGTATTTTCACTGTGGTCAGCCTTTTAGCGACCACCTGGATGGGACGATGACTGCTCTGCGCCTTCCTTTTATTCTTTTGCTCGCCGGCGTTCTTGGCCTGGCGGGTTGCAGCGTTCACCAGCCGGTGTCGTTGTATCAACTGGACGCGGGAAGTCCGGTTCAGCCCGCACAGAACGCGGGCATGGCGGTATTGTTGGGGCCGGTCACCGTGGCCGACTATCTGCAACGCGAAACCCTGTTGCAGCGTCAGCCCGATGGCAGTTTGCAAGCCTCGACCGACGGTCGTTGGGCTGGCAGCCTTTCGTCGGATATCGATCAGCTGCTGCTGCGCCAGGTCGCGGGTCGCCTGGACAGTCAGCGCGTAGTGCTGGCCCCGGCGACATTGGGCTTCACCCCCGACGTTCAGGTGCTGCTGACCATCACGCGCCTGGATTCGGGTGAAAAACAACCGGCGATCCTCGACGCGCAATGGCGCCTGATCGACCGTCGCGGGCAGGTCCGCGACAACCGCATCATCCATTTGCAGGAACAGCATGCCGGTACCACGGCGGCGCAGGTCCAGGCACAGGGTGTGTTGTTGCAACGCCTGGCCGAACAACTGTCGGTGGCGCTCAAGCCCTTGGCCAATCAGCCGCCGATCGCCGAAGCCCCACGCAAGCCGGCAGCCAAGGCGGCAGCACCTGCGGTAGAGCAGGAAAAGCAGCCGAAGATCCCGATGGCCGCGCCTATTCGTACGGATATGGAAGTGTTCCGCTTCTAAGTGTGGACTGAATCCATACAAAGCCCGCATTGATGCGGGCTTTGTTGTTTTTACAGGTTGGAGATATCTAGCGCCTGTTCTGGCCTCTTCGCGAGCAAGCTCGCTCCCACAGGGGATCTTCAGTGAGCACACCTTTGGGCTAACCCGGATGAAGTGTGGGAGCGGGCTTGCTCGCGAAGAGGCCAGAACAGGCAACAAAAAAGCCCGCAGACGATCACTCATCTGCGGGCTTCTTCATATCGAGGTTAAGGCTTAAGCGCGACGCTCATGCATCCGCGCCAGTTGCCGTTCAAGCATCGACGGATACGGCTCCATCAACCGCTCTACGCAGCACGCGCCCTCAGGGCTGGCGATTGGGCGGATTCGTGCACGTTGACGGATCAACGTGTCGTCACTGATCTTGCGCTCCACCAGCAGCAGGTTGCGGCTGTGTTGCGACAGGGCCAGGGCGTCCTGGGCAGGGTCGGTCAGCAGCAAGTCGATCTGGCTCAGGCCGAACAACTCGTCGCCCAGGGTCAGGCCCAGCTGCAATTGCAGGGTGATGCCACTGTCCGCGACTTCGATCTGCAACTGGTGGCCCAGGGCCCGCAGCAGCTCGCCACAGCAAATGGCGTTGGTCAGGTAATCGTCGCCGCTGTCTTCGGTGTGGAACAGCATCAGCGTGCTGCCATCGTTCAAGGTCTCTACTTCGCCCTGATACAGGGAAGCTGCCTGGTCGAGGCAATCGCGATAGCGCTCGAGCAGTTCTTCAAGACGCGCCCGCGGCAGGCGTCGCAGTTGCTCCTGGGAGCCCAGCTGCACCGCCAGTACCGCGCTGTGCTGTGGCACGCTCGGCGTGGCTTTGCGAATCACCGGTTGTGGGGGGCTGTCCAGCGACTCGTCGCGCAGATCGGCGAACGGGTCTTCGTCATCGTCGTCTTCAACGGTGCTGACGATCTGTCGTGGCGCTGGTTTGAGCGCCGCTACCGGGCGGCTCTCGTCGAAACTCGGATCACGCAGGTTACGGACTTCGAAGGCCGGGTCGGCCTCGTCATCCATGTCGTCGAACTCCGGTTCCGGTTCTGGCACAGGGGCCGGTTCCGGGGCGAAGTTGGCGTGCAGCTGGCGCGCCAGGTCGCCAATTTCGTCCTGGCGGTCGGTGGCCGGGGTGTATTCATCGATATTGCGCAGCCACACCCGCAATTGCAGCAGCGGCGTGGAGAGATAACGCCCCATGCGCAGGCTCAGGGCCAAGGACAGGGCCAGCAGGATTGCACTCAGAATGCCCATGCTTTGCAGGCTGATGGTCATCGGCTGCTGGAACTGGTCCATGTCCAGGCTGATGCGCAATTGCCCGGCAGTCACGTCCTGGAAGGTGATCTTGCTTTGGTACATGCCCTCGGCTTCGCCCAGCAGGCCATGCTTGGGACGCTGGCCGGATTCGGCGAGGATGCGGTTGTCCGGGCTGTAGATGGCGGCGTGGGCCACCAGCTTGTTCTTGGTCAGGTTGTTGAGCAGCACGTTGAGGCTGAGGATGTCGTTGGACACCAACAGCTCGGTGGCCGAGGTGGCCGTCTGCGTGGTCAGGCTTTCGCCCAGCGCATCCGCCTGCTCGTGCATGGCCTGCTTGAACTGCAGGCCCATCACACCGGCATAGATGACCAGAGCCAGGGCGACCAGGATCACGTTATGGCTGGCGATGCGCAATGCAATCGGTACACGGCGGTGGCGCAGTGCCCGGAAGATCAGCAGGAAGAAGTTGTCGGTTTTTACTGGCGTGGGCCGGTTCACTTGAGCTCGGCTCTTTTGTCCGTGAAGTTGACGCGCAGTATAGCGACAGGCCCTAGACCGTCAAAGCGCTCACGGTGCCCGATGGTCACTGAAAGTGGGTAGAATGCGGTTTTTTTCCACTTGCGGGGGTGCGCCTTGCGCGAAATCGTCCTGATAAACATCACGGGAGTCGACCGTCCGGGTCTGACTGCGGCCATTACCGGCGTTCTGGCCCAGGGTGGTGTGAACATTCTCGACATCGGTCAGGCGGTGATCCACGACACTTTGTCGTTCGGCATCCTGGTTGAAATTCCCGACACCGAGCAAGGCAAGTCCGTGCTCAAGGACATCTTGTTCAGGGGCTATGAGCTCGATCAACAAGTGCGTTTCACGCCGGTGTCCGAACAGGATTACCAGCAGTGGGTCGGCAATCAGGGCAAAAAGCGCCACATTGTGACCCTGTTGACCCGCAAAGTGACAGCCGAACAGTTGCAGGCCGTGAGTTCGATCACCGCCAAATATGGCCTGAACATCGACCACATCGATCGCCTGTCCGGGCGCATGCCGCTGGACACCCCGGCCGACAAGGGCAAGGGTTGCATCGAGTTTTCCGTGCGTGGCGAGGCGGCTGATCCGCAGGCGCTGCGTGCCGAATTCCTCAGCGTCGCCCAAGAACTGAACGTCGACATCGCCTTCCAGGAAGATTCGCTGTTCCGTCGCAACCGTCGCCTGGCGGTGTTCGACATGGATTCAACGCTGATCGAAGCCGAAGTGATCGATGAGCTGGCCAAGGCAGCCGGCGTCGGCGACAAAGTGTCGGAAATCACCGAGCGGGCAATGGCCGGTGAGCTGGATTTCCGTGCCAGCTTCAAGGAGCGCCTGGCCTTGCTCAAAGGTCTGGACGTCAATGTACTGGACTCCATCGGTGCCTCGCTGCGCCTGACCGAAGGCGCCGAAACCCTGTTCGCCGAACTCAAGCGCCTGGGCTACAAGACCGCGATTCTGTCGGGCGGCTTCACCTACTTCGCCAAGCAATTGCAGGCCAAGCTGGGTATCGACTACGTGTTCGCCAACGAACTTGAAGTGGTCGACGGCAAAGTCACCGGCGTGGCGGTCGAGCCGATTGTCGATGCACAGCGCAAGGCAGACTTGTTGAAAGAATTGGCACACAAGGAAGGCTTGCGCCTGGAGCAGACCATTGCCGTCGGCGATGGCGCCAACGATCTGCCGATGCTGGCGATTGCCGGATTGGGCGTGGCATTCCGTGCCAAGCCGCTGGTGAAACAGTCGGCCAAGCAGGCGATTTCCACCCTGGGGCTGGATGGTGTGCTGTATCTGCTGGGTTTCCGCGATCGCGACGGCCAGCTGTAACACTGCAAAACTACTGTAGGAGCGAGCTTGCTCGCGATGGTGGTCAACGAAGACGCGGGCTTTCTGAATGCCCGCGTCGCTCTATGGTTCATCGCGAGCAGGCTCGCTTCTACAGGTATGTGCGTTGATCAGGCCTTCGGTGCGCCCATGCCCTGACCCATCTGCACCGCTGTACCAGCGGTCATTTCTTCAGCCCACTTCACCTGATCCGGCCCGAACAGCACGACAGCGGTCGAACCCAATTTGAAGCGACCCAGTTCCGCACCTTTTTCCAGGTGGATCGGCGCGCGTGCTGCTTCGTCGTAACGGAAGGTTTTCAGCTCGCGCTTCGGCGGTGTCACCAGACCGGCCCACACGGTTTCAATCGACGCCACAATCATCGCACCCACCAGCACCACGGCCATCGGGCCGCGTTCGGTGTCGAAAATGCACGCCACGCGTTCGTTGCGGGCAAACAATTCCGGAACGTTTTCAGCAGTGGTCTGGTTGACCGAGAACAGGCGGCCCGGAATGTAGACCATCTCGCGCAGGGTGCCGGCCAGTGGCATGTGCACGCGGTGGTAGTCCTTCGGCGACAGGTAGATGGTCGCGAATTCGCCACCCATGAACGGCGCAGCGTTTGCCGCATCGCCACCCAACAGTTCCAGCACGCTGAAGCTGTGGCCCTTGGCCTGGAACACGCGGCCGTGCTCGATCGGGCCGAGCTGGCTGATCGCGCCGTCGGCAGGACTGAGGATCGCGCCCGGGGTCTCGTCCAGCGGACGGGCACCGTCTTTCAGTGCGCGGGTGAAGAACGCATTGAAGTGCTCGTAGGCGGTCAGGTCTTCGACCAGCGCCTGGGACATGTCCACCTGATAACGCTTGGCGAACCAGGCGGTAAAGGCATTCTTGAACCAACGCACGCGGCATTCGGCGATGCAGCCGGCCAGTCGCGAGAGCAGGTTGTGGGGCAGCAGGTACTGGCTGACGATAAACAGACGCTTGTTCATTAACTGTCCTTGAAAAACTTAAATCTCTACGGGCGTATCGGGGTGGTTGCCCCATTCGCCCCAGGAGCCGGCGTAGCCTTTGACCCGCGGATAACCGAGAGCCTTGGCCACCAGATAGGTGAAGCCGGACCTGTGATGGGTCTGGCAGTGGGTAATCACTTCTTTGTCTTTGTTGATCCCGAGTTGATCGAGGATCTGCTGCATGTCGGTGCGGATGCGCAGCTGGCGCGCCTGATCCATACCGGCGGTCCATTCGAAATTGACCGCGCCGGGAATGTGTCCGCCCTTGGCTGCCAGGACTTTCTCGCCCGAGTACTCCAGCGGCCCGCGCGCATCCCAGATTGCCAGGTCGGCGGCACCGAGACGGCTTTGCAGGTATTCGCGGGTGGCGGTGGGTTCATCGTGCAGGGTCAACGCAACCGGACCGCCCACGTGCGGCGGGACCTGGATCGACATGGGCAAGCCTGCTGCCAGCCAGGCTGTCAGGCCACCGTCAATATAGTGGTACTTGCTGTGGCCGATGACATCCAGCAGCCAGATGAAGCGTCCGGCCCAACCGCCGCCTTCGTCGTCATACACTACGTAGACCGCATCGGGATTGTGTCCCAGCTCACCAAACAACGCTTCGAGTGCTGCCTGCGGGGGCATCAGTCCAGGAGCGGGCGCCTGACCCAGTTGCGTGCGTTTAGGATCGACAAAGCGCGCGCCGGGAATGTGCCCTTCGGCGTAGCGGGCGGCACTGGTCAAGTCCACCAGAATCAGTTCGCGGGCGTCGAGGCGAGGGAGCAAGTCGCTCGGCTCGATCACCAGCGGCAAGCCAGAGAAGTCAGACATGTGAGGTCTCCAGAGCACAAAAGGGAGGATTGTAGCGCAGCTTATTGGCCTCGGCTGCTAAAGCTGTGCAGGGCTTTTTCGATGCATTGTGCGGTTTTGCCGAAGGCCTGTACGGAAATTTCTGAAAGCGGCCCACCGCCCTGATCCGCCACGACGATCATGATCACCCGGCCATTGTTGACCAGCGAGCGCAGCAGCAGGTGTTCGCCGCTGAACTGCGAGCGCAGGCTGTTGGGCAGCAGGGCCGAGAATTGCGCATTGTTGGCCGGTGTCAGGCGGACCTGGGCCTGTTGCGCAAGCAGGCGTTGCAACACGTTGCTCTGGCTGACCACGAAGTTCAGCCCGGCCGCCTCTTTCGGCAGGCCGGCCGTCTGGTGCACGCGCAGGTTGGCGTGGGTGCGATCGGCCATCAGGATCATCACCCGGCGCATGCCGCAGGCCACGAGGGCGTCACGGGCGGCGATGGTCAGGTGCATGGCGTTGGTGAAACGGCTCGGCTCGACCAGCAACTCGGTACATTGCTTGCGCCACTTCGCCAGGTCTTCGGCGGTAGGTGCCGCTGCCGGCAGCAAGCCTGCGTGGACACGGTTCATGCCCCACGGCCAGATCAGCGACTCGGCGGGGTGCCAGAGGTCGGGCATGGCGTGTTGGCGTGCGCTGTTGGCGGCTTGCTGGTGCAATTGCTGCTGCACTTCGTCCATCGGCATTTGCAGGTAAAGGCTGGTCAGGTACTGCCAGCGCTCACTATGGGGGCTGTCCCAGGCGTGTTGCGCCGACAGCGCCAGCCCATTGGCCAGCAGCACTGTATTGGCCGGTTGATTGAGCCAGCGGCGCAGGGTCGGATCGTCATCGAGGCGATTCTGCTGGCGCAGTGGATGGTCGCTGTCACGGGCGATGCGCAGGACTTTCACCAGTTCCCGCTGCTCTGTGAGCAGCAATCGATAGCCTTGCTGCACCCAGATCGGCAAGCGCCAGACCTCCACCAGCGCCTGGCCGATTTCCAGCAGGCGTACGCCAAACAGTTGCTGCTCGACTTTGCGTGCCGACTCGCCTTTATGGATGACTCGCAGCTCCCAGTCTTCGAGCAGTTCTGGATGGGTCAGCGCCAGCGGCCACAGCGGCGAAAGAAACAGCAGGCTGCCCCAGTGGATATCCTGCCAAAGGCGCGCCAGGCGACTGGCAAAAAAACCGTTGGCCTGTTGCGTTGCGTGCTGGCTGATCATCTGCAGCTGACGCAAGGCTTTGGGGATGTCGGACTGGGGGGCGGCGGGCAAGCGTGCGAGCAGCTCTTCGGTGCGCTTCAGGCCGAGGCGATTGATTGCAATTTCAAGGTTTTCCGCAGGCTCGGTCATGCTGCCATGGGTGTGCCGGTTGGCTTCGCGAATCACGCTCAAGGCCAGGGCCGGGCTGCCTTGCATGAGGTCGGCGATATCGCGCAGCGAGCTGCGATTGTCGCGGATGGCCTTGCAGACACGGTCATGGCTGGCTTGCGGGATGGGAAGACGTACGCCATCGAGCAGCTTGACCCAGCCTTCGAGGGTCGTTGGTTTTGGTGTTGGAACGTTCGTTTCGTTAACCATGGTGGGAGGCGATCATCGTCAACATTACCTGTGCCCGGATGGGGTCAAATTAGCTTTTCGCCTGAACGGGCTATAGTCTGGCGCAGTTTTGCCGATAAGTAGAAGAAGAGATTTTTTAACTTCCGAATATGACCTTGAACCCGACTCAGTAAGTGCTCTCCTAACCTATGGCTAAAATTATCGGCATCATCGTCGTATTCGCGAGCGTGCTCGGCGGATACGTGCTTTCCCACGGCAAGATCGCCGCCCTGATACAACCTTTCGAGGTCATGATCATTGGCGGTGCGGCCCTCGGCGCCTTCTTGCAGGCCAACCCCGGCTACATGACGATGCACGTGCTCAAGAAGTCTCTGAGCATGTTCAGTTCACGTTTCAACCACGCCTTCTACCTTGAAGTGCTGGGCCTGATCTACGAGATCCTCAACAAGAGCCGCCGCGAAGGCATGATGGCCATCGAAGGCGACATCGAAGATGCCGCTGCGAGTCCGATCTTCGCGAAGTACCCGTCGGTACTCAAGGACGAGCGCATGACCGCGTTCATCTGCGATTACCTGCGCATCATGTCTTCCGGCAATATGGCTCCCCACGAACTGGAAGGCCTGTTCGACATGGAACTGTTCAGCCTCAAGGAAGACCTCGAGCACCCATCCCACGCGGTCAACGGCATCGCCGACGCCATGCCCGGTTTCGGTATCGTCGCGGCGGTACTGGGTATCGTGGTGACCATGGCTTCGCTGGGTGAGGGCGATCAGAAGTCCATCGGCCTGCACGTAGGTGCGGCACTGGTGGGTACCTTCTTCGGTATTCTCGCCGCCTACGGCTTCTTCGGCCCGCTGGCCCATTCCCTGGCCCATGATGCCAAGGAAGAACTGAACGTCTACGAAGCCATCAAGGCCTCGCTGGTGGCTTCGGCTTCCGGCATGCCGCCATCGCTGGCCGTGGAGTTCGGGCGCAAGGTCCTGTATCCGGCGCATCGTCCAAGCTTCGCCGAGCTGGAACAAGCGGTTCGCGGTCGTTAAGTTATGGAAAATAATCAGCCGATAATCATCAAGCGCGTCAAGCGCATCGCCGGTGGGCATCACGGGGGCGCGTGGAAAATCGCCTTCGCCGACTTCGCCACGGCGATGATGGCGTTCTTCCTGGTGTTGTGGCTGCTTTCCACCGCCACGCCGGAACAGAAAATTGCCATCGCCGGTTACTTCAAGGACCCGATCGGCTTTTCCGAAAGTGGCACGCCCTACATCATCGATCTGGGCGGCACGCCGACCCTGGCGCCGGAAAACACTCTCAACCCCGAGGTGAAGTCTCAGCCGCAGCCGGACAAGGTCACCATCGATACCGATCAGGTCGAAGGCATGGCCGAGCAGGTCGAAAAAGAGCGCCTCGAGCTGTTGCTGCAAGAACTGCAGAACAAGGTCGAAGAAAACCCGCAGATGCAGAAGTTCAAGGATCAGATCCTGTTCGAAATCACGGCGGACGGCCTGCGAATCCAGATCATGGACGCGGAAAACCGCCCGATGTTCGATTCAGGTTCAGCGCGTTTGAAACCGTATTTCGAAGACATCCTGCTGGCCATGGCCGACACCATCAAGGCGGTGCCGAACAAGATCAGTATCAGTGGCCACACCGATGCCAAGCCATACACGGGCACCGGTGATTTCGGTAACTGGGAACTGTCGGCCAACCGTGCCAACGCCGCGCGTCGTGCGCTGGTGGCGGGCAGCTATCCGGATGCGCAGGTGGCGCGCGTGGTCGGTTATGCCTCGTCGGCCCTGTTCGATCGCGAACATCCGTTCAACCCGGTGAACCGCCGTATCGACATCGTGGTGCTGACCAAGAAAGCCCAGCGTGCGATCGAAGGTTCGCAAGGTGCTGAGCCTGCTCCTGATGCACCGCAAGGTTCGGCTGCGCCGAGAGCCGCACCGGCTGCACCGGTCGACCCGAACGCGTTGCCGGCGGACAAGGAACCGCTGCCGGCGCACGAGCTTCGTGAACGGTTGAACTTGTTCGATGATCCAGCGCCGAAAACGGGTGACCCCGGTGCTCCGGCCGTGAAGCCGTGATTTCCGAGCGCTGAATGTAACGTAAAAGGAGAATGCCCGTATCTTGCGATACGGGCATTTTTTGAGCAGCGTTCACTGCGTGATGAGTGCGGACTCTGTAAAGAATCGAAGTTATTTATTAGGTGGCGTGAAGTCAATCTTGAAAGTTCCTCCTATTAATGCCGGCTTATCCTCACCATCAATGGGGTTTCCATAACAAGTAAACCTGCCTTCAAAATTCTTATCGCTAATGTCAGTAATGAATACTTCCCCTCGTTGGGCATACCACGACTCTGGATCGTTCGGAAAGCCTAAGCTGGGCTCAAATTTGATAACTTTCGGGTGAGACTTTAAATCATGGGGGCCTAATCCCCAGGTTGCCGGGATTGTAAACACAATGTAGTCGCTATTTTGGGATGAAGCGTTAATGTAACGATGCTCCGGATTACTATCACCATACAAAAAATATGACTCGAATGTGCGTTCTGCGTTTGCCAGTCGCATCACTGCAGCTACCTTCCCGTTCATTGGTTGTTTATCGTGCTTCTGAGCTGGTTTTTTAATATTCATATATAGGTTCTCGGTGTTGAAGGTGTCAGCCAGGCTGGCTGTGATCAGTCAACCTCTGCTCGTAAAACCTCAGAGAAAAAAGCGCGGTGAATTGTCGGGAGTTATCGCTCCATCCGAACTTTTCAAGTGCTCAGCCTCAGGCAACATGGTCAGTGTTTTTTTTGCTTTGATCTACTGTCATATCTGACAGGTTTTTAGAGCTAAGGATAATAAGCAATAGCTTTAGTTTGCTCATTGGCTCTAAGTGATTTTCTTTGACTGAATAAAAGGCTTCGATGTTGCGACAGTTTAATGACTCAAGTAAATAAAAGGTGAAGGATCGTTTTGCAGTGCAAAAAAACCATATCTGGCGATATGGTTTTTTAGGTGGGCAACTCAGAAGCCGCGAATAATCCTGGACTTGAGATCCGTGTGGAATCGATCAGCGTTAGTCCTGTTAACGCTACGCACCGACTCGCTACCGGTCACAGAATCCAGTGACATCGAGCGCTTGAGCATCGACTCGTTGCGATAAGCATCAATAAAGAACTCGATGTCCCGGTCGCTGGTCAGCTTCGGCCATTTGTCGAGGTACAGCGGCAGCTCTGTCGGGCCGGTCTTGAACGAGCAGATGCGTCGGTTGGTGATGGTCGCCTCGCCGATTTCGAACGGCACCCACCAGGACAGTGCGGTTTTCTCCGACACTACCGCCAGCAGGTGTGTGCATTCGCTGATATTGCGGGTGATCACTCCGGTGATGTCGTCGGTGGTCTGGGATTCGGCATCCAGTACGTCGAGGTAGGTCTTGATGTTGGCCTGCATCAGGCGCGTGTTGATGTTGATCGCGTGGGCGCGGTCCATGTGGCGGTAGCTGATAAACACTGGCATCAGAAATGTCCCTTGATCGCGAGTTCGCGGTAATAGGCGCCGAGGGCGGTGAGGCGGCAGCCGGTGGAGTGGATGGCGGCGTAGTACATGTGTTCGGCGTCCACCGGTTCGACCAGGCTGTGGCGGTTGCACTTTTGCAACTGGGCGAAGACCTCGCCCTGTTCCGGGTTGAACTCGGGCTCGGTGGGCTCAAAGCTGGGGGCGAGGGGGTACACCGACTCGGCTTCGGCAAACCATTCGGGGAGTTTGCGCAGGATTTCTTTGGGGATCAGCGGTGACACTTCGCGCAGGGAAATGAACTGCGAGACGTTGGTCTTGAACACCGGACGCTGTTCCCAGGCGTCAAGGGCATTGTCGACAAACGAATAGAGGCTGCCGGGGGTGATTTTGCCCAGGATGTTCGCGGCTCCGCCGTGCAGGGCCTGGAGCAGCAATCCGGTAAACACGCCGTGCTGCATGCCCTCCATCGCCGGTTCTTCCTTTTTACAGGCGGTCAGAATGGTCATGCCTTCGCCGACCACGCTGCCTTCGCTGCGCAAGGCGCGCAGTTCGCCGGCCGAGCCGCTCTGGCAACAATCGAGAATGATCACTTTGTTTTTGATCTTGGTGGCCTTGCTCGCCCAGTTGAGGATGTCGCTGAGGCGAATCCCGTCCTTGGCGCTCTTGTAATCCTGCGGGATCAACATGCCTTCGTCGGTGTCGGTGTCGAAGCTGCCGTGACCGGCGAAGTACAGTAGCGCGACATTGCAGTCACCGGAAAACAGCTCGCGGATCTGGTCTTCGAGTTTTGCCCTGCTCAGGAAGTCCTCGGCGGAAGTCAGCACGATGTTCTTGAAGTTCGGATCGCCATTGGCGTCGGTTTTCAGGACGGAGGCCATGGCCATGGCGTCATTGCTGCAACCGCTCAGGCGCGACACGTGGGTGTAGTCGTTGATGCCGATAAACAGTCCCTTGCGCATGGTTACACCGCCGTATGCTGGCGAATCGCGCTGATGATGCTGTTGGTGTTCCACGCACATTCGGCATGTGCCGCGTCACGTACCACCGTGGAAATGCGCTCGGCACCGAACGGCTTGATCGCAATGATCACCTTGCCCATGCGCTTGGCGATTTCGATTTCCTTGTTGATCCACTTGCTGTAGGTGGAGTACATCCCGGCCATGATCAATACCGCCGAACACGGGCGAATCTTGTTTTCGATGGCCTCCTCAAGTTGTTTGTCGGTTTTCGCGCCGACAATCGGGTTGTCCGGTGGAGCCGAGAAATTCTTGTACGTGAAACCAGGCTTGGCGTTGAGCAGGCGCACGAGATTGTCGTGGGCGTCGGAGTAGTTCCACGAGTGGCTGATGAACAGGTGGTAGGTTTGCATAGGTGTCCCTCGGAGTCGCTGGAGTGCGAAGAGGGCTAGAACTTAGGCGAATACAGGGCGGCTACAAGGAGGCGGTGCGGAAAGAGAAATGCCCTACAAGCGAGCGTGTGCAGGTCTTACAGAAAGGCCTGATGTTTAAGCGGGGGGAAGATCCAGCCGCCGGCCACCCCGCTGAAGGCAGGGTGGTCGACACGTCTGTTTAGTAGCCGTTTTCCGGCAGACTGGCGATGATAGAACGGTAGCTGTTCATCCGCTGTTGCTGCACGCGGCCGTCTTCAAGGGCCTTAAGCAGGGCGCAACCGGGTTCGCGGTCATGCTTGCAATCACGGAAACGGCAGGTGCCAAGCAGGTCGTTGAACTCGATGAAGCCGGCTTCGACGTCGGCACGGCTGACGTGGCCCAGGCCGAATTCGCGGATACCCGGGGAGTCGATCAACTCACCGCCACCGGGGAAGTGGAACAACCGCGCGGTAGTGGTGGTGTGGGTGCCCTGGCCGGACAGTTCGGACAACGGGCCGACGCGGGTTTCGACTTCCGGCAGCAGGCTGTTGACCAGCGAGGACTTGCCGACACCGGACTGGCCGACGAACACACTGATGCGCCCGTCCAGTTGCGCCTGCAATTGCTCCATGCCGTTGCCGTGGTGCGCCGACACTTCCAGCACCGGATAGCCGAGGGTACGGTATACGGCGAGCAAGGCATTCAGCGCGGGAGCGTTGTTTTCGTCGATCAGGTCGAATTTGTTTAGCAGCAACAGTGGCTTGATGCCTGCATGCTCGGCCGCCACCAGGTAGCGGTCGATCAGGTTGGCATGGGGCTCGGGCAGTGGTGCAAACACGATGACGATCATGTCGACGTTGGCCGCAACCGGTTTGAGCTGACCACGGCTGTCCGGGCGACACAGCTCGGTGTTGCGCGGCAGTTGCGCCACGATCACGCCGATACCCTGGTTGCCGGCACGCCAGACCACCTGATCACCGGTCACCAGCGCCGGCAGGTTGGCGCGCAGGTGGCAACGGAATACCTGGCCGGCCAGTTCGCCGTCGCGGGCCTCGACTTCGACCTGCACGCCGAAGTGCGCGATCACCAGGCCGTGCTGTTCCGGGCCCAGATCGCCGCCCTCAAGTGCCTCGACGGCCGAGGACTCGCGTTTGGCGGCGCGGGCAGCGCGTTCGCCCTGAATCTTTTCGATGCGCCAGTTTTGACGACGATTGAGTTGGCGTTTGGCCATGGGTGTTCCGTATCAAGAATGCAGCGATTAGGTAAAACGGCCGCGAGTTTAGCACGCCCGGCCACCGGCCTAGGCTAAACTGCGCAGCATTGCCTAGGAGCCGACACATGCAAAACCCACAGAACCTGATCTGGATCGACCTGGAAATGACCGGTCTGAACCCGGACACCGACGTCATCATCGAAATGGCCACCATCGTCACCGACAGTGACCTGAACACCCTGGCCGAAGGCCCGGTGATCGCCATTCACCACAGCGACGAAATCCTTGCCGGTATGGACGAGTGGAATACTCGTCAGCATGGCGGTTCCGGGCTGACCCAGCGGGTTCGCGACAGCCGCATCAGCATGGCCGAAGCCGAAGCCGAAACCATCGCCTTCCTGGAGAAGTGGGTGCCGAAGGGCAAGTCGCCGATCTGCGGCAACAGCATCTGCCAGGACCGTCGCTTCCTTTATACCCACATGAAATCCCTGGAAAGCTTCTTCCACTACCGCAACCTCGACGTGTCGACCCTCAAAGAGCTGGCCGCGCGTTGGGCACCGGATGTGCGTGACAGCTTCAAGAAGGGCAGCACGCACTTGGCCCTGGACGACATCCGCGAATCGATCGCTGAGTTGCAGCACTACCGCAAGCATTTCATCAAGTTCTGATACAACCCACGGTCCTACAGGGGTTGTGGGCTTTGGTGAACTGAGTAGACTGCGCGCCTTTCTGCAAGGACCGCCACTATGCTGCTGATGCTCTACCTGATCGCCATCACCGCCGAAGCCATGACGGGCGCCCTATCTGCCGGCCGACGGGGCATGGACTGGTTTGGTGTGGTGCTGATCGCTTGCGTCACGGCGTTGGGTGGCGGGTCGGTGCGCGATGTGCTGCTCGGGCATTACCCTCTGACGTGGGTCAAACACCCGGAATATCTGGTGCTGACCACGGCAGCCGCGATGATCACAGTGTTCACGGCCCGCTGGATGCGGCATTTGCGTTCACTGTTCCTGGTGCTCGACGCCATGGGGCTGGTGGCGTTCACCCTGATCGGCTGCATCACTGCCCTGGAAATGGGCCATGGCATGTTGGTCGCCTCCGTTAGCGGGGTGATCACCGGCGTCTTCGGCGGCATCCTGCGGGACATTTTCTGCAACGATATTCCGCTGATCTTCCGGCGTGAGCTTTATGCCAGCGTTTCGTTCGCCGCGGCGTGGTGCTACATGCTCTGCATTTATCTGCAATTACCCGATGAACAATCGATTCTGATCACCTTGTTCGGCGGTTTTCTGCTGCGCTTGCTGGCGATCCGTTTTCATTGGGAAATGCCCAAGTTTGTTTATAACGACGAAGCCTGACGTTCGGCGTGTTGCCGCAACGCCCACGCGACATGTTCACGTACCAGTTCCGAAGGATGTTCCCGTCGCGCCTTCAGCGCTTCCAGCACCGGAATCGTTGAAGGCGCATTGCCCAGGCCTACCGCCAGGTTGCGCAACCAGTTTTCATAGCCCGTCCGGCGCAGCGGCGAGCCTTCGGTGCTGCTCAGGAATTTCTCTTCATCCCACATGAACAGTTCCGCCAGCCCGGCATTGTCCAGATTGTGCCGCGGCTTGAAATCGCTTTCACCTGAAGGGCGGGCGAAGCGGTTCCATGGGCAGACAATCTGGCAGTCATCGCAACCGAACACTCGGTTGCCGATCAGTGGCCGCAGTTCTTCAGGGATCGCGCCTTTGAGTTCGATGGTCAGGTAGGAAATGCAGCGTCGGGCATCCAGCACATAGGGGCCGACGAAGGCGTTGGTCGGGCAGATGTCGAGGCAGGCGCTGCAGCGCCCGCAGTGTTCGGTGGCATGGGGTGGGTCGACCGGCAGCGGCAGGTCGACGAACAGTTCGGCGAGAAAAAAGTAACTGCCGGCCTTGCGGTTCAAGACCAGGGTATTTTTGCCGATCCATCCAAGCCCTGCCTGTTCGGCGATGGCTTTTTCCAGTACCGGGGCACTGTCGACGAAGGCGCGGTAGCCAAACGGGCCGATCTGCGCCTGAATTTTTTCCGCCAGTTGTTGCACGCGTTTGCGGATCAGCTTGTGGTAATCGCGACCCAGGGCATAACGCGAGACGTAGGCTTTTTCCGGTTGGGCGAGCATTTTTGCCATCTGCGTGTCGCCGGACAAGTAATCCATGCGCAAGGACACCACGCGCAAAGTGCCCGGCACCAGCTCTTCGGGGTGCGAGCGTTTGCTGCCGTGGGCGCCCATGTAATCCATTTCGCCGTGGTAGCCGGCTTCGAGCCAGCGCTCCAGGTGCTGCTCATGCTCGGCCAGGTCGAGGCCGCTGATGCCGACTTGCTGAAAGCCCAGCTCGCGGCCCCAGTCCTTGATGGATTGGGCGAGGGCGGGAAGATCTGTGGTAATAGCGGGCATGAGACGAGAGAAACCGGGGCTGAGGTGCGTATAATTCTGCCAGACATCGGAGCTCGAAGACGCATGCCGCACACTAAAGATGAATTACCCGACGCGCTGTATAGCGCCGCCCAGGTGCGAGCACTCGACTCGAGCCTGATCGCCGCCGGCACGGCGGGCTTCGAATTGATGCAGCGCGCGGCGCGGGCGACGTGGCGGGCGCTGGTGAGACAGTGGCCGACGGCAAACGAGCTGAGCGTGCTGGCCGGACATGGCAACAACGCTGGCGACGGGTACCTGGTGGCCGTACTGGCCCAACGTGCCGGTTGGTTGGTGCGGGTGCTGGCGGTGGGCGATCCGCAGCGCTTACAGGGTGATGCGGCGTCGGCCCATGCCGAGGCGGTGTCTGAACAGGTGCTCATTGAGCCCTGGACGGCACAATCCGGATTGCGCGGCATTGTGCTGGATGCTTTGCTTGGCACCGGTCTGAGCGGTGACGTGCGTGAACCCTATGTCAGCGCCATCGCTGCGATCAATGCCAGCGGACTGCCGGTTACGGCGGTGGATATTCCGTCAGGGTTGTGCGCGGATACGGGCCGCATCCTTGGTCATGCCGTGCATGCCGACCTGACGGTCACGTTCATTGGCTTGAAGGTGGGGTTGTTCACCGGTGATGCCGCGGATGTGACGGGTGAGTTGGTGTTCAACGATCTGCAGGCTGATCCGCAGTTGCTGAACGGTACTGCGTTCACGGCTCGGCGCTTGTGTATCGCTAACCTGCCGCGTCTGGTGTCCCGGGCACCGGCATCCCACAAAGGCAAGTTCGGCCATGTGCTGCTCATTGGCGGTGATCGCGGTTACGGTGGGGCAATTTTGCTGAGTGCACAAAGTGCTCTGCGCAGCGGCGCGGGCATGGTTTCGCTGTCCACCCGTCCGGAACACGTTTCGTCAGCGCTTTCTCGAATTCCGGAAGCCATGGTGCTGGGCACGTCGTCGGCCAATCAACTGATGGGGTTGCTTGAGAAGGTATCGGTGTTGGTGGTCGGGCCGGGCCTGGGTCAGGCAGGGTGGGGGCGCAGCCTGCTGTCGGCTGCGGCCAATGCGCCTTTGCCGCAAGTCTGGGATGCCGATGCCTTGAATCTGTTGGCGGGTGGACAGGTCGATCTGCCCAGGGGTTGTGTGATCACCCCGCATCCAGGAGAGGCTGCGCGACTGCTTGGGGTGAGCACTGCCGACGTTCAGTCTGACCGTCCCGCCGCAGCCCATGCATTGAGTAAAAAATATACAGCGGTCGTCGTCCTGAAAGGTGCCGGCAGCCTGATCGCCCATCCCGATGGACGTCTGGCGCTGTGTCATCAGGGGCACCCGGCCATGGCCACCGCCGGTTTGGGCGACGTGCTGGCCGGTTTGCTCGGCGCATTGCTGGCCCAGGGCATGGAACCGTTCGACGCGGCTTGCCTGGCGGTCTGGCTGCACGCCAATGCCGGCGAGCAACAAGGAAAATTGGGCCGTGGGCTGGCGGCCAGTGATCTGATCCCAGCCATTCGTCAGTTGTTGGAGGAGCAAGCACCGTGTCTGAAGTAACCCTGTACCTGGCCGATGAACAGGCCATGAGCGACTTTGGCGCATGCATTGCCCGAATCACCCAAGGCCATGGCCTGATCTTCCTTGAGGGCAACCTGGGGATGGGCAAAACCACGTTGTCCCGAGGCATCATTCGCGGTCTGGGGCATGTCGGGGCAGTCAAAAGCCCGACCTTCACCCTGGTCGAACCTTACGAGATCGGTGACATTCGCGCCTTCCATTTTGATTTGTACCGTCTGGTCGATCCGGAAGAGCTAGAGTTCCTTGGTATCCGCGACTACTTCGAAGACGATGCCCTGTGTCTGATCGAATGGCCCGATAAAGGTGCAGGCTTTTTGCCAAAGCCTGACCTGACCATTACCATTAGCCCGCAAGACAGCGGGCGTTCGCTGAAAATTTTATCCCAGGGCTCGCGTGGCGAGGCCTGGTGTGCCGCTTTGGCATTGGAATCCAAATAGATGATGGGGTTAGGTATGCGCTTTCGCGCGTTGGTGGCTGCCGTAGGGGTGTTGTTCTTGGCGGTGACCGTCGACGCTGTGGCCGATTCGAAGGTCAACAGTGTTCGTCTGTGGCGGGCACCGGACAACACGCGACTGGTGTTTGATCTGACCGGCCCGGTGCAACACAGCGTCTTTACCCTGACGGCTCCGGATCGCCTGGTCATCGACATCAATGGCGCGACCCTCGGTGCGCCGCTCAACGTCAATACCTCGAACACCCCGATTACCGCCATGCGCTCGGCCCAGCGCACGCCAACGGACCTGCGGGTGGTCATCGACCTGAAAAAGGCCGTGACGCCGAAAAGCTTCTCCCTGGCGCCGAACGCTCAGTACGGTAACCGATTGGTGGTCGACCTGTTCGATAACGCCGCAGACGCCGCGCCTGCGCCAGCGCCGACACCGTCGGTCGCCACGGTGCCTGCCGTGCCGGTCACGCCTGCAGAGCCTGCAATCAAGTTACCGCCAGCCCCTGCTGGCAAGCGCGACATCATTGTGGTGATCGACGCCGGTCACGGTGGCGAAGATCCGGGGGCTTCCGGCTCCCGAGGCCAGCGCGAGAAAGACGTGGTACTGCAGATTGCCCGCGAAACCCAACGCCAGGTCAACGGCATGAAAGGTTTCCGTGCGGAACTGACCCGTACCGGCGACTACTTCATTCCATTGCGCGGCCGTACCGAAATCGCCCGCAAGAAAGGCGCCGACTTGTTCGTCTCGATCCACGCCGACGCTGCGCCTTCTGCCGCCGCTTTCGGTGCCTCGGTATTTGCCCTGTCCGATCGCGGCGCGACCTCCGAGACCGCCCGTTGGCTGGCCGACAGCGAAAACCGTTCCGACCTGATCGGTGGTGCCGGCAACGTCAGCCTCGATGACAAAGACCGCATGCTCGCCGGCGTGCTGCTCGACTTGTCGATGACCGCATCCTTGACCTCCAGCCTGAATGTTGGCCAGAAAGTCTTGAGCAACATCGGTCGGGTCACGCCACTGCACAAGCAGCGAGTTGAACAGGCCGGGTTCATGGTACTGAAGTCGCCGGATATTCCGTCGATCCTGGTGGAAACCGGGTTCATCTCCAACGCCAACGAAGCCTCGAAGCTTGCAGCGTCAAGCCATCAACAGGCGCTGGCGCGTTCGATCAGCAGCGGTGTGCGCCAGTTCTTCCAACAGAACCCGCCGCCAGGCACTTACATTGCCTGGCTGCGTGATTCCGGAAAAATCGCCCAAGGTCCACGTGACCATCGGGTAAACCCTGGCGAGACGCTGGCGATGATCGCCGTTCGTTATCAGGTTACGCCGGCCACCCTGCGCAGCGCCAACAACCTGTCGAGCGATGAACTCAAGGTTGGTCAACACTTGACCATTCCGGGCACTGAACTGGCGGCCAAAGAATGAATGAGGCCGTGAATAACAGCGCTCGCATCGAGTTGCTCAGCCCGCGGCTGGCGAACCAGATTGCCGCGGGTGAGGTGGTCGAGCGCCCGGCTTCGGTGATCAAGGAACTGCTGGAAAACAGCCTCGACTCCGGCGCCAAACGCATCGATGTCGATGTGGAGCAGGGCGGCGTCAAGCTGCTGCGGGTACGGGACGATGGCAGTGGCATTTCCGCCGATGACCTGCCGTTGGCCCTGGCCCGTCACGCCACCAGCAAGATCCGCAACCTGGAAGACCTCGAACAGGTCATGAGCCTGGGGTTTCGCGGCGAGGCCCTGGCATCGATCAGCTCCGTTGCGCGCCTGACCTTGACCTCCCGCACCCGCGACGCCGATCAGGCGTGGCAGGTCGAGACCGAGGGCCGTGACATGGCGCCCCGTGTGCAACCAGCGGCCCACCCGGTGGGCACTTCGGTTGAAGTGCGCGACCTGTTCTTCAACACGCCGGCGCGGCGCAAGTTTCTCAAGACCGAAAAAACCGAATTCGATCACCTGCAAGAAGTGATCAGACGCTTGGCCCTGGCGCGCTTCGATGTGGCATTCCACCTGCGCCATAACGGCAAGACCATCCTCAGCCTGCACGAGGCCCATGATGACGCGGCCCGTGCCCGGCGCGTGGCGGCGATCTGCGGGCCGGGTTTCCTGGAGCAGGCACTGCCGATCGAAATCGAGCGCAACGGCCTGCATCTATGGGGCTGGGTTGGCCTGCCGACCTTCAACCGCAGCCAGGCCGATTTGCAGTATTTCTTCGTCAATGGCCGTGCCGTGCGCGACAAACTGGTGGCCCATGCGGTACGCCAGGCCTATCGCGACGTGCTGTTCAATGGTCGGCATCCGACCTTCGTGTTGTTTTTCGAAGTCGATCCGACCGGCGTCGATGTCAACGTGCACCCTACCAAGCACGAAGTGCGTTTCCGTGAAGGGCGCATGGTTCACGACTTCCTCTACGGCACCTTGCATCGCGCCTTGGGCGATGTGCGCCCCGACGATCAACTGGCGGCGCCGGTTGCCACGGCCATCGTCCGGCCTACCGGCCTCGAAGCCGGTGAATTCGGACCCCAGGGCGAAATGCGCCTGGCCGCCAATGCGCTGCTGGAACAGCCTCAGGCTCAGCCG
Source organism: Pseudomonas sp. EU05-FHT14B02 (assembly GCF_058791055.1). Lineage (NCBI taxonomy): Bacteria > Pseudomonadati > Pseudomonadota > Gammaproteobacteria > Pseudomonadales > Pseudomonadaceae > Pseudomonas > Pseudomonas sp. EU05-FHT14B02. Next base: position 97,107 of record NZ_JBYTDD010000015.1, on the reverse strand, counting down.
TCGTTCAATACTCCGGCGGGTTCGGGTGCTGGCGCGGGTTATCAATATCAATACACGCCGCGACCGCAGTCCGGTACACCTGTCGCCGAAGCGCAGGCCGCCTATCGCGAGTTTTTTGCACCGCTGCCCGAGGCCAATGCCGTCGCGCTGCCGGCCGGGCAGGACGACATCCCACCGCTCGGTTATGCACTGGCACAACTCAAGGGCATCTACATTCTTTCGGAAAATGCTCAGGGCCTGGTGCTGGTGGACATGCACGCCGCCCACGAGCGGATCATGTATGAGCGTCTGAAGGTGGCGATGGCCAGTGAGGGCCTGAGCGGCCAGCCATTGCTGGTGCCGGAATCCCTGGCCGTCAGTCAGCGTGAAGCCGATTGCGCCGAGGAGCATGTCGCCTGTTTCCAGCGCCTGGGCTTTGAATTGCAGCGTCTGGGCCCGGAAACCCTGGCGATACGGCAGATTCCGGCACTGCTCAAACAGGCCGAAGCCAACCGGCTGGTCGCTGACGTCCTGGCTGACCTGATGGAGTTCGGCACCAGCGACCGCATTCAGGCGCACCTGAACGAATTGCTCGGGACCATGGCCTGCCACGGCGCGGTTCGTGCGAATCGGCGGTTGGCGTTGCCGGAAATGAACGGTCTGCTGCGCGACATGGAAAACACCGAGCGCAGTGGTCAATGCAACCATGGCCGACCGACCTGGACCCAGCTGGGTCTGGACGATCTGGACAAATTGTTCTTGCGCGGTCGTTGATGAGCCAGTTCCCACCTGCGATTTTCCTGATGGGCCCAACCGCCGCCGGCAAGACCGACCTGGCCATCGAGCTCACCAAGGTCCTGCCTTGCGAGTTGATCAGTGTCGATTCGGCGCTGGTCTACCGTGGCATGGACATTGGCACCGCGAAGCCTTCCAAAGAGCTGCTGGCGCAATATCCGCATCGTCTGATCGATATTCTCGACCCTGCCGAGAGCTATTCGGCTGCGGATTTCCGCCGTGACGCCCTGGAAGCCATGGCCGATATCACCGCACGGGGAAAAATTCCGCTGCTGGTGGGCGGCACCATGCTCTATTACAAGGCTTTGGTTGAAGGTCTGGCAGATATGCCGGCTGCCGATCCCGAGGTCCGTGCGCAAATCGAAGAAGAGGCTGCGCGCCTTGGCTGGCAAGCCTTGCACGAACAATTGGCGGTGATCGATCCGGAGTCCGCGGCTCGAATACATCCGAACGATCCCCAGCGATTGAGTCGAGCGCTGGAAGTTTATCGTGTCAGCGGTCAAAGCATGACCGCCCTGCGTTTGCAACAATCTGCGCAAAGTACTGAAGCAGCCGCTTCGGGACTGCAACAATTGCCCTATACTGTCGCGAACTTGGCCATTGCTCCGGCAAATCGTCAGGTACTGCACGAGCGAATTAAACAAAGATTCACTTTAATGTTGGAACAGGGATTCATTGACGAGGTCGTAGCCCTGCGTAATAGAGGTGACCTGCATGCCGGGTTGCCGTCTATACGTGCAGTAGGCTATCGCCAAGTCTGGGACTACCTGGATGGCAAGCTGACGTCAGCCGAGATGCAGGAGCGTGGAATCATTGCCACGCGCCAATTGGCGAAACGCCAGTTCACCTGGCTGCGCAGTTGGACTGATCTGCATTGGCTGGACAGTCTGGATTGCGACAATCTGCCGCGCGCCTTGAAATACCTTGGGACCATCTCCATATTGAGCTGAGTCCTTGCAATTGCCGTCTATCCTTGGGGGTGTGACGGCCAAAGCCATCTGATTACCTATTTTTTATATTGAATCCTTAAAGGAGTGCGGCACATGTCAAAAGGGCATTCGCTACAAGACCCTTACTTGAATACTTTACGTAAAGAGAAAGTTGGGGTGTCCATCTACCTGGTCAACGGTATCAAGCTGCAAGGCACGATCGAGTCTTTCGACCAGTTCGTTATCCTGCTGAAAAACACCGTCAGCCAGATGGTCTACAAACACGCGATCTCTACAGTGGTGCCGGTTCGTCCAATTCGTCTGCCTAGCGCAACCGAATCCGATGCAGGTGACGCTGAGCCAGGTAACGCCTGATAGGAGTCTCCTTTGTTCTTTGAGCGCCACGGTGGTGGTGAACGAGTAATCCTCGTTCACTTGGATGGACAGGACCCTGAGGCGCGCGAAGATCCGCAGGAGTTTCAGGAATTGGCTAATTCGGCGGGTGCCGAGACGGTCGCGTTTTTTAACGTGCCGCGTCATCGGCCAACTGCCAAGACCCTGATTGGCAGTGGCAAGGTCGAGGAACTGCGCGACCTGGTCAAAGCCGAACAGGCCGATCTGGTGATTTTCAATCACATCCTCACACCCAGTCAGGAACGTAACCTCGAACGTGTTTTCGAGTGTCGCGTGATCGACCGTACCGGTCTGATTCTCGATATTTTCGCCCAGCGCGCCCGTACCCATGAAGGCAAGCTCCAGGTCGAACTGGCCCAGCTTGACCACATGAGCACCCGGCTGGTTCGTGGCTGGACTCACCTTGAGCGCCAAGGTGGCGGTATCGGTATGCGTGGCCCGGGTGAAACCCAACTGGAAACCGACCGCCGTTTGCTGCGAATTCGCCTGCGGCAGATCAAGGGTCGGCTGGAGAAAGTGCGCAGCCAGCGAGAACAGTCGCGCCGTGGCCGATCGCGTGCGGATATTCCTACCGTGTCCCTGGTGGGGTACACCAACGCCGGTAAATCCACGCTCTTCAATAACGTGACGAAATCCGACGTCTACGCAGCTGACCAATTGTTTGCCACGCTGGACCCGACCCTGCGTCGTCTGGATATAGACGATCTGGGGCCGATTGTCCTGGCGGACACTGTGGGTTTCATTCGCCACTTGCCCCACAAGCTGGTCGAAGCATTTCGGTCTACCCTCGAAGAGTCGAGCAACTCCGATCTGTTGTTGCACGTGATCGATGCGGCCGAACCGGATCGCATGTTGCAGATCGAGCAGGTAATGGTGGTGCTCGGCGAGATTGGTGCGCAGGACTTGCCGATCCTCGAGGTCTATAACAAACTCGATTTGCTTGAAGGCGTTGAACCACAAATCCAGCGCGACGAAAACGGCAAGCCCCAACGGGTCTGGCTGTCGGCGCGTGATGGCAGTGGTCTGGAATTGCTTGAGCAAGCCATTGCCGAGTTACTGGGCAGTGATTTGTTTGTCGGTACCTTGCGCTTGCCGCAACGATTCGCTCGACTGCGTGCGCAGTTCTTCGAACTCGGAGCGGTGCAGAAAGAAGAACACGACGAAGAAGGCATCAGTTTGCTGGCCGTTCGTTTGCCCCGGGTCGAGTTGAATCGACTGGTAAGCCGCGAGGGATTGCAGCCGATGGAATTCATCGAGCAACACACTTTGCAATAAAAGCCTGAGAAAGCGGTTGTGCCGTGGTGACAGGCATTCTGTAGCATTGGTCGGCGCGCCGTGGGTGCGTCTTTGCTTTATCAGATGGAGAGCGCTATGGCTTGGAATGAGCCGGGTGGCAACTCGAATAATCAGGATCCTTGGGGTGGCAAGCGTCGTAACAACGGCGACCGCAAGGGGCCACCAGATCTCGACGAGGCCTTCCGAAAGCTGCAGGAAAGCCTGAACGGTTTGTTCGGTGGTGGTAAAAAACGTGGTGGCGACGACGGCGGTGGTCCGGGCAAGAGTGGCGGCTTTGGCGGCTTGCTCGGCATCGGTCTGGTCGTGTTGGCGGCCGTTTGGCTGTACAGCGCGGTCTATGTCGTCGACGAGCAGGAGCAAGCTGTGGTGCTGCGCTTCGGCAAGTACTACGAAACCGTGGGGCCAGGCCTGAACATCTACTTCCCGCCGATCGACAAGAAGTACATGGAGAACGTCACGCGTGAGCGTGCCTACACCAAGCAGGGCCAGATGCTGACCGAAGACGAGAACATCGTCGAAGTGCCGCTGACCGTGCAGTACAAGATCAGCAACCTGCAGGATTTCGTGCTGAGCGTCGATCAGCCGGAAATCAGCCTGCAGCACGCGACCGACAGCGCCTTGCGCCATGTGGTGGGTTCCACCGCGATGGATCAGGTGCTGACCGAAGGTCGTGAGTTGATGGCCAGCGAGATCAAGGAGCGTCTGCAACGCTTCATGGACACGTATCGCACCGGTATCACCGTCACCCAGGTCAACGTTCAGAGCGCAGCGGCACCGCGTGAGGTCCAGGAAGCCTTCGATGACGTGATCCGTGCCCGTGAAGACGAGCAGCGTTCGCGCAACCAGGCCGAAACCTATGCCAACGGCGTCGTGCCGGAAGCTCGTGGTCAGGCCCAGCGTATCCTTGAGGATGCCAACGGTTACCGTGACGAGACCGTCTCGCGCGCCAAGGGTGAGGCCGACCGCTTCACCAAGCTGGTCGCCGAGTACCGCAAGGCCCCTGAAGTCACCCGCCAGCGTCTGTACCTGGACACCATGCAGGAAGTCTTCACCAACACCAGCAAGGTTCTCGTGACCGGCAACAAGAACGGCCAGAACAACCTGTTGTACCTGCCTCTGGACAAGATGGTCGAAAGTGGTCGCAACACCAGCACCCAGGTGAGCAGTGCGGCAGCCACCAGCAATGAAGCGAATGCGCGTGCGGCAGCTGATCTGCAGCAACAGCCAGCACGTACCAGGGAGAGTCGCTGATGAGCAATAAATCGCTGATCGCCCTTATTGTCGGCGTCGTCGTGGCTATCGCTGCCTGGAACTGCTTCTACATTGTGGCTCAGACCGAGCGTGCGGTGTTGCTGCAGTTCGGTCGCGTGGTCCAGACCGATGTTCAGCCAGGCCTGCATGTGAAAGTGCCCTACGTTAACCAGGTGCGTAAATTCGACGCACGCCTGATGACGCTGGATGCACCGACGCAGCGCTTCCTGACGCTGGAAAAGAAAGCCGTGATGGTCGATGCCTACGCCAAGTGGCGCGTGAAGGACGCAGAGCGTTACTACACCGCGACTTCCGGCCTCAAGCAAATCGCCGACGAGCGTCTTTCCCGTCGTCTGGAATCGGGCCTGCGTGACCAGTTCGGTAAGCGCACCCTGCACGAAGTGGTGTCGGGTGAGCGTGATGCGCTGATGGCGGATATCACGGCATCGCTGAACAAGATGGCCGAGAAAGAGCTGGGCATTGAAGTGGTCGATGTTCGGGTCAAGACCATCGACCTGCCGAAAGAAGTGAACCGCAGTGTGTTCGAGCGTATGAGCACCGAGCGTGAGCGTGAAGCTCGCGAGCACCGCGCCAAGGGTAACGAGCTGGCCGAAGGCATCCGTGCCGACGCTGATCGTCAACGCCGCGTGCTGTTGGCTGAAGCCTATCGTGAATCCGAAGAGGTTCGCGGTGACGGCGATGCCCAGGCTGCTGCGATCTACTCCAAGGCCTATGGTCAGGATCAGGAGTTCTACGCGTTCTACCGTAGCCTGCGCGCCTACCGTGAAAGCTTCGCGAACAAATCCGACGTTTTGGTCCTCGACCCAAGCAGCGACTTCTTCCATTACCTGGAAAAAGCCAAGCCTTGATACGGCGTTGACCTGATTTATCCCCCGCCGGGCGGCTAAAACCTCTGGCGGGGTGATCCTTTGGGAAAACGTGTGTATGATGCGGCAGCCGGGAAATTCCCGGCTTTTTTGCGTCTGCATGTTTGATTGCTGTTTTCAAGCAGATGCCGGGCCGATTGGCTCGACAGTTTTTCGAGGAAAGTGGTTGGCGAAGCCGGTAGAAGGGCTTTTCGCTCCGTCGCTCATGCGCGTAGTTTGTGCGCAAGCCGACCATTTTCTGCTTCACTCAAGGCTCGCCGACAGGCTGGTCGCCCGGAGATAGGGGAAGGCGTAATGGCAACGGTAGACCGCTGGCTTCTGCCAGATGGCATCGAAGAAGTACTGCCACCGGAAGCTGCGCGTATTGAAGTCGCGCGTCGTCAGGTGTTGGATCTGTTCCAGAGCTGGGGTTACGAGTTTGTCGTAACTCCCCATATCGAGTACCTGGAATCCCTGCTGACCGGCGCGGGCCAGGACCTGGATCTGCGCACCTTCAAGGTCATTGACCCGCAATCGGGCCGTCAGATGGGTTTCCGCGCCGACATCACACCGCAAGTGGCGCGCATCGATGCGCACACCCTGCGTCGTGAAGGCCCAAGCCGCCTGTGCTATGCCGGTAGTGTTCTGCACGCGCAGCCTCGCGCCCTGTCTTCCTCGCGCAGCCCGATTCAACTGGGTGCCGAGTTGTACGGCGACGGCAGTCCGAGCAGTGACGTCGAAGTCATCAGCCTGATGCTGGCCATGCTGCAACTGGCCGATGTGCCGGATGTGCACATGGACCTCGGTCATGTTGGCATCTATCGCGGCCTGGCCCGTGCTGCCGGTTTGTCCGGTGAAGTCGAGCAGCAGTTGTTCGATGCCCTGCAACGTAAGGCCATCGACGAGGTCATTACCTTGACCGAAGGCTTGCCTGCCGATCTGTCGGGCATGCTGCGGGCGTTGGTCGACCTGTGTGGCGGTCGTGAAGTGCTGGCTGCGGCCCGCGAGCGTCTGGCCAAGGCGCCGGCCCCTGTTCTGGCCGCGCTGGACGACTTGCTGGCGATTGCCGAGCGGCTGTCCGTGCGTTTCCCTGAGCTGCCGCTGTATTTCGACCTGGGCGAGCTGCGTGGTTACCACTACCACACTGGTGTGGTGTTCGCTGTGTTCGTACCGGGTGTTGGCCAGTCCATTGCCCAGGGCGGTCGTTACGACGACATCGGCGCCGACTTCGGTCGCGCCCGTCCGGCGACTGGCTTCTCCACCGATTTGAAAACCCTGGTGACCCTGGGGCGTGCTGAGATCGAGCTACCGTCTGGCGGTATCTGGATGCCTGACAGTACGGATGCGGCACTCTGGCAGCAGGTTTGCCAGTTGCGCAGTGAGGGTCAGCGTGTCGTTCAGGCTTTGCCTGGACAACCTTTGGCCGCCGCCCGTGAAGCGGACTGCGACCGGCAATTGATTCAGCAGAACGGGCTTTGGCAAGTATCGCCACTGGCTTCTTGAGTTTTCCTGCCGGCTGCCGCCGGCACCAAGTTTGCGCGAATGAGGACAAGTGTTATGGGTAAGAATGTCGTAGTCCTGGGCACCCAATGGGGTGATGAGGGCAAAGGCAAGATCGTTGATCTGCTGACCGAACATGCTGCCGCCGTAGTGCGCTACCAAGGTGGCCACAACGCTGGCCACACCTTGGTGATCGACGGTGAGAAGACCGTCTTGCACCTGATTCCGTCGGGCGTGCTGCGCGAGGGCGTGCAGTGCCTGATCGGCAACGGCGTGGTGGTTGCACCTGACGCTCTGCTGCGGGAAATCACCAAGCTGGAAGAGAAGGGCGTACCAGTGCGCGAGCGCCTGCGCATCAGCCCGTCCTGCCCGCTGATCTTGTCCTTCCATGTTGCGCTGGACCAGGCTCGTGAAAAGGCCCGTGGCGAGCTGAAGATCGGTACTACCGGTCGTGGCATCGGCCCGGCATACGAAGACAAGGTTGCACGTCGTGGCCTGCGTGTTGGCGACCTGCTCAACATGCCGCGCTTTGAAGACAAGTTGCGTGAACTGGTGGATTACCACAACTTCATGCTGGTTGGTTACTACAAAGAGCCAGCCATCGACTTCGACAAGACCCTGGCCGAGTGCAAAGAATACGCTGAGCTGCTCAAGCCGCTGATGCTGGACGTGACTGCCGAGCTGCACGACCTGCGTCGTGCTGGCAAAGACATCATGTTTGAAGGCGCCCAAGGTTCGTTGCTGGACATCGATCACGGTACCTACCCGTACGTGACCAGTTCCAACACCACCGCTGGCGGCGTTGCTACCGGTTCGGGTGTCGGCCCTATGTTCCTGGACTACATCCTGGGCATCACCAAGGCTTACACCACCCGTGTAGGTTCGGGTCCATTCCCGACGGAGCTGTTCGACGAAGTCGGCGCACACCTGGCCAAACAAGGTCACGAGTTCGGCGCGACTACCGGCCGTGCCCGTCGTTGTGGTTGGTTCGACGCCGTTATCCTGCGTCGCGCTATCGATGTGAACAGCATCTCGGGCATCTGCCTGACCAAGCTGGACGTGCTCGACGGTCTGGAGACCATCAACATCTGCGTCGGCTACAAGGATGCAGAAGGCAAGGCCGTTGCCCCGACTGATGCTGACAGCTATGTGGGCTTGCAGCCTGTGTACGAAGAAGTACCGGGCTGGACCGAATCGACCGTGGGTGCCAAAACCCTGGAAGAGCTGCCAGCTAACGCCCGTGCTTACATCAAGCGCGTCGAAGAGCTGATCGGCGCGCCGATCGACATTATTTCGACGGGCCCGGACCGCAACGAAACCATCGTCCTGCGCCATCCGTTTGCTTGATAAGTCGTTGATGTAAAACACAAAGGCCCCTTCATTGGGGCCTTTGTCGTTTATGCCTGCTGGACGGCATGACCTTTGCTATCAGCTTTGCCTAAAACGTCACTTTTGGCGTGCCATCAATTTAATGGCGCTTTTGCAGAGGGATATCAAGTGTCGGCCGTTCTCTCATTGTTACAGAGCCGTTTGTTGCGGCCCGTGTTCGTTACCCTTGGTATCGCCCTTTTGGTGCAGGTGCTGGTAGCTGTCGCTCTGACCCGGAGCACGGTGACCGCGCTGGAAGCCGAACTGGGCCTGCGCCTGGGCGCGGACAGTCAAAAGCTTTCCGCTGAGCTTGAGCAGGCGGGACGCGAAGTCACGTCGAGCCTCGACAGTCTCTCTACCAGTACGCGTCAGCGCCTGACAGCCGGTTTGTCCTCGCGTCTTGAGCAGGAGCAGGCGCAATTGCGTTCGACCCTGGAAAAGGACCTGAAGGACTCCGCCAGCGACATGGCGCAGCTTCTGGCTTCCGTCGCACCTCGCGCCATGTGGGACAACGACATTCCGACACTTTCCGAGTTCGCCCGCCGGGCCCAGCGCAATCCCAATGTGCTGTTCGTGGTGTATGACGACGCCACCGGCCAGCACCTGACGCGCTACCTCAATCGGGAAAATCCGATCAACAAGGCGCTGCTGGAAAAAGGCCAGGGCGAGCGTGCGCTGGACAAGGTGCTGGATGCGGCGAAGAACGATCCTTCGGTGTTCTACATCGAGGCTCCGATCAATCCTAACGGCGTAGAAATCGGCAAGGTCCTGATGGGGGTCTCGACGGCTTCCGTGGAGACTGATCTGGCGGCCCTCGACAAGCGCTTCTCGGCGTTGATCGCCAGCAGCGATCAACTGGTGGGCGACAGCCTCAAGGGTGCGGCTGCTGACAGCGCAACAGCCATGCGCTCGCGTCTGCAGTCGGCGCAGTCCACGGCGGCGGAAATGAAGGCCAATACCACCAGCACTGTGCAGGAAGCTGCTACGACATTGCGCTGGCGCATCGGCGTGTGTCTGGCGGTGGTGGGCTTCGGTGTCCTGCTGTTGTTGGCGGTGGTGCTCGGTCGCCGAGTGGTCAATCGCCTGAAAATGCTGATCGTTGCCATGGATGACCTGGCGGCGGGCGAGGGTGATCTGACCAAGCGCGTGCAGATCAACAGCAAGGATGAAATCGGCGACATGGCCTCGGCGGTCAATCGCTTTGTGGATAAGTTGCAGCCGATTGTGCGTGAGGCGGGGGATGTCGCCCAGCGTACCGGCGTGGAGATCGGCGCCATGACCTTGCGCAACGCCGGTGCGGACGCAGCGGCTGGCATGCAGCGCGACGAGGTGGCGGAGAGTTTGCGCGCCTTGTCGCAAATGGCTGATGAGGCGCAGTCGGAAAGCCATGCCATGCAGGCGGCGCTGAAGCAGGTGGTGGACATTCGTCAGGCCACCGATGAAAACACCCGGACCTCGGCGAAAGTCGGCAGCCTGATCGAGGAACTGGCGGGTCAGGTCAATACTGGCGCGCAAGTGATCGAGCGCCTGGCGCAGCAAAGTGAGCAAATTGAGGTGGTGCTGACGGTGATTCATGGTATCGCCGAACAGACCAACCTGCTGGCGCTGAACGCGGCGATTGAGGCGGCGCGTGCGGGCGAGACCGGGCGCGGGTTTGCCGTTGTGGCCGATGAGGTGCGGGCGCTGGCGAGCAAGACGCAGAGCTCCACCGGCGATATTCAGGCGCACATCGTGGCCTTGCAGCAAGGTGCACGAGAGGCTGTGGCGGCGATTGGTCAGGCCGGGCGTCAAGCCAATGAGGGTTTACTGGTGCTGCGTGACAGTGCGCGGTTGCAGCAGTCGGTGCAGGCATCCGTCGAGCAGGTCCATGCGGCGATCGGTTTGGCTACCCAGGCTGCAGCGCATCAGGCGCAGGGCGCGCAGGCAGTTCGGGGGCGGGTGCAGACCATTCATGCCCAGGCCGAGAAAGCGGCGCAAGCTGTCGTGGAGACTACGGCGAGCGGCAAAGTGCTCGATGGTCTGGCGGCGCAGTTGAAGGCGAGCCTGGGGCAGTTCAGGGCTTAATACTGTTTCAGGGATGGCCTCATCGCGAGCAAGCTCGCTCCCACACTTGATCCGGGGTGTTCACAAACTTTGTGTCCACCATCGAAACCTGTGGGAGCTTGCTCGCGATGACGGTCTTAGCGACTCAGATACATCCGGGTCGTCAGCAAATAGACCGGCAGGCCCGACACCAATATCAGCAGCGCCGCATAAGGCGCCGCCGCCGCAAACTCCACATTCGCGGTATGCGCCCAGACTTCCGTCGCCAGGGTATTGAGCCCGGTGGGGCTCAGCAGCAAGGTCGCCGTCAGCTCCTTCATCGCATCCAGGAACACCAGGGCAAAAGCAGCCCCCATTGCCGGGAAAATAATCGGCAGTGTCACTCGGCAGAAGGCACTGAATGACGAGGCTCCCAGCGTGCGTGCTGCCTCCTCAAGCTGCGGTGCCGCCTTGTTCAGGGCGGTGCGGATCGGCGCCTGGGCCAGCGGCAGAAACAGCAGGGCATAGGCGATCAGCAGCAATGCCGAAGTCTGGTAGAGCATCGGCACGTAGTGCAGGGCGAAATACACCAGGGTCAGGGCAATGACCAGCCCCGGCAGCGCATGCAGCAGATAGGGCAGGCGCTCGGCCCAGATCGCCAGTTGGCCTTTGTAGCGCACGACCAGCAGGCCGACCGGCACCGCCAGCACCAGGCACAGAGCCGCGCCACCCAGCGACAGTGCGAGGGACGACAGCAATGCTTCGCCGATTGCCGCTACAGGAAAGGCTGCTGATGTTCCCACCGCCAACCAGTAGACCAGCATCCCCAGCGGAATCCCGCTGCCAATGATTGCCAGCAACAGGCAGTAAAGCTGTCCCGCCACAGCCCAGGATCCCAGTTGAACCTGTTCCGCGCGTCGCGCTGCACCCTGTCCGGTGCGCATGTGTCGACCCTTGCCCCGCACGCGCAGCTCCAGCCACAGCAGCGCCAGGCACAACGTCAGCAGTACGGCGGAGAGCATCGCCGCGTTGGCATTGCTGAACTCCAACTCGAACTGCTGATAGATCGCCGTGGTGAAGGTTTGCAGGCCGATGATCGACAAGGCGCCGAACTCCACCAGCATGTGCAGGGCAATCAGCAACGAACCCGCCAGCAGCGAAGGCCAGAGCAGGGGCAGGGTGACGCGAAAGAACACGCCCCAGCGATTTTGCCCCAATGTGCGAGCCGACTCTTCCAGGGATGGATCGAGATTGCGCAAGGTTGCCGCCACGGGCAGAAAGATCAACGGATACTTGGACAGGCTCATCACCAGGATCGCCCCGCCGAGCCCTTCGAAATGAGCGCTGAGGGAAACCCATGTGAAGCTGCTGACAAAGGCCGGTACGGCAAACGGCAGGCAGAGAATCACGCCCCACAATCGTCGCCCCGGCAGATTGCTGCGCTCGAGCAGCCAGGCCAGCGACATACCGATCACCCCGCAAACAATGGTGACGCCAATCATCAGTGCGAGTGTGTTGCGCAGCAAGCCGAACACATAAGGTCGCCATAGCAAATGCAGTGCTTCTGCCCAGCCTGCTTGCCAGGCTTTGAGTCCGACATAGGCCAGCGGCAGGAGGCTGAGGACGACCAAAAGCAAGACCGGCAACACCAACCCTATGGGAGGACGCTTGCGGCGGGGCACGTTGTTACTGCGCAGGCTGGTGGCAGATAGCGATGCGCTCATCAGTTCAAGCCAACGTCACGTTCCAGGTCCAGGGCTTCTTCGGCATTGCCGAGGTCGGCTGGCGTGACTTTCGGCGCTTGCAACTCGCTGAATGACTTGAGTCCGCGATCAGACTCCATGCCTTTGTGCAGCGGGTATTCGGCGGTGGTCTGGGTGATCACGCGCTGGCCTTCCTCGCTGGCCATGTAGGCGAGCAACTGCTGTGCTTCCTTGGGGTGTTTGCTGGATTTGAGCACCGCAGCACTGGAAACCGTGATCAGTCCGCCGACATCGCCACCGCTGAAGTAATGCAGTTTCGAGTCGAGTTGGCCTTTTTCACGCAGCAGGGCGAACCAGTAGTAATTGTTCACCAGCACGGTGGCGACTTCGCCATTTTCCACCGCTTTCAGCGCAACCATGTTGTTGCTGTAGGTCTTGCCGAATGCTCGCAGACCGGTCAGCCACTCTTCGGCTGCGTCCATGCCGTGCACCTTGATGATCGCCACCGCTTGCTCCTGGAACGCGCCGCTGGTGGGCACGAAGCCGACCTTTCCTTGCCATTTCGGATCGGAGAATTCCATCACCGAGGTCGGCAGGTCTTTTTCATCGATTAGCTTGGGGTTGAACGCAACGACGCGCACCCGGGCGGTCACGCCAATCCAGGTGCCGTTGCCGGCGACGTATTCCTTGGGCAAAACGGCCAATGTGGCGTCATCAGTCTTGGCCAGCAGGCCTTGTTCGCCGAGTTTGTTCAGGGGTGGCGATTCTTCGGTGTAGATCACGTCGGCGGGGGAGCGATCGCCTTCTTCGACGATCTGGCTGGCGAGCTGGTTGCTGCTGCCTTTGCGCACATTGACGTGGATCCCGGTCTTGGCTTCGAAGGCCTTGGCGACCGCATCGCCGACTTCTTTGTGCTGGCCGTTGTAGAGGGTCAGGGCAACCGGATCGGCGGCTTGAGTGAGGGGAGTGGCGAGTGCCAGGCCGAGGAGGGTGGTGATCAGGCCGCGGCGCAGGGTATTTCGAAACATCATTCGCAGGGTTCCTCACTGTCACATTGCAATAACTTGCAACAATGATAAACGATATTGCTTCTCAAATGCGTCGATAAATCCTGTAGGAGCGAGCTTGCTCGCGATGGGCGTGAACGAAAACGAGGGGCGTCTGGAGAAATGCGTTGCCTGCGAATCCATCACGAGCAAGCTCGCTCCTACAAGGGAGAGGGGATGTTTTCAAATGCCAGAAACGCAAAAACCCGCGTTCGCGGGTTTTTGTGAAATCCAAGGTTACGACCTTGAATTTGAATTGGTGCCCAGAAGAAGACTCGAACTTCCACGACCGTAAGGTCACCAGCACCTGAAGCTGGCGTGTCTACCAATTTCACCATCTGGGCATTCATCTTCAGCGTCGCCGCTGTTGATGTGGCGCACTATACGGAGAGCGTTTTGATCTGTAAACCCCTGATTTTAAAATTAATAAACCAGCGGTCAAAAATGCAAAAACCCGCTTTCGCGGGTTTTTGTGTGAGCCTTGAAATTGAACTAATCTCAAGCTCGAAATTGGTGCCCAGAAGAAGACTCGAACTTCCACGACCTTGCGGTCACCAGCACCTGAAGCTGGCGTGTCTACCAATTTCACCATCTGGGCAGTATCGGCAACGTTGTCCGTCGTCGATGGCGCGCACTATACGGAGCGTCTTTTTAACTGTAAACCCCCGGCTTCAAAAAAACCTGAAAAAATTCACCAGCGGTCTGCAATTCAGCTTTGATGTGTCGATACAGGGCTTTAGATGGGTCGTCTTAGCTTGAAATTTCCCGTTTCATTACGCCTATGCCAAACTAACCCGCATATAGACAAGGTGAAAACTCTCTAATGGCCGATTGGCAGTCCCTCGATCCCGAGGCCGCTCGTGAAGCGGAAAAATATGAAAACCCCATTCCTAGCCGCGAACTGATCCTTCAGCACCTTGCTGATCGAGGTTCGCCTGCTAACCGCGAGCAACTGGTCGAAGAGTTTGGTCTGACCACAGAAGACCAGATCGAAGCCCTGCGCCGCCGTCTGCGCGCCATGGAGCGCGATGCTCAACTGATCTATACCCGTCGTGGCACTTATGCGCCGGTGGACAAGCTTGACCTGATCCTGGGTCGCATCAGCGGTCACCGCGACGGCTTCGGCTTCCTGGTGCCGGACGACGGCAGTGACGACCTGTTCATGAGCCCGGCGCAGATGCGTCTGGTGTTCGATGGTGACCGTGCCCTGGCCCGGGTATCCGGCCTGGACCGTCGTGGTCGCCGCGAAGGCATGATCGTCGAAGTGGTGTCCCGCGCTCACGAAACCATCGTCGGCCGCTACTTCGAAGAGGGCGGCATCGGTTTCGTGGTTGCGGACAATCCGAAGATCCAGCAGGAAGTGCTGGTGACGCCGGGTCGTAACGCCAACGCGCAGATCGGTCAGTTCGTCGAAGTGAAGATCACTCACTGGCCGACGCCACGCTTCCAGCCGCAAGGCGACGTGGTTGAAGTCGTGGGCAACTACATGGCGCCGGGCATGGAAATCGATGTTGCCCTGCGTACCTACGACATTCCTCACGTCTGGCCTGACGCCGTGCTCAAGGAAGCCGGCAAGCTCAAGCCGGAAGTCGAAGAGAAAGACAAAGAGAAGCGCATCGACCTGCGTCATCTGCCGTTCGTCACCATTGACGGCGAAGATGCCCGCGACTTCGACGATGCGGTCTATTGCGAAGCCCGTCCGGGCAAGCTGCGCCTGTTCTCCGGTGGCTGGAAGTTGTACGTGGCGATTGCCGACGTATCCAGCTACGTGAAACTCGGCTCGGCGCTGGATGCCGAGGCTCAGGTTCGCGGCAACTCGGTGTACTTCCCCGAGCGCGTGATTCCGATGCTGCCTGAGCAACTGTCCAACGGTTTGTGCTCGCTGAACCCGCAAGTCGATCGCTTGGCCATGGTTTGCGAGATGACCATCTCCAAGTCCGGCGAAATGACCGACTACTGCTTCTACGAGGCGGTGATCCACTCCCATGCCCGTCTGACCTACAACAAGGTCAGCGCGATGCTGGAAACGCCGAAAGCCACCGAAGGGCGCAAGCTGCGCGGTGAATACACTGACGTGGTGCCGCACCTCAAGCAGCTGTACTCGCTGTACAAGGTGTTGCTGGCGGCCCGTCATGTACGTGGCGCGATCGATTTCGAAACCCAGGAAACCCGGATCATTTTCGGTTCCGAGCGCAAGATCGCCGAAATTCGTCCGACCGTGCGCAACGATGCGCACAAGCTGATCGAGGAATGCATGCTGGCGGCCAACGTGGCCACCGCCGAATTCTTGAAGAAACACGAAATTCCGGCGTTGTATCGCGTTCACGATGGTCCGCCACCGGAGCGCCTGGAAAAGCTGCGCGCGTTCCTCGGCGAGCTCGGCCTGTCCCTGCACAAAGGCAAGGACGGTCCGTCGCCGAAGGATTACCAGGCACTGCTGGCCGGCATCAAGGATCGTCCGGATTTCCACCTGATCCAGACTGTCATGCTGCGTTCGTTGAGCCAGGCGGTGTACAGCGCCGACAACCAGGGCCACTTCGGCCTGAATTACGAGGCGTACACCCACTTCACTTCGCCGATTCGCCGCTACCCGGACTTGCTCACGCACCGGGCGATCCGCAGCGTGATCCATTCGAAGCAGAACACCCCGCACGTTCGCCGTGCCGGTGCGATGACCATTCCGAAAGCGCGCATCTATCCGTACGACGAAGCGGCCCTGGAGCAACTCGGCGAGCAGTGCTCGATGAGCGAGCGCCGTGCCGACGAAGCGACCCGCGATGTAGTGAACTGGCTCAAGTGCGAGTTCATGAAAGATCGCGTTGGCGAGTCGTTCCCGGGTGTGATCACCGCCGTGACCGGTTTTGGTCTGTTCGTCGAACTGACCGATATCTACGTCGAAGGCCTGGTGCACGTCACCGCGCTGCCGGGCGATTACTACCACTTCGATCCTGTGCACCACCGCCTGGCCGGTGAGCGTACCGGTCGCAGCTTCCGCTTGGGCGATACCGTGGAAGTGCGTGTCATGCGCGTCGACCTCGACGAACGCAAGATCGACTTCGAGATGGCCGAGAAAACCATCAGCGCGCCGATCGGCCGCAAGAAGCGTGGTACCGAAAGTACAGCACCCGCTGCGAAGGTCGAAGCAGAACCGGCCCCGGCGAAAACCGGTCGTCGTCCTGCCAAGGAAAAGGCTGTAGAGGCCTATCGCCCGAGCGATGCGGCGGCGAAAAACGCCGAAGTGCGCAAAAGTCGTGAAATGAAACAGGCGTTGCTCGCCGGTGCGAAAAGCGGCGGTAAAGCGGCGTCTGGGGGAAAGACCAGTCGGTCGACGCCTGACAAGGCTGTCGGCGGCAAGCCAGCCAAACCGAGCAAACATCGTAAAGGTCCGCCAAAAGCGGGCTCGGCTCCAGCCAAGAGTGGCGGGGCGCGTAAACCTAAGGCCAAGCCATGAGTCAGTTGGAAAAGATCTACGGCGTACATGCTGTAGAAGCGTTGTTGCGTCACCACCCGAAACGCGTGAAGCAGATCTGGTTGGCCGAAGGTCGCAATGACCCTCGGGTCCAGACACTGATCGAACTGGCCAACGAAAACCGGGTCCAGGTCGGCCAGGCCGAGCGCCGTGAAATGGACGCCTGGGTTGAAGGTGTGCACCAGGGTGTGGTCGCGGACGTGAGTCCGAGCCAGGTCTGGGGCGAGGCGATGCTCGACGAGCTGCTCGATCGCACCGACGGCGCACCGTTGTTGCTGGTGCTCGACGGCGTGACTGATCCGCACAACCTCGGCGCCTGCCTGCGCTCCGCCGATGCGGCGGGCGCGCTGGCCGTGATCGTGCCGAAGGACAAGTCGGCGACTCTGACTCCGGTTGTACGAAAAATCGCCTGCGGTGCGGCGGAAGTGATTCCGCTGGTTGCCGTGACCAACCTGGCGCGCACCCTGGAAAAGCTCCAGCAGCGCGGCTTGTGGGTTGTCGGCACGGCCGGTGAAGCTGAGGTCAGCCTGTATGACCAGGATCTGACCGGCCCGACCATCCTGATCATGGGTGCCGAAGGCAAGGGCATGCGTCGCCTGACCCGCGAACATTGCGACTACCTGGTGAACCTGCCGATGGCCGGCAGCGTCAGCAGTCTCAACGTTTCCGTGGCGACCGGCGTTTGCCTGTTCGAAGCGCAGCGTCAGCGTAGCGTCAAAGCCAAGGCTGCTGCCAAGAAGTCCTGATCCAGTTGCAGTCCCTGTGGGAGCGAGCTTGCTCGCGATAGCGGTGTAACATTCAGCATTAATGTCGAATGTTGCGACCCCATCGCGAGCAAGCTCGCTCCCACAGTGTTTTTGTAGTGAGGGAAAGATTGGGGTTGTTCAAATAATCACCAATTACCTTGCGCCTCCCTCGCCCCTTCTCTACAATTGCGCCCCTTGCTGTGATGGCAGGCACCAACGTGTCTAGCGTCCGCAAGTCCATAAGTGTCATTCACTCCTTGTCTGACCGCTTTTGAGCGGCAGGCTACAACCCGTAAGGAGCATTCATGCGTCATTACGAAATCATCTTTTTGGTCCACCCGGATCAAAGCGAGCAAGTCGGCGGCATGGTTGAGCGTTACACCAAGCTGATCGAAGAAGACGGCGGCAAAATCCACCGTCTGGAAGATTGGGGCCGTCGTCAACTGGCCTACGCAATCAACAATGTTCACAAGGCTCACTACGTGATGCTGAACGTTGAGTGCACTGGCAAGGCCCTGGCCGAGCTGGAAGACAACTTCCGCTACAACGATGCAGTGATCCGTAACCTGGTCATCCGTCGCGACGAAGCCGTTACCGGCCAGTCCGAGATGCTCAAGGCTGAAGAAAACCGCAGTGAGCGCCGTGAGCGTCGCGACCGTCCTGAGCACGAAGGCGCTGAAAGCGCTGATAGTGATGACAGCGACAACAGCGATAACGCTGACGAGTAATCCACGGACCTTTTAAGGAGCCAATTACATGGCACGTTTCTTCCGTCGTCGTAAATTCTGCCGCTTCACCGCTGAAGACGTGAAAGAGATCGATTACAAAGATCTCAACACTCTGAAAGCCTACGTATCCGAGACCGGCAAAATCGTTCCAAGCCGCATCACCGGTACCAAAGCTCGTTATCAGCGTCAGCTGGCCACCGCTATCAAGCGCGCCCGCTTCCTGGCCCTGCTGGCCTACACCGACAGCCACGGCCGCTGAGACCGGGCAGTCGACACGTAGCAAAGGATTGAATGCATGCGGGCCATAGCTGAGTTCATCATGCGCGGCCGTGTGCAGGCCACTCTGGTAGTGGCTGGATGCGCGGCATTGCCGTTGTTGTATTGGTTGGGTGCTGCCGCCGGATGCCTTGTGCTCCTGCGGCGCGGATTGAGGGACGCCCTGGGCGTTCTTGCTCTGGGACTGCTGCCGGCATTGGCCTGGTGGCTTTACTCCGACGACCCACGGGCACTTCTGGTGCTGCTGGGGTCTGCGAGCCTTGCGTTGGTTTTGCGCGCAAGCGAGTCCTGGAACCGCGTGCTGCTGGTCAGCATAGCGATGGGAGTGGTGTTTTCAGTGGTGTTGGGGACAGCTTTTGCTCCCCAGATCGAGATGCTGGCGCAGGCTTTGATCAAAGTCATGCCGTCGCTACTCGGTGATGTCTACCAGAAGTTGTCGGTAGACGAACAAGCGCGTTTCGCGTCCCTGATTGCACCGGTCCTGACCGGCCTGATAGCGGCTTTGTTGCAAATCGTCAGCTTGCTGAGCCTGCTTGTCGGGCGTTACTGGCAGGCGTTGTTGTACAACCCGGGCGGTTTTGGTCGCGAGTTTCGCGCCATCCGCATCCCGCTGTTGCCGGCGATGTTGCTGCTGGCGTGCATGCTTCTGGGGCCGAATCTCGGTTCACAGATGGCCATGTTGACGCCGTTGTGCAGCGTACCGCTGGTGTTCGCCGGGCTGGCCCTGATTCACGGGCTGGTGGCGCAGAAGCGACTGGCCAGGTTCTGGCTGGTGGGGTTGTACGTGACGCTGTTGCTGTTCATGCAGCTGATCTATCCGTTGCTGGTGGTCCTGGCCATCGTCGACAGCCTGATTGATTTTCGCGGTCGTTCGGCACCGAAAGATGCCGATAGCGCGAACGGTGAAGGTTAAAAGTTAAGAGGATTTTCACATGCAACTGATCCTTCTGGAAAAAGTCACCAACCTGGGCAACCTGGGTGACAAAGTGAACGTTAAGGCTGGTTACGGTCGTAACTACCTGCTGCCTTACGGCAAAGCTACCGCTGCGACCCCAGCCAACCTGGCTGCGTTCGAAGAGCGTCGCGCTGAGCTGGAAAAAGCTGCAGCAGATCGCAAAGCATCGGCTGAAAGCCGCGCTGCCCAACTGGCCGAGCTGGAAGTGACCATCACTGCCACCGCTGGCGACGAAGGCAAGCTGTTCGGTTCGATCGGTACTCACGACATCGCTGACGCACTGACCGCCTCCGGCGTTGAAGTGCAGAAGAGCGAAGTTCGTCTGCCGAACGGCACCATCCGCAACGTAGGCGAATTCGACGTAGCCGTGCACCTGCACGCCGAAGTTGAAGCCACCGTACGCGTTGTCGTGGTAGCAGCTTAAGCAGCACTTGTCGGCTGGCACCCTCGGGTGCTTGCCGGTAACATCGGGCACGATCCTGTTTACAGGTCGTGCCCTTTGTCTTTCTGAAACTACTGCTTTTTATCACCAAGAACCAAGTGGCCATGAACGATATCTCCGCTCCTGAGCAATACGATCTGCAAACCGCCGCGCTGAAAGTGCCGCCGCATTCCATCGAAGCCGAACAGGCTGTACTCGGTGGTCTGATGCTGGACAACAACGCTTGGGAGCGTGTGCTCGATCAAGTCTCCGACGGCGACTTCTATCGACATGACCACCGCCTGATTTTCCGTGCGATCGCCAAGCTGGCCGATCAGAACATGCCGATCGACGTCGTGACCCTGTCCGAGCAACTGGACAAGGAAGGTCAGACTTCGCAAGTCGGTGGCCTTGGTTACCTCGGTGAACTGGCGAAAAACACCCCGTCCGTCGCCAACATCAAGGCCTATGCGCAGATCGTTCGCGAACGGGCGACGTTGCGCCAGTTGATCGGTATCAGTACCGAAATCGCCGACAGCGCGTTCAACCCTGAGGGTCGCACTGCCGCCGAGATTCTCGACGAGGCTGAACGGCAGATCTTCCAGATCGCCGAGGCCCGACCGAAAACCGGTGGCCCGGTGGGCGTCAACGACCTGCTGACCAAGGCCATCGACCGCATCGACACCCTGTTCAACACCGACAACGCCATCACTGGCCTGTCTACCGGTTACACGGACCTCGACGAGAAAACCAGCGGCCTGCAACCGTCCGACCTGATCATCGTCGCTGGCCGTCCATCCATGGGTAAAACCACCTTTGCG
The DNA here is from genome assembly GCF_058791055.1 of Pseudomonas sp. EU05-FHT14B02. Classification (NCBI taxonomy): domain Bacteria; kingdom Pseudomonadati; phylum Pseudomonadota; class Gammaproteobacteria; order Pseudomonadales; family Pseudomonadaceae; genus Pseudomonas; species Pseudomonas sp. EU05-FHT14B02. Next base: position 76,522 of record NZ_JBYTDD010000015.1, on the reverse strand, counting down.
ATGAACCTGGTGGAAAACGCCGTGTTGCGCAGCGAGAAGGCCGTCCTGGTTTACTCCCTCGAGATGCCAGGTGAATCGCTGATCATGCGTATGTTGTCTTCCCTGGGGCGAATCGACCAGACCAAGGTCCGTTCCGGCCAGCTGGAAGATGACGACTGGCCGCGCCTGACCTCGGCGGTCAACCTGCTCAACGACCGCAAGCTGTTCATCGACGATACCGCCGGCATCAGCCCGTCGGAAATGCGCGCCCGGACCCGCCGTCTGGTGCGCGAACACGGCGATGTCGGCCTGATCATGATCGACTACCTGCAACTGATGCAGATCCCGGGCTCCAGCGGTGACAACCGGACCAACGAGATTTCCGAGATCTCCCGATCCCTGAAAGCCCTGGCCAAGGAATTCAACTGCCCGGTGGTCGCGCTCTCACAGCTCAACCGTTCCCTGGAGCAGCGGCCGAACAAGCGTCCAGTGAACTCCGACTTGCGGGAATCCGGAGCGATCGAGCAGGACGCCGACGTGATCATGTTCGTTTATCGCGACGAGGTGTATCACCCGGAAACCGAGCACAAAGGCATTGCCGAGATCATCATCGGCAAGCAGCGGAACGGCCCGATCGGCTTTATCCGCCTGGCGTTCATCGGCAAGTACACCCGTTTCGAGAACCTGGCGCCGGGTAGCTACAATTTCGATGATGACGAATAATTTGTAGCGTCTGATCGGTCCTCATCGCGAGCAAGCTCGCTCCCACAAGAATCACACCGAACTTGTGGGAGCGAGCTTGCTCGCGATGGGGTCGCCGCAATTTCCGACCATGGCCGTCGGAATTGGTCAAAATTTGTGCTATATTCCGCGCCCGCGAAATTCAATGAAAGCCAACACCGGTTATCGACATGCAAGCAGCCAAGCCGTTATTTGACTATCCCAAGTACTGGGCCGAATGTTTCGGGCCAGCGCCGTTCCTGCCCATGAGCAGGGAGGAGATGGATCAGCTCGGCTGGGATTCCTGCGACATCATCATCGTCACCGGTGATGCCTATGTCGACCACCCGTCGTTCGGCATGGCGATCATCGGCCGGCTGCTGGAGTCCCAGGGCTTCCGCGTCGGGATCATTGCCCAGCCGAACTGGCAGTCCAAAGACGATTTCATGAAGCTCGGCGAGCCGAACCTGTTCTTCGGTGTCGCGGCCGGCAACATGGACTCCATGATCAACCGCTACACCGCAGACAAGAAAATCCGTTCCGACGATGCCTACACGCCGGGTGGCCTGGCCGGCAAGCGTCCGGACCGCGCCAGCCTGGTCTACAGCCAGCGCTGCAGGGAAGCCTACAAGCACGTGCCGATCGTGCTCGGCGGCATCGAAGCGTCCCTGCGCCGCATCGCCCACTACGACTACTGGCAGGACCGTGTACGCAACTCGATCCTGATCGACGCCAGCGCCGACATCCTGCTGTACGGCAACGCCGAGCGGGCCATCGTCGAGGTCGCCCAGCGCCTGTCCTACGGTCACAAGATCGAGGACATCACCGACGTGCGCGGCACCGCGTTCATCCGTCGTGACACGCCGCAAGGCTGGTACGAAGTCGACTCCACGCGTATCGACCGTCCGGGCAAGATCGACAAGATCATCAACCCGTACGTCAACACCCAGGACACCCAGGCCTGCGCCATCGAGCAGGAAAAAGGTCCGGTTGAAGATCCGCAGGAAGCCAAGGTCGTGCAGATCCTGGCCAGCCCGCGCATGACCCGCGACAAGACCGTTATCCGTTTGCCGTCGGTGGAAAAGGTCCGCAACGATGCGGTGCTCTACGCCCACGCCAACCGCGTGTTGCACCTGGAAACCAACCCGGGCAACGCCCGTGCACTGGTGCAGAAGCACGGCGAAGTGGACGTCTGGTTCAACCCTCCACCGATTCCGATGACCACCGAAGAAATGGACTACGTGTTCGGCATGCCTTATGCGCGCATTCCGCACCCGGCGTATGGCAAGGAGAAGATCCCGGCCTACGATATGATCCGTTTCTCGGTGAACATCATGCGTGGCTGCTTCGGCGGCTGCACCTTCTGCTCGATCACCGAGCACGAAGGCCGGATCATCCAGAACCGTTCCCACGAGTCGATCATTCGCGAAATCGAAGAAATTCGTGACAAGGTTCCGGGCTTTACCGGCGTGATCTCCGACCTCGGCGGCCCGACCGCGAACATGTACCGCATTGCCTGCAAGAGCCCGGAAATCGAGTCCGCGTGCCGCAAGCCATCGTGCGTGTTCCCTGGCATCTGCCCGAACCTGAACACCGACCACTCGGCGCTGATCCAGTTGTACCGCAGTGCCCGTGAATTGCCGGGTGTGAAGAAGATCCTGATCGCTTCCGGCCTGCGCTATGACCTGGCGGTCGAGTCGCCGGAGTACGTCAAGGAGTTGGTGACCCACCACGTCGGTGGCTACCTGAAGATCGCCCCGGAACACACCGAGGAAGGTCCGCTCAACCAAATGATGAAACCGGGCATCGGCAGCTATGACAAGTTCAAGCGCATGTTCGAGAAGTACTCCAAGGAAGCGGGCAAGGAGCAGTACCTGATTCCGTACTTCATCGCTGCCCACCCGGGCACCACCGATGAAGACATGATGAACCTGGCCCTGTGGCTCAAGGGCAACGGCTTCCGTGCCGACCAGGTGCAGGCGTTCTACCCGTCGCCGATGGCCACCGCCACCGCCATGTATCACTCGGGCAAGAACCCGCTGCGCAAGGTCACCTACAAGAGTGACGCGGTGACCATCGTCAAGAGCGAGGAACAGCGCCGACTGCACAAGGCGTTCTTGCGTTATCACGACCCGAAAGGTTGGCCGATGCTGCGTGAGGCACTGACCCGCATGGGCCGCGCCGACCTGATCGGGCCGGGCAAGAACCAGTTGATTCCTTTGCATCAGCCGTCGACCGACAGCTACCAGAGCGCCCGTCGCAAGAACTCGACGCCGGCGGGCAGCCATAAGGTTGCAGGGGAAAAGACCACCAAGATCCTGACCCAGCACACCGGCCTGCCACCGCGTGCCAGCGATGGCGGCAACCCGTGGGACAAGCGCGAACAGGCCAAGGCGGCGGCGTTCGCCCGCAACCAGCAGGCGGCCAAGGAACGCAAGGATGCGGCCAAAGGCAAAGGGCCAAAGCCGACCCGCAAGCCGGTCGTGCCGCGCTAAGCCTCGCTTGAACTGAACAGAACGCCAACCTTCGGGTTGGCGTTTTGCGTTTCAGGGTTCAACCATTTGTGCTGGAACCAATGGCCTCTTCGCGAGCAAGCCCGCGAAGAGGCCGGAACTGCCAACCAATTTCTGGCTGGTTGCCACATTTACGTGCACCTGTGCCAAACCATTTTCCCGCATCGCCCGATTTTGGTGCTGTACTGCCTCAGGCAACCGAAGAAAGCGCCAGCATTGCTGGATGGCATAAGTCTTGCGCGCTTTCCCATACGCTCAAGGCTCGCAGGAGGCACGCCGTGTCGATTCATGTCGCATTGCACCACGTCACGCATTACCGCTATGACCGCGCTGTCGAACTCGGCCCGCAGATCGTTCGCCTGCGTCCCGCCGCCCACAGCCGCACGCGGATTCTGTCCTATGCGTTGAAAGTCTCCCCCGAACAGCACTTCATCAACTGGCAGCAGGACCCTCAGGGCAATTACCTGGCGCGGCTGGTGTTCCCGGAAAAAACCGAAGAATTGCGAATTGAAGTCGATCTGCTGGCCGAAATGGCGATCTTCAATCCGTTCGACTTCTTCCTCGAACCCTACGCGGAAAAAATCCCCTTCACCTATGCCGCGGATGAGCGCAAGGAGCTGGCGCCGTACCTGGAAACCCTGCCCGTGACGCCGAAGTTCAAGGCCTACCTGGACGGCATCGACCGCACACCGTTACCCGCCGTGGACTTTCTCGTCGCGCTCAACCAGCGTTTGAGCGAAGACATCGACTACCTGATCCGCATGGAGCCCGGCGTACAAACACCTGAGCACACCCTCGACCAGGCCTCCGGTTCGTGTCGCGACTCCGCCTGGTTGCTGGTGCAACTGCTGCGCAACCTGGGGCTGGCGGCGCGTTTTGTGTCGGGCTACCTGATCCAGCTGACCGCCGACGTCAAAAGTCTCGACGGTCCGTCCGGTACCGACGTGGATTTCACCGACCTGCACGCCTGGTGCGAGGTGTACTTGCCCGGTGCCGGCTGGATCGGCCTGGATGCGACCTCCGGACTGTTTGCCGGTGAAGGACATATTCCATTGGCCTGTAGTCCCGATCCGTCCTCTGCGGCGCCGATCAGTGGTTTGGTGGAACCCTGCGAGTGCGAATTCAGCCACGAAATGTCCGTGGAGCGGATTTGGGAAGCACCGCGGGTCACCAAGCCCTACAGCGACGATCAGTGGCTGGCGATCCAGGCCCTGGGCCGACGGATCGATGCTGACTTGCTGGAAGGCGATGTACGCCTGACCATGGGCGGCGAGCCGACCTTTGTGTCCATCGATGACCCGGACGGCGCCGAGTGGAATACCGCGGCACTGGGGCCGGATAAACGACGGTTGTCCGCCGAACTGTTCCAGCGCATGCGCAAGCACTACGCGCCCCAGGGGCTGGTGCATTTCGGGCAGGGCAAGTGGTATCCCGGCGAGCAACTGCCGCGCTGGTCGCTCAATTGCTACTGGCGCCGTGACGGCGTGCCGATCTGGCACAACAGCGCGCTGATCGCCGACGAGCAGGAGGATTATGGCGCCGACGGTGCGCTGGCCGGGCGTTTTCTGGCGAGTGTCGCCGAACGCTTGAAGATTCCGACACGCTTTGTGTTCCCAGCCTACGAAGACAATTTCTATTACCTCTGGCGCGAAGGAATGTTGCCGCAAAACGTCAGCGCCGAAGACTCACGCCTGGAAGAGCCTTTGGAGCGTAAGCGCCTGCGCAAGGTCTTCAGTCAAGGCCTGGACAAGGTCATCGGCCAGGTTCTGCCGCTGGCGCGCACCGCCAAGGGCGACCAGTGGCAGAGCGGGCGCTGGTATCTGCGCGACGAGCACTGCCGTCTGGTGCCGGGGGATTCTCCACTCGGTTATCGCTTGCCGCTGGGTTCGCAGCCTTGGGTGAAGGCGGCGGAGTATCCGTTCATTTATCCGCAGGACCCGAATCAGGACTTCCCGCCGCTGCCCGACACAGGGCAGCTTCAGAGCCAAGGCGCAGCCGTCGCAGAAGACCGTGCACCGAAGATCGACGAATCCGCCGATTGGCTGACCCGCACGGCGTTCTGTGCCGAGGCGCGGGAAGGCCGTTTGTACCTGTTCATGCCGCCGCTGGAGCGGGTCGAGGATTACCTCGAACTGGTCGCTGCCATCGAAGCCACCGCCGAAGAGCTGATGTGCCCGGTGTTGCTGGAGGGGTATGAGCCGCCGAGCGATCCTCGCCTGAGCAACTTGCGCATCACCCCGGACCCGGGGGTGATCGAGGTCAACGTGCAGCCGTCTGCGACCTGGGATGAGTTGGTTGAGCGCACCGAATTCCTCTATGAACAAGCGCGCCAGACTCGGCTGACTACCGAAAAATTCATGATCGATGGCCGCCATACCGGCACGGGCGGTGGTAACCATTTCGTGCTCGGTGGCGCGACACCGGGGGACTCGCCGTTTCTGCGTCGCCCGGATCTGCTGCGCAGCCTGATCAGCTACTGGCATAACCATCCGTCGTTGTCCTACCTGTTTTCCGGATTGTTCATCGGCCCGACGTCCCAGGCGCCGCGGGTCGATGAGGCGCGCAACGATGCCTTGTACGAGCTGGAAATCGCCTTCGCGCAGATGCCTGAAGCGGGTGAGGAGTGCCCGCCATGGCTGGTGGATCGACTGCTGCGCAACCTGCTGATCGATGTAACCGGCAACACCCACCGCGCCGAGTTCTGCATCGACAAACTCTATTCGCCGGACGGTGCCACCGGGCGCCTCGGATTGCTGGAGCTACGTGCGTTCGAGATGCCGCCCCATGCGCGCATGAGCCTGGCGCAACAATTGTTGCTGCGGGCGCTGGTTGCGCGGTTCTGGCGCAAGCCCTATGCACCGCCGAAGCTCGCGCGCTGGGGCACGGAACTGCACGATCGCTTCCTGTTGCCGCACTTTATCGAACAAGACTTCGCCGATGTCATCGTCGATCTCAACGCCGCCGGTTATCCGGTGCGGGCCGAATGGTTCGCCGCGCATCTCGAATTCCGTTTCCCCAAGGTTGGCGACTACGCCGTCAGCGGCATTGCGCTGGAACTGCGCCAGGCGCTCGAGCCCTGGCACGTGCTGGGTGAAGAGGGCGCCATGGGCGGTACGGTGCGTTACGTGGATTCGTCACTGGAGCGTTTGCAGGTCAAGCTCAGCGGCTTGCCGCCCCAGCGATATCTGCTGACCTGCAACGGCATTCCGGTGCCATTGCAGCCCACCGGGCGTGTAGGCGAATTCGTCGCGGGCGTGAGATTCCGTGCCTGGCAACCGGCTAACTGCCTGCAACCGACCATTGCGGTCCACGCGCCCCTGGTGTTCGACCTGCTCGACACCTGGATGCAGCGCTCGCTGGGCGGTTGCCAGTACCACGTCGCCCATCCGGGCGGGCGCAACTACGACAGTTTGCCGGTGAATGCCAACGAAGCGGAGAGCCGGCGAATGGCGCGCTTTTTCCGCATCGGACACACGCCGGGAAAATTTCCTGTACCCAATCTGGAAATCAGCGACGAGTTGCCGATGACACTCGATTTGCGACGTTTCTAAACCGTACGCGACGCTCGGATTTTTCGTATATCCGGGCGTCACGAGCCTGCGTTAGTCTGACCGTTCATTGCTGTCTGCCGAGCTTTCCATGCCTGACCTGCTAGACCGCTACCCGCTGACGGCGGGCACCTATCACGAACTGTTCGACGACAGTGGCGCCGTGCGCCCGCACTGGCGCCGGCTGTTCGAACAGTTGCAACGCAGCACGCCGGCACAACTGGTGCAGCGTCAGGCCCTGCTGACCCGGCAGATTCAGGAAAACGGCGTTACCTATAACGTCTATGCCGACCCCAAGGGCGCGGACCGGCCGTGGGAGCTGGACCTGCTGCCCCATGTCATCGCGGCTGACGAGTGGCAACAGTTGTCGGCCGGCATCGCTCAGAGGGCGCGGTTGCTCAATGCCGTGCTGGCTGACCTTTACGGTCCGCAACGGCTGATCGCCGAAGGTCTGCTGCCCGCCGAGCTGGTGTTCGGTCACAACAACTTCCTTTGGCCCTGTCAGGGCATCAGTCCGCCTGACGGAGCCTTTCTGCATCTGTATGCCGTGGATCTGGCGCGCACACCCGATGGCCGTTGGTGGGTGACGGCGGATCGTACCCAGGCGCCTTCGGGAGCCGGGTATGCGCTGGAAAACCGCACGATTGTGTCCCGGGCCTTTCCCGAGCTGTACCGTGATCTGAAAGTGCAGCACCTGGCCGGGTTCTTCCGCACCTTGCAGGAAACCCTGGTCCGTCAGGCCCCGAGTGACGGAGACGCACCGTTGGTGGTGCTGCTGACACCGGGGCGTTTCAACGAAAGCTATTTTGAACATCTGTATCTGGCTCGTCAGCTCGGTTATCCGCTGGTGGAGGGCGGCGACCTGACCGTGCGCGATGCCACGGTTTACCTGAAGACCCTGAGTGGCCTGCGGCGGGTCCACGCGATCATGCGCCGGCTCGACGATGACTTCTGCGATCCGCTGGAGCTGCGAACCGACTCCGCCCTCGGCGTGCCTGGCCTGCTTGAGGCTGTGCGGCAGGGGCGGGTGCTGGTGGCCAACGCCCTCGGCAGCGGTGTGCTGGAATCGCCGGGTTTGTTGGGTTTTCTGCCGAAGATCAATCAATTCCTGTTTGGCGAAGAACTGATCCTGCCGTCCATCGCCACTTGGTGGTGCGGTGAAGCGCCGGTTCTGGCCCAGGCCCTGGAGAAACTTCCAGAGTTGCTGATCAAGCCGGCGTTTCCGTCCCAGAGCTTTGCACCGGTATTTGGCCGTGATCTGAGTGATAAACAGCGCAACGAGCTCGCAGAGCGCATGCAGGCACGTCCTTATGCCTATGTGGCGCAAGAACTTGCGCAATTGTCCCAGGCGCCGATCTGGCAAGCCGAAGACGGTCAACTGCAACCCCGTGCCATCGGCATGCGCGTGTATGCAGTGGCCAGCCGCGAGGGATATCGGGTGCTGCCCGGTGGCTTGACCCGGGTTGCCGCCCAAGCCGATGCCGAAGTGGTGTCGATGCAGCGCGGCGGCGCCAGTAAAGACACCTGGGTGTTGGGCGAGCGTGCGCCTAGCGGCGAACAATGGAAGGCCCAACGCAACATCGGTGTGCATGACCTGGTGCGGCGCGATCCATACTTGCCGTCGCGGGTGGTGGAAAACCTGTTCTGGTTTGGTCGTTACTGCGAGCGTTGCGACGACAGTGCCCGTTTGCTGCGCATCATGCTGGCGCGCTATGTCGACGGCGACGACCCGCAAGCCCTGCAGGCAGCGGTGGACCTCGGTGAGCGGCTGATGCTGCTGCCCGAAGAGGGCGAGTTGCCGGAGCGCCTGTTGACGGCGTTGCTCGGCGATGACTGGCCGTTCAGCCTGCGTTCCAACCTGCAACGCTTGCAGTGGGCTGCTTCGCAGGTGCGCGGCAAGCTCTCGCGGGAAAACTGGCAGGCGCTGGTGGAGTTGCAGCGCGAAGCCATGGAGTTGGAAACCGAAGAGCCGGATTTCGGTGAGTTGCTGGATTTTCTCAATCGTCTGGTGATGTCCCTGGCGGCGCTGTCCGGCTTTGCCCTGGACGACATGACCCGGGATGAAGGCTGGCGTTTCCTGATGATTGGTCGGCGAATCGAACGCCTGCAATTTCTCAGCGGCAGCCTAGCGGCGTTCCTGCGGGGCGTCGGGGCTTTCGATCAGGCCGGGCTGGAGTGGTTGCTGGAACTGGGCAACAGCAGCATCACTTACCGTTCTCGATACCTGGCGGTGGCGCAGCTGATCCCGGTGCTCGACCTGCTATTGCTCGACGAGCAGAACCCTCACGCCGTGTTGTTCCAATTGAAACTGGTGACCCGCACACTCAAACGCCTCAACGATGACTTTGGCGTGCCGCGTGAAGCAGCGCTGCCGCAATTGGTCGAGCGTCTGGCGCGATTCGATCTGGGCTGCCTGGAAAACCCACTGTTCGGCGACGCGAGTGTTCGCGCTGCCATCGAGGGGCTGGCCGCGCTGCTGCAAGAGATCGCTGACGCCAGCGGGCAAGTTTCCGATCGCCTGGCGCTGCGGCATTTCGCCCATGTCGACGATGTCAGCCAGCGCACGGTGTCTGTCTGATGAGCGCCCACTATCAGATTTTCCACGACACTCATTATCACTACGACAGCCCGGTGTCCCTGGCCCAGCAACTGGCGCATTTGTGGCCGCGGCCTTGTGCCTGGCAGCGCTGCACCGACCGGCAATTGCAGATCAGTCCGCAGCCGACCTCGCGACGCGATGAACTGGATGTATTCGGCAATCCGCTGACCCGGCTGGCGTTTGAACGTCCTCATGATGAGCTGCTGGTCAATGCCAGCCTCACGATCGAGGTACTTCCCCGGCCCGTGCTGGACTTCAATCTTTCACCCGCATGGGAAGACACCCGTAGCGCGCTGACTTACAGCAGTCAGCCACTGTCGCCCGAATTGCTTGAAGCCTGTCGTTACCGCTTCGAATCACCTTACGTGCATCTAAAGCGCAACTTCGTCGAGTTTTCCGAGAGCTGCTTCCCGACGGGGCGGCCGCTGTTGCTCGGCGTTCAGGCGTTGATGGAGAAAATCTTCAGCGAATTTACCTTCGACGCCGAAGCGACCCAAGTCGCGACGCCGCTGGTAGAAGTGTTGGAGCGTCGGCGCGGGGTCTGTCAGGACTTTGCCCACCTGATGCTCGCCTGCGTACGCTCCCGTGGATTGGCCGCGCGCTACATCAGCGGCTACCTGCTGACCCAACCGCCACCTGGCCAGCCACGACTGATCGGCGCCGACGCCTCCCATGCCTGGGTATCAGTGTTTTGCCCGGTGCTGGGGTGGGTGGATTTCGATCCGACCAACAATGTGCAACCGGCACTGGAGCACATCACCCTGGCCTGGGGCCGGGATTTTTCCGATGTGTCGCCGTTGCGGGGGGTGATTCTTGGGGGGGGGAACCACGACCCGGAAGTTCGGGTAACGGTGATGCCGCTGGATTAACAACAATCCACTGTAGGAGCGAGTTTGCTCGCGATGGACGTCAACGATGACGCGTCCTGTCTGGAAAAACGCGCTGTCTTCGATATCTTCGCGAGCAAGCTCGCTCCTACACGGGACACAGATCCGGTGGGCCGGATCAGATCAACCGGCCCGGAGGTTCTCAGGCGTCGGGCGCCGAGTCTTTCGGTGCATCAACATCGTCTTCTGCCGCCACTTCACCCTCAGGGTTCAGTGCCGCTTCTTCAGCTGTAGCTTTCTTGCGCTGAAGCTTTTCCTCTTTCTTCTGCTCCTTGGCCAAGTCTCTCTGACGTTTGGCGAAGGAATAATTAGGTTTAGCCATGGGCGATCCTCTGGGGTCGAAGGTGAGGTTGAGCGGCGCATATTCTGCCCTGTATCGGAGCCGAGCCGTTAGCTGGGTTTTTGCTCGGCCCATTTTGGCGCTATGGACGGTTGCCAGGCATCCAGAGCATCGAGCAGGGTTTGCGGCGATTCGCTCACTTGCAGCATGTCACGGTGCTGCTCGCGAACGAAGCCTTCGCCGACGATGTGATCAAGAAAAGACGTCAATTTGCTGTAGAAACCATTCACTTCCAGCAAACCCAGCGGTTTGCCGTGGTAGCCGAGTTGGCCCCAGGTCCAGACTTCGAACAGCTCTTCGAGGGTGCCAAGGCCGCCGGGCAGTGCGATAAAGGCATCGCTGAGCTCGGCCATCCGCGCCTTGCGCGCGTGCATGCCATCGACGACTTCCAGGCGTGTCAGGCCACTGTGGCCGATTTCCTTGTCCTTGAGGCTTTGCGGGATGATGCCGATCACTTCACCGCCGGCCGCCAGGGCCGCATCGGCGACGATGCCCATCAAGCCCACGGCGCCACCACCATACACCAGGGTCAGCTTGCGCTCGGCCAACGCCCGGCCAAGGGTCACGGCTGCTTCGCGGTAAGCCGGGTTGGTGCCGGTGCTGGCACCACAAAATACACAAACGGATGTTAAAGACATGCCTTGCTCCTTGGTCGATCAGGGTCACAGAGTAAAGGCAGGCGCACGGCACTCCAAGGGCTAGACTTGGTGTTCCGGGGTTTCGTACGTGCCGCTGGCGCCGCAGGCGTAGGCGGCCAGCAAACTGCACAACAAGCTGTTGATCGACATGACAGACATTCCATTTGAAGGGGGACGGCCTGATGATAGGCCCGGGCCAGACACTTGGCCGGTAGATATTTCGCATCGGTGCCATAGCGCGAAAGTTGTATACAATTTTTGATTCAAGTCATATGAACTTGCGAAGTTTTCAGGCAGTCTTCTGTTTATTCGCGATTTCCTTAACCCTGCCTTGGAGATTCACCATGTTTGCCAAACTTGTTGCGGTATCCCTGTTGACACTGGCCAGCAGCCAATTGATGGCTGCAGAGTGCAAAGTCACCGTCGACTCCACCGACCAGATGTCTTTCGACACGAAGGCCATTGAAATCGACAAGAGCTGCAAGACGTTTACCGTGGAACTCAAGCATTCCGGCAGCTTGCCGAAGAACGTCATGGGCCATAACCTGGTGATCAGCAAAGAGGCCGACATGCAGCCGATCGCCACCGACGGCCTGAGCGCTGGCATCGACAAGAACTACCTGAAGGAAGGCGATGCCCGCGTGATCGCCCACACCAAGATCATCGGCGCCAAGGAAACCGACTCGGTGACCTTCGATGTGTCCAAGCTCGACGCTGCTGAAAAATACGGTTTCTTCTGCTCGTTCCCGGGCCACATCTCGATGATGAAAGGAACTGTGACCCTGAAGTAAGTCTGACCACCGCGTTATCGTTCATCGCGGGCAAGCCACGCTCCCACAGGGACACCACCGTCCCTGTGGGAGCGTGGCTTGCCCGCGAAGGGGCCAGAAGCATCAACGCATGTTTTGGCCAAAGAAAAGCCCGCTGAGGATCACTCCCCAGCGGGCTTTCTCATTCACTCACGCCTCAAGGCGCAAACGGCATCACTCGCTTGTGATAGGTCTTGTTGTAGGTATCAACAATGATCTTGAACGCCTCTTCACGTACCGGGTTGCCGTGCAGGAACGCATCGATCTCGGCATAGGTCACGCCGTGTGACGCTTCGTCCGGTTTGCCGGGCGACAGATCCTCCAGATCGGCGGTCGGGACTTTCTCCACCAGCGACTCCGGCGCGCCGAAGCTGCGGGCGATGGCGCGGACCTGGTTTTTCACCAGACCACTCAGTGGCGCCAGGTCGCAGGCGCCGTCACCGAACTTGGTGAAGAAACCCAAGACATTCCACCCCCCGAAAAAGTGCCCAAACAATTGTAGATGCTAGCGTACAGCCTATCTTGTGTATTGTGCAAAAAGGAAAACTGCACAGCTGGAAAAAAGTGTAAGAGTTTTTCAATCCCTCCTCACCCGCTTACCACTCAGGCCATAGGCTCGAGGAATGGATGAGGCATAATGAACGACAATCGCGAGAGGTGGCTCTACCTGTTGTAGTTTCACGTTGGAGCCTGGCAAGGCAAAACGATCTGATGATGAGGCGGCGAGAGAGCCACATTTTGCGGTACCGCACAAAGGCATAGGAGGAACCATGGCGCAGAGTTTGAGGGTGGTAATGGCCCAGTTGAATATCCGTGTGGGGGATATTCAAGGCAATGTTGAAATGATCATCGAAGCGGCGAAGAAAGCTCGTGACGAACTCCATGCCCAGATCATCGTTTTCCCTGAACTTACTTTGTGCGGTTATCCGCCAGAGGATCTTCTGCTGCGCACTAGTATGCAGCGCCGAATTGAAAAGGCTCTAAATGAAGTTCGTGAAGCCGCACAGGGTATAGCTATAGTAGTTGGCTTCCCTTGGGTAGAGAGTGGTTCTGGTCACGAGGAACTACAAAGTAATCGCTACAACAGTTGCGCTATCTTTGCTGATGGACTGGAAGTCGGACGTTACAACAAGCAAAAACTCCCGAACTATCGCGTATTCGATGAGAAACGATACTTCGTGCCTGGTAAGGGGCCATGCATTGTTGAACTCTTCGGGGTGAAGATCGCTCTCGGTATTTGCGAGGATATCTGGTTCCCAGAACCCTTGAATGAAGCCTGTGCCGCAGGTGCGCAAATCATGCTCACTTTGAATGCCTCACCTTTCCATCGCGGCAAACAAGCGGAGCGCGAAGAGCTTCTTGCGCAGAGAGCAAATGAGTGCTCGATTCCGATGATTTATGTAAACCAAGTTGGCGGTCAAGACGAACTGGTCTTCGATGGCAACAGCTTCGTTGTTGATGGAAACGGAAAAGTTACTCAACGAGCCCCGGCCTTTGAAGAAGGGCTCTTCCATGCTGACTTTGCCATAAAAGAAAATTCCCTCGTACCAGTTGAGGCAGGGAAGGCTGAACTTCTGAGCTTAGAGGCGAGCGTTTACCAAGCATTGGTTATTGGTGTGCGTGATTACGTTCAGCGCAACGGCTTTAAGGGCGTTGTACTGGGTCTATCTGGCGGTATCGACTCGGCCTTAACGCTTGCCGTGGCGGTCGATGCCTTGGGAGCTGAAAACGTGGAAGCGGTAATGATGCCTTACCACTACACGGCCAAGATGAGCCAGGACGACGCGAAGGAAGAGGCCGAACTGCTTAACGTCAAGTACAGCGTGATGCCGATTCAGCCGATGGTTGAGGCTTTCCTAAGTACACTTACACCCGCTTTCGAAGGGCTGCCCAAAGACACCACCGAAGAAAACCTGCAGGCCCGTTGTCGTGGGGTAATTCTCATGGCTATCTCCAATAAAAAACGCTACTTGGTTTTAACCACTGGCAACAAAAGCGAAATGGCAGTCGGATATGCAACCCTCTATGGCGACATGGCGGGCGGCTTCGATGTTTTGAAAGATGTTCCTAAGACCTTGGTGTTCCGCTTGTGTGAATACCGTAACACCCTTGGGTATGTCATTCCTCAGCGAGTTATAGATCGACCGCCGTCAGCAGAACTTGCGCCGGATCAGAAGGATGAAGATTCGCTTCCTCCATATCCTGTCCTCGATGAAATCTTGCGATTGTACGTTGAACATGACTACTCAGCAGACGCCATTATTGATGCCGGTTTCGACAAAGAAGTGGTGCGCAAGGTAATTAGACTCGTTGATATTAACGAGTATAAGCGCCGCCAGGCTGCAGTTGGCCCGCGAGTAACTGAGCGAGGTTTTGGAAGGGATCGCCGTTACCCGATTACCTCGGGGTGGCGCATTGGCGATTAAATAGTCGATATAAGATAGCCAGCTCCAGCAATGGGGCTGGTACTAACAGGCCCAGCCTAAAATCGCATTCAACTATTCCCACTGTGCCAAATCTTATGCACCGTGGACACCGGCATACCCAATTTCACTGAAATCTCTTTTTGAGTCAGTCCATCAGCTTTAAAGCTTAGTACGGCTTTAATTTTGTCTGAAGCAATTGGTGGCTTGCCCGCTTTCGCAGCAACTAATTCTCCGTTATCAAACTTCGCTGGGACGTTTTCCAATACTCGCAAATCACGCAGCTTTTCAATTTCTGACTGAAGATAGGACATGTAGTCCTCAAGCGTCTCTTGTCGGTCGTAGCTGGAGGCGACAGCTAGCAAAGCTACAACATCAACGTCCAAGCGTTCGCTAATGCTTTCCAGCATCTTCAAGGTCACGTTGGACGTACCATGCTCTACGTTGTGCAGATGGCGAGCTTCCAATGCGCTTCCGAGCTGCTCTTGGGAGAGGCCGCGTGCGGCGCGAACGGTGCGGAGTACTGCTGCCAGAGTGTATCGCGATGGCATGAGGCGTCTTCCCGCAAAGGGAAGGATAAGGCCATATCGCAAAATTCACATCCATGAAATATAGTATGCGAATGTGAATCGATGATATGGTGTATCTATCCGTTCCAGCAGGTGGAAGGTGGTGTAGCAGGACAATCGCTGGCAGACGCAGAGTTGTCAATTTACATGCATTGTTGTCAGGGCTCGTCAGTACCGATTGAGCCCGTAAGAGATAGGCGGGAAGTAAGTCGTGTTGGTCACTAATCAGGCAAAACTTCAGGGACAGTTTCTTGCTCAGGACAGCCTTCGCTTGCTGTGGAAATCAGCAAGTCTCAATCCGGACAGTTACTACTTCGTAGTCGAAGGTTGCGGGCTGGTGGATGGTTCCTTTGGGCCTTGGGTACGTCTAGTGTCGAGCGTCGATGAAGTCGATTCCCTGTGTAGGGGAGGACAGGTCGACACGTTGAGCGTGAACAAGATTCAGCTGATGGCGCCGCCCGCCATGACGAAGCAGTCGGGATTTTCTATGCAGCCCTTGTCGGAGATCCGGATCAAGGAAGGTAGTGAAGCCAGTCCTGTCTACGAGTTTGTTACCAAAAGCGGGCAGATCTACTCAAGCGCTAGAGGGTGATGACTGGCGAGGCTGGCTGCAGTTACGAAAACTGCTCATTCAGCAATTCTGGAATGTGCTCAACACTGAACAACACGGCGACGCAATGAAGCTTCAAGTCTACTCAGATCTGCACCTCGAGTTCGCTCGGTTCGAGCCGGCCTCAAGCAATGCTGATGTGGTCATCCTGGCCGGCGACATTGATATCAAATCGCGTGGAGTCTCATGGGCGAACGACACATTCCACTGCCCGGTGATTTACGTCTGCGGAAATCATGAGTACTACGGCGGCCACACCGGGCGCACGCTTCGCAAAATGAAAGAGGCGGCAGCTCCTCATGTCCACGTCCTGGAAAACGAAGCTTTGATCCTGAACCAAACTAGGTTTTTGGCCACTACAGCTTGGACAGATTACTCCTCGACCGGAGATGTCGTTGCCGCGAAACGCGTCGCCTGGGAATGGATGAACGACTTCACCGTTATCAGAACAGATGAGAGTTACCGACGCCTTCGTCCCGATGATCTGATCGCTAAATCTAAAGCAGCTTATGCTTGGCTCACACAGGAACTGGGCAAACCATTTGATGGCAAAACCGTTGTAGTTACGCACCATGCGCCGGCATTGGATCACGTGGCTGATGATCTTCCCGCACACCTGATCGCAGCCTACGCCAACGATTGGCCGGAGCTTCTGGGCAAGGCGGATCTTTGGGTTTACGGACATACACACATTGCAGCGGATTTCTTAAGGTGTGGATGCCGAGTCGTTTCCAATGCTCGCGGATATCCAAATCAACAGACTGGTTTCGATCCGGATTTTTTGATCGAGCTTTGATATGCAGTCGTTCAGTCATGACACTCCGCGGACAGAGTTTCACTGCATGTAGGCGTCGGGCTCCACTATCGGTGTCAGCTGCACCTGAATCGAATTCGAGAAATTTACATGGTTACATTGGAAGAAATTTCCCAGCTCCTTTACGGCGCAGGGGAGGTGATGGCTGGCTGGCAGGGTACCCAGGATGAGCTGATTGCGTTGGCTGCAAAAGCGTTCCCAGGGAAACCATTTTGCGTAGTACGGCAATGGATTTTGATCGACCTTACGGTTAATTCGGGTGAGAAAGAAAGGCTCACCGGACTCGGTCTGCTTCCCGCAACGATGTATGCGCACGAAGTCGTTTTCGATAGTCGAAATCGATTTCAGCCCAGCATGTGGGTACGCAGCAACTTTGGCGTGTCTTTTAGCCAGGGTTGCATGTTTGAAACCAAAAGTACCGTGTATCTCCTCTGGGGGGCGGGCCTGAGAAAAGAGGCCTCCGTCGGTGCAGCTTTTTCGATGTCGGCCTGACGAGTGAAACGCGCCGGCAAATCATCTGGATTCGTTTTGGAGTATTTTCGGGATGTCTGAAATCATCGAAGTCGAATTTCATAGCAAAGAGTTGACCGACTTTCAGCTTTGCCGCCTCGGGCAAGCGAGCATCCGAAAGTATTCGGTGCCGGTCACTGCATTCGTCAGTGACGCCTTCATCGCAGATGACACATGCCTGGGCGTGTCCTTCGATCATGTTGGGCAAGGTGACGCTTTTCGCCCAGCAGATGGCGGCCTTCTTCGTACAGGAAAAATTCAGAGGGCATGGAAAGAGGGGCGTTACTGGCTTCTTGAATCTCAAACCGGCAACTACGTCCTCTGCAGCTTCCTGCGAGATTTTGGACGGCGCAGTTTTCGCGAATTGCTTCGCTCAGGTGAGCGTTGTTGAGGGGTTAAATCAGCAACGTTTCAGTGGCGCAACAGGACGCTGATACTGGTGCACCGGACACATCAGCTGTAAGCCATTTTCAATCTGTAGCTGCGTTTAATATCCGTAGTCAGCCAGCAATTTCTGTAGAAACTCACGTCGGCGCTGGACAACAGCCACACAGCCGAGAGATGAAACGCTCGATATTCGTTTAAGCCAGGCAATCCGACCCGCTCTAGCCGGTGAGAGATGAAAACCTTGATATTCCTCCGAGGCCCGGAGTTGCGTGCCTCAGCAACCCTGGAGTTGAGAGACAGAGCTCTCGATATTCGTATCCGCCAGCTTATTCGCCCGCGCCTTCAGATGGGAGATGAAACTCCTGATATTCGTCTCAGGCCCGCGTTGTCTGCCGCAAACGGCGATGGAGTGTCGAGAGATGAAACGCTCGATATTCGTATCGGTCAGCTGATTTATCCCGCTCCAGCCGGTGGGAGATGAAACTCCTGATATTCGTCTGATGCCCGCGTTTTAAGGCTCAAACGGGGATGGAGAGCCGAAAGATGAAACGCTCGATATTCGTATCGGCAAGCTATTCGGCTCGCGCCACCGGGTGAGAGATGAAGCACCGGATATTCATCTGAGGCTCGTTGTTGCAGGCCGAAAAACAACCAATTAGCGAGAGATAGACATCAGAAGCTCCGTACGTCGTCGCTGAACGCCAGGGGCTTCTACGTCTTCGTTATGGGCATTTACGGCTTCGCTGTTCTCTGTCAGCCATTGTTCGCGCTGTTTCGTCCTCAAGACCTCGGCTAAAGCCGGCCCCAATTGAGATTCTTCCTGAGTTTGCATGGTCTTGTCCTCTCAGCCGCGATACCCAGGCTTACCCTTATCTGTCGCGCTATTTCCTCGAGGGCGATGAACTGGTCATCTGGGCTGTGGTGACGTTCAGCGTGTGAGCGCGTATTCCGACCTGACCTGGCCAAGACACCTATCGCGGTGCTATCGAACAACGATCTGAGTAGGGCGTGATCGCCCGCAGTGCCTGGAGGGGATGGGTAGCAAGACAGCCTGGGATCTTTCCAAAACGAATCCCTGAACGTTGCGCAAGAAATTCAGTGTGGTGATCGAGAAGACAGCTCGTGAACTGGCGGGTAAGCCGAAAGCAAATGCACGCGCCAGATCATCACGTGGTAGTTGGGAGGAGCGAGAAAACATTATCGGAAGGGGAAGAGTCATCTATAGGAAGCCAACTTCCCTCTGGGCGATGGCAGCCAAATAGTAATGCCCACTACTTGAAATGGAAGGGTAGAATTCGCGTGCGCTCGGCGGGTGTCGACGCCGCTGGGTTTCCAGCGTCCTTTTCGTAAGAAACCTTTGAATGGTGAACTTATGACACTACTTTTCTTTAACGAGGTGATTAATGGCTACAGGCGACGACGATATTAAACAAACCGAGCAACTGGTTCAAAAGCTGCACTCTGGAGGTAAGCTGAGCGTAAAACTGCTCCCGGGCGGCTCAACTTCCTACAGGGCTCAGGATTCCGGGCATGAGAATGCGGAGTACTACGGATGCCCTCAAGAGCCTGAAGAACTGGGTAGGTTTAACGATCCCAAAAAAGAAATCGGGATCTGGTATGGGGCTGAACACCCTAGCGGAGCGCTGGCCGAGACGTTCGGAAGGCTTCGGCCCAAGGAGTCGAGAGGGCTGGGTATCGTAATCAACGCCACAGATCTCGAAACAAGGGATATGTGTGTAGTTGAGACGACCCGAGATTTGAAGCTGCTGAATCTGAGGCTATGTCTGTCCAAAATGAACCGGACGGTGGACGAAGTGACCGGCCCTGACTATACGCTTACGCAAGAAATTGTGGCAGCGGTGGCCAGGTTGCCAGGCAACCCTTTCGATGGTATCGCTTACGAGTCACGGCATCACCCGGACGGCCACAGTTGTTATGCACTGTGGACGGCACCAGGTGAGGCCACAACGGTTAAGACCGTTAAGATGACGAAGCTTTCGGAGTTCGAGTACAAAGGAGAACTTCCGGAAGGCTTTGAAGAAGACAGCATTGATGCAGAGGAAATCATGACCGAAATCCTCGGCTATAAGGTGCTTGGCTCTTAAGCTCCGCTACCCTTCACACAGCGCCCCACCTTTGGGTGCGCTGTTTTTTAAGCAGGAGTTGAGCTCATGAAAAGAGCAGCTTCACGCTTGATCGCACTCAACTGTTCCTCATTAGCTCCGCCTTTTAGTACTACATACGGTAACTCTACCTGCCCATCACCGAAGGCAATAGGGTTTAGGAAAAATGTACACTGAGCCTCAGCGCTGACATTTTTTTTCATTAGACCCAAAATTTCTTCGAGGTGAGGCAACTTCACGTCCCCCACAAATTGGAATGCAGGGTAGAGGTAATCGTTTCCTTCCTGGATCGCGATTAAAGTACCTTTCTTCACGTGGTTATTAATGGTTTGCCTCGTCGTACCCAAGGCGCTCGCTACAGCCTGACTTTTCAGTACACCGCCAAACTCTTTGAGTCGTTCGAAGAACTCAATCTTTGCGGCTACGCGTCGAGCTTGCTTTCGCGTCTCCCGAGTACTCAGGGCCCCGGCAATAGATCCGCTGGTTGCAAGCTTTTGGAGAAGCTCTGCATCAGTCAAGGATCCGAGATTTTCCTTGGTTTTTTCCTCAGACCACTGCTGGAACACATTGGTTAGGAGCTTCAGCACGCGCACCGATCCACCTGCTACATCTGGAACCTTTTCCAGGGTAGCGGCCAGGGTATCGACTATTGCATGAATTGATCTGTGCGAGTCCATAAAGCACCTCAGTGTTCTTGGTTGACGATTCACTATAACAATAACTGTAAAAAATCGTCAAACATATTGCTGGTCAGGCGACGGACGGAGCCGCGAGCGTCTGGGAAAACCACGCCCGAGTCGACGTAACCATACGTGGTTTGGGGGGGGATGACTGATCTTCTTGGAAGGGTAAGGATGGGGTTGAGATGCCGAACCTGATGAGGCTTGAGGGCAGCAACTGCATGGCTCCGCTGCCTCATGAGCTGCTGCGGGATACACATCCCGGGATGTCTGTCGCCGTGGCGATTTGTTCATCGGGATTTTCGACCTGGGAATGGCTTCAGCTATGCGCTATCTCATGGGCAAACCCGCTGGGGTAAGATCTTATTGGTGCTTTACGGGAGACTGCGACTCGCCAGTGCTTTGTCATCGTACGTCCCACGCTTCAGCTGGTACCATTCAGCGAAATGTAGGCATGCCCGTAAGAGGGGCCAGTAAATCTTCCTCGTCATCCTCTTCGCGATCCCGCTCGGGCAGCGTCAAGATTCCCAGGGTGTAGTTGTACCCATCACCTTCCACCACAAATGCGTGTTCTGTGATTTCCAGCCCTTCGGGCTCTTTCGGGAACCAAGCTCGCGCATCAACTCGCGCCTTATCTCCCGATGCTGAACGAAAAGAGCGTGTGAGCACCGATGCCGCAGGCACCTCGATGGGCTGCTTAGAGGTGGCTAAGTAGGCTCCGCTTTTGAATGCCCGATCATTCGAAGATGACCAATCGAGGAACCCATCCTTGGCGGCAAGTACGACTACCCGCCCAGGAGCAATCTCCCGCCACTTGAGGGCTGCAGCGGTGAGAGATACGTCATATCGATCCGCACAATGCCTGAGCAAATCTATGGAAAGCTCATGACCGGACACTTGGCTACGGAAGTCGTCAGCGGGCATGAGGAGATAGGAGGCGAATACGTCTGCCTCTGCTTCAATTTTCTTCCCAAGTGCATCCCAGGTGTGCATGTCCTTGGGGGCGCATTGGAAATCCTGCTGCAGATCGCGATGAAGTATGTAGTGAGCGAACTCATGAGCGATCGTGAAGTTTATCCGTCCCGATGAAGCCACATTTTCGTTGACCCCAATGATCCATTTGTCCCCCTTGGGGCTTTTTTTGAGCATGCCTTCAAAGCTAGGGATAGGTACCGGCTTGATAGCCGAAATAGGTGCTTCAGGGCACACAGCTTTCGAGTACTCGAGCGCAACCTCCCTAACCTTGATTGGAAACTGGTCGAATCCAGCAGTACGTAGAACCTTCGTGATTTTGTTTGCTTCATTCTTCGGGTTCTTTTGCATCGTCAGTCTTCCCACCAATCGTCCACGATTTTTCGAAGGCGCTTCTTGTCACCTTCGTCAAGCGCTTGATATTTCCTAAAGAAAGCGCTGTCAGTTTCCACATCTTGAGAAGTTTCTGTAGCGCTTCCGAGCAGTGTTTCAGGCGCGAGATTCAACGCGAGCGCAATCTTGTTCACCTTGTCCATTGACGGATTAGGTTTGTCTCGGTTCTCGAGCTCCCACAGGTAGCTCTTGCTGGAGTCTGTTAGCTCCGCCAAGCGCTCCAGAGAAATGCCGAGCTCTCGCCTCCTGGCGCTGATTTTCATTCCAAGGCTTGATGCCACCGTAATCACCTCCCAAGTCGTTCGGTGAGTGTACCACTGTACCGAACGAAAAAAACCCTATTGACAGGGTGGTTAGATCAGGCGCACAGTGAAGTCGTCGTTCGGTGGCCTGATATGTCAGCGTTCGGTGAAAAGGAATGTAGAGCTTTGTAATATCGTTGGAATGGGCTCTACGTTTAGGCAGGCTGAGGTGCTCATTGGTCAGCTTGGCCGTATGACAATGAGGATAGGCTTAACGTCCGGATGAGCGGAGACGCTACGACGGAAGGGGAATTAAGGGGGCAAGGATGGACTAGCGAAGAAAGAAATTGACCGCTCACCGAGTCGGAGATGCTGGGAATCGCAACTGCAATTGCGCCCCAGCGAGTGCATGAAGAATGCAGGCACAGATTCAGTATCTTCATGCGCCATCGGGTAGTCAAGGCTACTCGCTGCTCTGACGCACTCACGAAGCCCGTCGGGGCACCTGTTCACGCCAGAGAAAAGGCGTGTGGAGATACGTATGAACGAAATTACTCAGAGTCATATTTTCATCGCCGGATTGGATCTTGAATTCAAGCCGGTTCCCATCAACGACGAGACACCGATCGGTACACAGATTGCCCGTGCCGGTGGCTATCTCCCTGATCAGATGCCTACGATTCTCCAGGCACTTCCATCCGGTGCATTCGAAGATATTCGTCCGGACGAGCTTGTGGATTTGGTGGCAACGTCGCGCCGCTTCATCGTGGTCGAATCTGACCGCTCCTACTTCTTCGCGGTCGATGGCCAGCGTTATGAATGGCCATGCAAGATCATCAATGGCCACACAGTCCGGAAGCTGGCACAGATTGCTGAGAACATGCGCCTGGTGCAGCAGCTGGAAGAAGAAGTCGATCGCGAAATCGCAGACGCTGACGTTATCAATCTGGGTGAGGAGGGCATTGAGCGCTTTGTCATTCGCGAGGCGATCTGGAAGCTCAAGATCCAAGGTCGTACCTTGGAGTTCGGCAAGCCACAGGTCACTGTTCGTGAAGCCGCTTTGCGCGCTGGGCTGGATGTCTCCCAGCATTGGAAGATTACCCTCACGGCTGCAGGGCACCATTCCGAACTGCCCAGCATGGACGCGATCGTTGACCTCAGCGCTCCGGGCATTGAGAAGCTGCGCTTCACTCCTAAGGATGTTGGGAACGGTGAGGTCGCAACGGCGCCCCGTCGTGTTTTCAACTTGCTTCCAGCTGACACGGCGTACCTTGACCAGCTTGGCTTGTGCTGGGAAACCTGCATCGGGACAGATGGCCTGCGCTATTTGGTGATCCACAACTATGAACTGCCGGCGGGCTACAACCACCAGTATGTTCAGCTGGCGATTCAAGTCCTGGCAGGTTACCCGGTCGAGCCGTTGGATAGCTTCTACTTGTACCCACATGTGTCACTGGCCACAGGTGTGCTCCCTCCCAACGTGCAACTGACGGCTCAGATCGACGGTTTGGGCTTCCAGGGGTGGTCACGCCACCGGACAACTGTTCCGTGGAATCCGCATGCCGATAACGTCATTTCGCAACTGGCTCTGGTCGAAGGCTGCCTTCACAAGGAGGTTGGTCAATGAAAGCTGGGGCGACGCTCGTAATGACCGAAGCCCTGCACTCCGCACTCCGGGAGCATCTGTTCCCGGGGGACGGTTTAGAGGCAGCGGCCATCCTCATCTGCACGCGACACGAAGGTGAGCGCACCAAGTTGCTCGCGAAATCTGTGATCCCGGTTCCCCATGGAGCGTGTGTCAGGCAGAAGGATTTTTTGAATTGGCCTGGCGAGTACCTTGATCTTGCTATAGCTCAGAGTGAGGAAACTCAGTCCTCAATCGTGCTCGTCCATTCTCATCCAGGCGGTTTCTTGGGCTTCTCAGATCTGGATGATGAGAGCGACCAGATCACCATGCGATCGCTGTACGCTGGAGTGGAAGTGATCCATGGCTCAGCTGTCATGATCCCGGACGGCAGGGTGGTGGCTCGCACGTACGATGATTCGCAATGCCCTACCAATGTACGGCTGGTCTCAGTAATCGGTGATGACATAAGGTTGTATTTCGACGAAGTCGAAGACCATGTAGTCCTGGACGGTAGATCTGGAGCGCCGATGGCATTCACCTCTGAAATGACCCAAGCGTTGGCGAAGCTGAGCGTGGCTGTCATCGGGGTCTCTGGTACTGGCTCAGTTGTGGCCGAGCAAGTTACCCGTTTGGGCTTTGGCGAGATCATCTTGATTGACCATGACCGCGTTGAGGAGAGAAACCTCAATCGGATTTTGAACAGCACCCAGGAGGACGCGAACTACTCTGCATCCAAGGTGGAGATGTTCGCGAGCTCCATCGAGCGTGTGCGGGGTAAAGGAGTGGCCCGCCCGATTGCAAAATCGATCGGGACTCGCGAGGCAGTATTAGCGGCAGCTGATGCGGACATTCTCTTCTGCTGTGTGGACACGCGATACGCCAGGATGATCGCTGATCGAATCGCTAGCCGTTTTCTCATCCCGCTCTTTGATGTTGGCGTGCTCATTCCTACGATGAAGGATGAATCGGGAGTGATGATCGCGGGAGTTTATGGCCGCATAGATTATGTGCAGCCTGGTGGATCATCTCTCGCTGATCGTGAGGTCTACACCGGTGAATCGCTTCGTGCCGAGAGTCTTCTGGCTGCGAATCCTGAGGCCTATCAACAGCAGATTCAGCATGGGTACATTCGAGGGTTCCATGAGGAAGCTCCCGCTGTGATTTCCCTGAACATGCTAGCGGCATCCTCATGTGTGATGGAGTTTTTGGCCAGAGCATTTCCGATGCGTGAAGAGCCAAACAGAAACTACGCGCGAACGTTAATCAAGTTCAGAGAGGCAGAGCAGGAGTTCACCGCAGAAAATGACTTTCCGAAGATCCCGGATCCAGGGCTTGCGCTCGGCGCCGTTGAGCCGCTTCTCGGGATCGCTGACTTGGCAGGTGATGTGTGATGCTCAAGGCCTTAAAGAAAGCTGTTTACCGCTGGTTAGACGGCCTGCTCCCCGCTAGGAAATTGCAGGTCGTGCAAGGCGATGTCCTGCCAAGCCAACTGCCTTTTCGATCTCTAATTCTTGTTAAGGATGGCGCGGAGGACTGGTGCGTTGGGTTCAAATGTCCATGTGGTTGTGGTCGGACGATTGAGCTTTCACTGCCGCCGGATATGACGCCAAGGTGGACATGCAGTACCGATCCCCTAGGGCGGCCAACGCTGCATCCATCCGTGTGGCTAAAAAATGGCTGTAAGTCACATTTCTGGCTGCGAGAGGGCAGGGTCATTTGGGTGTGAAGACGAAGCGGAGCGCTGGCGCTTGGGTCAGTGTTTCGCACATTCGAGGACTAGGACTCGCTGGAGAGGAGGGCTTCTTCACATCTGCCTCTTGGATCTTTCGTTCTGAGTTGGAATCCAGCAGCATCACCGGCTCAGATGCTCGTTAAGGTCAGGTGTTCGTGTCTTACAGTGATTGGGAAAGAAATTGGGCGTGGCTACGTGCCAAGGCCAAACAAGCAAGATGCCTCTCGGCTGAGGAGGAGGAGTATTTAGATCGCGAGCTGGCGATCAAAATTCGTGAAAGGATGGAGCATGAGGCCTCAGTTCGGTGGTGGCAGCTTTTCGGGGTGGAGGGCCATCGTTTGGATTGCATTGAGGCAGAGGCCCAGTTCATCGGCCACTTGGACGAGATTTTTAAATGCCCGCCCGCGAGCCATTTCCTAGCCCCGACAGAGGCGAAGCTGCGACTTCATCATGCCTATCATTTCAGTCGGCGGGGGGTATACCACGGCGTCGAATTTAAGGCGCCTCCCACGACACGTTTGCTTGAGCTCATGCTGTATGGGTATTTCCCCTACGAGGATACCTGGATCTACCTGGACAGGAGATCAGAACTGAGCTCCGACGGGTATAAGAAACCTAAGCAGTGGCTCGCGCTTCCTCGAGGAGAGACCCCTCGAGATAGGCTCGGCATTACCATCGAGATCAGCTTATCTGGCCTCACGCCGATCCGCTCGCAATCACCAGCAACACTGTTCAGCAGCTTGAAGCCTTCGGAGAAAGAGAACCTGGCCAGGGAATATGGGGCGGAAGGCTCTCATCAGCACTGGCTTGAGCAGATCGTGGAAAGCCTGTTCGCTGAAAGAGGTCGTCGAGCCAGAATCAGGATCAGCTATGCAGGCGAGGCAGGCGGTAGTCATCTCCCCCTTGCTGAGTTGATTGCTGAGGGAGGCCGCACTCCAGGTAAAAAGGTGGTCATGCAAGATGGCAATTACCTCAACTGCGAGCCTGGCAATCTCGTCACTCGCTCAAGTCGAGGCAGGACAATGAGCTGCAGAACCTGTCGCCGCCCCACAACCAGAGACCAATCTGAGCTTACTAAGGACTCGGCGGGGTCAAGCCTTCGCGTCTGCCATTCCTGCCTCCGATGGATGACCAAATCCTCTTAGTAGAAATAGTCTCACGAGGGGCTTGCGCAAAATGTACAGTTAAATCAATATAAACCCTATGATGTGGTAATTGCATCATAAAGACATAGAGACCGGCTTTTTGGCCGGTTTTTTTATGTCTTGGTTTTCTCCTATCGCCGCATCCAGCGGCAGTTTGTGTCCCTTAATTTACGTGCCTAATGGCTGAAGAATCGCGAGCACTCGTTCGTGAGACTTACGCACGTCTATAGAAAATGGGCGGAGGCCCTGATATGAAAAATTCGATCCAGATTGATTATCAAAATAAGACCATCGTTTTCAGCTCGAGCGGCTGGTTGAATGCTAGCCACGTCGCGGAGCTTTATTCTGCTTCAGTAGACGGCTGGTTGAGATCCCGTGAGACACAGGAGTATCTGGCTGATGTTGCTACTGCACTAGGTGCCGAAGGGCCTCAGGAGCTCATCCAGATCAGTGGAGATCGAGCGGGTGGCATTTGGCTGCACCCGAAGGTGGCGATCGATTTTGTTAGGGAGATTGATCGTAAGCTCTCTCGCTGGTGCGACTTGACCATCGATAGAATTTTGCGTGGCACCTTTTCAGTGAAAAAGCGTTTCGACGCAGCGTGCAAGGTGTTGGATGAGAGTCGGCATGAGGCGAGCAAGCACGGAAGGGGGCTGATGGAATGGCGCTTGAAGAAACGAGGGCTCGAATATCATGTGGCCCATCTGAAGGATCAATTGCAGCTTACATTGGGGCTTAATAATCCCAACTGAAAAAGACGAACGAAAGCCCGCCTAGTGCGGGCTTCGTCGTTTTTGGAGTCAGCTAAATCGAGACTTGCAGCGGTTATTTCCGATCGCCTGGCGCTTCGGGCTGAGGTCTCACTGATACGTTGCGCCGTAAGCCTCCTCCAGAAGCGGAGGGCTTCTACATCCCGCGCTCAGAGGCGGCCAATACGGCGGGACTTGTACTAACCCTGGCTTATTCGAATCCCGGCGTCATCGAGGTGCCGGATCGCTGGGTTCTGTAAGGTAGCCAGCCTTTTGGTAGAGATTGAAATGCCGCATCATTGCTACAGGGTCGCCGGTACCAAGGTAGAGAGGGCTTGCGCTTTCGTTAACCGGTTTGCTAGATTTATGTCCGCGCAGGGTAGGCGCATCACACCCGTCTTTGAAAGCTGGAAACGGCACTACCTGTTGGTTCTCTTATGCTCAAGGCCATGTTATTTCGAGGCCCTGCGGCGGCGTAGGCGGGTGGCGTTGCATTAGGGGCGGAGAAACCAACATGAGCACCATTCCCGACGTTCGTCCGTCTACCCTTTCCGGTATCAAGCGTAAGGCCAAGCGCATCAATGGCCTGAACCCTGAAATCGTCTACCTTGTTGCTTTGGATCTGTCTGCAAAGCAGTCCGGCTACGAAAGCTACCATCACGCACGCAGAGTGCTGCAGGCCGGGCTGAGTGCTCCTTCACTGCACAGCATTTACCTCTCGGCGTATTGGCGTGACTCTTCGACAAAGCCACGATCAACTGGGCTTGAAGTTCTTGGGATTAAACTCCGGAGGCCGCTGACAGACTTCCTAGGCAAGCATCAATGTCACTTTGCTCAAAATCTACAAGGGTTCTTCGTCGAGTCGTCGGATCATGTCGAAATGAGGAGCACTGTCGACAGCTTGGAGAAAGCAAAGGGGTTGCTGACTCGTGCAGCTCTTTCTCTTCAATTCATGGAAGCTGCACGGCTCCAGCCTGCAACAACGAAGGTTCAGTGGTCAGCCATGGAGAGGGCAGGCGAACTCCCTTCTTCAGATCATATCTCTCGTTGGGTGTGTGCCGACACCGGCGCATGGCTGATGCTTGATGAGCCCTATGGGCATGTACTTGCGCCTGAGTATCAAGCTAGGCGCAACGACTGGTCTAACGAAAATGGCTTCAAGCTGGCAATGCCTGGCTGGGAAGGTTTATACAACCCTGGTTATGCGACGCCGCATTTATTGGGGCACGACGTCGATCTCATAAACCGTGTCGTCGCCACGGTGGAGCACCTCAGTTTAGGTGAGGCTAGTACTTGGGCTTTTCAGTCAGAAAACTTCAGCAGCCAGTTCGTGAGCCCTGCACGAGCGCAGTCTGGGAAGAAGCGCAAGCCTCGTCCTGGTACCACGTACGGATCCAGTAAAAACGCGATCGAATACCGTCGCAAGGAAGGATGGGGTTCCTACTGGCGACCAGCTCAGCAAATGAGCATCGCTGACCATAACGCAATGGGATGGATACTTAAGCGTTTGTACGCAACAGCTATGCCTTTCACTGTCCGCACGCAGCTCTCGGAGCTCCATGCTGAGCTGGAAAACTGGATGGATGCCGAATACAAGGGTGAACGCCATCCAGACTTTGATCCAGATGCCTACTATGGCGGCTACGATATCCCTTGCTACCAAAACCGCATTGAGGTGCTTGAAGCGCTGGATCGTCTCCGTTCGATCATGGCGGGCACGTATCTGGACTCTAAACCTTTGAGAGATCATTTCAGAAAGCTGGATTTGGCACGTCAGCATATCGCTAAGTCGTAAACTCAGGCTAAGAGCTTTTGTTGTTTTTAATTTCGGAGTCCAGGGGTGGAAGGTCATAATTTTGAGCGTTTAAAGGCCCACATATTGCAGTTGTCAGTAGCCTCGGAGTTCGATCGGGCTAGGCTTGAATGGAAACTTCACGCTGTTGAGGTTAGTGAAGAGTTTGATCAGTGTCCGTGCGGGAAGGATATTAAAGAGCACTGCTATATTATAAATTCTAGGAATGGTAACAAAACTTACGTAGGCAACGTGTGTATCAACCGTTTCCTGCAAATCGAGACGGGCAATCTGTTTGCCGGATTGCGGAAAATTACGCTTAATCCGAGCGCGAATGCAAACGAAGATTTAATCGAGTACTCTTGGGAAAAGGGTTACCTGTTCGGTGAGAACGAATACTTGTTCTTGAAACGCACCATGAATAAGCGAAAGTTGTCTCCTGATCAAATTTCTTGGAAAAAGAAAATTAATAACAGAATTTTGAAAGGGACGGTGGTGAGGCGTCGGACAGTCCGAGATTGAGATAGGCTCACCGTAGTAGGTGAGCCCTCTAGGCTGGCTGACGAAAGGAATGATCAGCCGGGCTTACCTTCATTAGCCTAGCCGCTTGCGCGGGAACAAGGAGTTGGGCCGGTGAGGGATTCTTGCTCGATTCGTCCACCTAGCCTCGGTTCGGGAAAGGGCTCGCAGCTGGGACTTGCGTTGTTGACGGCGCTGTAGTCTATCCCGTGAGAATGTCGCTGCTACGGACACGAAGTGTCCGCCTATGCTGTTCCTCCAAGGATGTGCGAGGGAGGGCGATTCGAGGCGTACAGATGAGAAGGGCGATGCGGGTGGGCTGGCATTCACCAATCCGTCGCTCAGGTGTGAGAGATAGGCATCAGAAGCTCCATACGTTGTCGCTGAATACTCCCTGGGCTTCCACATGCTCGTTGTAGGCATTCATGGCTTCGCTGTTCTCTGCCAGCCATTGTTCTCGCTTTTTCGTCCTCAAGGCCTCGGCCAGAGCCTGCTCCGTGTGAGATTCTTCCTGGGTTTGCATGGTCTTGTCCTCTCAACCGCGATACCCAAGCTTACCCTTAAGCAGGCACCTCATTTCAAGGCGGCTAATAGAGCTGTTCCTGAGTGGAACATTCCAGCCCGCACGGATAGCCGCTTACGCGAAGAAGCGACGCTTCTGCTAATGGCACATTGGCGGCAGTTTTTGGTTCCATCTCAAGAGACCCTGGTCAATTTCGGCTCATCCCTCAGGCAGACGTGCTCAATAAATTTTTTGAACCCGTTAAAGGTTCGTAAGAGTTGAGCCGATTGGAATTAGCAAGCCAATTTTTCGAGAGTGCTATGAGCGACAACGACCGTCTGAAATCCCGCATCACCTTCAAGTCGTCTGAGTTTTTCACTTTTCCGGAAACAGACGAGCATTATCGTGCGACTGTCAAACTCACTCCGTCTCGACTCATACGTGTAACCCTAAGCGACTTCAAAGCAAGCTTCACCACACAGCAAGTTTATGAGATCGCAACTGGTCTAATCAACGCAGTAATTAGCTCGTTTGATCACAATCACTCAAAGCCGGATAAGTCTAAAGTCCAGAGTGCTCATGATCATTGGACTGCTCTCATTTTGCGCCATAACCCGTTTGGATCACACCAAACATCTGATCTGCTCCACGTTGTGAGTACTGGTAGAAATTTCCTAATGGAAGGAGCCCTGCTCGATCCCGAGCCGATGGTGGAATTTGGGGATGGTGAAGAGCCTATCTACGAATTTCAGATCAGACTAGACGGCCAATACGTCATAATGAGTTTCGGTTGGGTTAGCTGGAGTCTCAGGCGAAGCGAAGCACAGTGGCTGGCAGAACAGCTTTGGACTGCAGTTTTTTTGGCAACAAAGCCTAAAGCGCAGATTAATCAGGAGCGTGCAAAAGGAGTATGCGCGATCTGATACTTGTTGGGAGCGTATCTTCCGTCATCCCGACACAACAGGCCTCGCCCCAAAGCGGGCGTAGGCCCCTTGAACCTTTGCACTTGCTGCTGACTATCACTTGGGATCGATGGGGCTTTAACAAGCTTTACGGCACGACGCGTGGGCATGAGATCGTTGACTAGGCGTCCTTTTACATCGGCAGGCAGTAACGGAAGTCTGCCAAAAACACCTGATTGAACTGTTGATATTGGTGTATTGTTAGGTGACTAACTACATAGAGATCTATCATGTCTAAACTTGCAGAATATCGCCAGCTCGAAAAACACCTTGCCGAGCAAATCCAGGCCTTGGAAGCCCTGAAGGGTGATGCTGGCTTGAAGCAAGAAATCGAATTTGAGACCAAGCTGCGCGCCTTGCTTGCCGAATACAGTTACAGCCTGCCAAAAGTGATCGCTCTGCTTGATCCTCAAGCTGGCCGTCGCGCTCCAGTCGTCGAATCCAAAGCAGGCACCCGCAAACCTCGTCAAGTGAAGGTCTACAAAAATCCTCACACCGGCGAAGTCGTCGAAACCAAAGGTGGCAATCACAAAACGCTGAAGGAATGGAAAGCGCAGTACGGTTCCGATACCGTGGAATCCTGGCTGACCAACTGATTTTGGTTTGAGTACAAACAAAGGCTCATAAACAGGGCCTTTTTTTGTTGGCGTTGGGACGAACATGGCGCTTGGAAAAGGAGAGTCTGGAATCGCATCAGCTTGCCGGGTTCAAGCGACAGAGCCTTGATTCAATCTCTCAAGCGCTTCTTTCACGACAACGTACCCAGCCTCACTATTTGAAACCTGCAATGGCGTCATCCCACCCAACGCGGTTTTCGGTTTGTTCAGCCAAGCTGCCGCTTTCTCTTTGTCTGCAAAGACTTGCTCTGCTTGCAGCTGAATCAGATCAACATGATCCAACAATCGGGCTCCTGTGAAACCGATCTTCTAGTAAGCTGCAAAATAACCTAATGTGACAGTTAATTGTCTATTTTTTACACGTAATGCTGGCTTAATTCCTATTCGGCGTTATCGCCTACGTCGGAGCCTAACGATAGGTTATTGATGACGCGTGTCCAATTGTAAGAGCCATTTCCAACGACTACACTCCAGCCCATGAAACGCTATCTGCGGTTTTACCTCATTTTTCTGATCAGCCTGGCGCTTCCCCTCAGCGGGATGGCGGGCGTTCAGCCGCCGACAGAGCCTTGCCCGATGAAGACGATGGGCATGGCGATGATGGACGACATGGGGATGGACTGCTGCAACGACATGAAAAGCCCTACCGAACACGGCAAGCCTTGCAAGCTTGGCCAGGAGTGCAAGACGGGCGGCATGTTGCAAGTCTCGATCCTCAAGCCGCTGCTTACCGTATTCAGCCCCGTAGTGCTTTCCTTTTTCAGCGACTCCCTACCTGAACAGACCCCTTCCGGGGTATGGCGACCGCCTCGCGTTTGATTCCAGTCCCACATTGAGCCTCATTCCGCATTAGCGGAATGGACTAGCTGTGCGCACGTCTTTACCGCGTGCAGTGGATGATCACAGGAATCGTAAACATGAACTCCAAGTGCTTTTGCGCAGGCTGGTCTCTCGTGACCGGCCTAGCGGCAAGCGTGCTGGCATTGCCGAGTTTCGCTGCCGCATTGACGCTCGATGAAGCGTTGCGGCTGGCAGAAAACAATGCGCCGTCGCTGACCGCACAAGACGCGAAAATTCAGGCTGTCAGCAGTGCAGCCATCCCTGCTGGTGAATTACCTGATCCCAAGCTCCTGGTGGGCGTGCAGAACTACCCTATTGGCGGCCCGGATCGTTGGAGCATCGACCAGGACTTCATGACCATGCAAATGGTCGGGGTCAGGCAGGAAATGCCCAATAGTGACAAGCGGAAGGCGCGCATCGAGGTCGCCGATGCGGCTATTGATCGCGTCTCTGCGGAACGTCTAGTCGAACGCCTGAAGGTACGCCAGTCCACAGCGTTGGCGTGGATCAGTAGCTACTCGGTTGAGCGCAAAGATGCGCTGTTCCAGGACTTCTACAAAGAAAATCGTCTGCTAACCGATACAGTCCGGGCCCAAATTGCCGGTGGCCGCGCTCAACCTGCTGACGCGGTGACGCCCAAGCAAGAGGCAGCTCAACTGGCAGAACAACAGGACGATCTGAACCTCCAGAGAACGCAAGCACGAGCGGCCCTCAAGCGCTGGATTGGCAATGCCGCTAACGAGAAGCCCGTGGGCCGTTTGCCTGAATGGCCTGTCGACACCTCAAGTTATTCTCATAAATTGCAACACCATCCCGAGTTGGCAGCGTTTGCCCCGATGACCCGCGAAGCGCAAGCCAAGGTTCGTGAAGCCGTGTCGGAGAAGCAGTCGGACTGGAGCTGGGAAGTGGACTACCAGCACCGTGGCCGTGAGTTTGGCGACATGGTCAGCGTGCAATTTTCCTGGGATTTACCGCTGTTTCCTGACTCTCGCCAAAACCCAAAAATCGCGGCCAAACAGGCTGAACTGAGCCGGCTTGAGGCTGAGCGAGAAGTATTATCACGCGAGCACACTCAGCAACTGGAAAGCGAGCTAGCTGATTATGAGCGCCTCAATCGTGCCGTGCGCCGAAACCAGGAAAGCTTGCTTCCGTTGGCCAAGGAAAAGGTTGAACTCACCATGGCCAGTTACCGTGCAGGCAAGGGCGATTTAAACGCCGTGGTTGCCGCGCGGCGTGAGCTCATCGAAGCCCGACTCAAACAGGTTGAAGTGGAAGAACAGCGAGCGCTGACCAGTGCGCGCCTGTATTTTGCTTATGGGGAGTCCAGCCAATGAGCCTCAAAAAATGGAACGGTGCAGTGCTGGTGGGCATCTCGCTCGCATTGGGTGTTGCCGGCGGGTACTGGTTCGCTCAACAGCGCATGAGCGGAGACCCCAGTACCGCCCCGCAACAGGCCCTCAATTCAGCGGCGGAACGCAAGGCGCTGTATTGGTACGACCCCATGTACCCGCAGCAAAAATTCGATAAGCCGGGGAAATCCCCCTTCATGGACATGCAGCTGGTTCCCCAGTACGCCAGCGGTGAAGGAGTTCGGGCGACTGTCACTATTGATCCGCGTCTGACTCAGAATCTTGGGCTGCGTTTTGCGACTGTCACCCGTGGTGTCTTACATTCCAGCCTCAACGTGACAGGCATCCTGGCGTTTAACGAGCGTGATGTCGCCGTGATTCAGGCACGCACCACTGGCTTTGTGGAGCGAGTCTACCCCCATGCTCCCGGCGATGTGCTCAAGGCCAACGCGGCGTTGGCGGATATCCTGGTGCCAGAGTGGGCTGCTGCGCAGACAGAATTTCTTGCCTTGAAGCGCAACGGGGATGCTGACCTGTTAGCTGCGGCCCGCCAACGACTGCTGCTCACGGGGATGCCGGCATCACTGATTACTCAGGTAGGGCGTAGCGGCAAGGTTCAACCTTACCTGACTCTCACCAGTCCCATTGGTGGTGTGTTGCAAGAACTGAATGTCCGTGCCGGCATGACCGTGGCGATTGGCGACACTCTGGCACGTGTGAATGGCTTGAGCAGTATCTGGCTAGCCGTGGCCATTCCAGAATCGGAAACCGGAGCTATCACCGTAGGACAGACAGTCGAAGCGCGCTTACCTGCCTTTCCAGGGACAACACTCAATGGCAAGGTCAGCGCAATTTTGCCCGAGACCAATCCGGACAGTCGCACGATTCGTGTACGGGTGGAACTCCCGAATCTGGACGGTCGCCTGAGACCAGGTATGACAGCGGGGGTGAGCCTGAATCGTTCGACCGAGCAAAGTGTGATGTGGGTGCCAAGCGAAGCCGTCATTCGTACCGGTCGACGTGCCCTGGTGATGCTCGCCGAAGACGCCGGACGCTACCGTCCCGTGGAGGTACAAATCGGGCAGGAAAACGATGGCAGAACGGCAATCCTGAAGGGTCTGGAAGAAGGCCAGAAGGTAGTTACTTCTGGACAGTTCCTGCTCGACTCGGAGGCCAGTCTTAAGGGCATTATTGCAAGCTCAGAGGAAGCGTCACCACCCAGCGCAGCAGCCTCCAGTTTTCATGAGGCGGATGGGCAGATCGTGGAGATCAACGACAAAGAAGTCACGCTTGCCCATGGCCCTTTCAAGACGCTGGGCATGCCTGGCATGACGATGACGTTCCCGCTCGGCAATCCGGCGCTGATGCAGGGCCTCAAAACGGGCGACAAGGTTCGGATCGCGGTGAGCCAGACCGACGATGGTTTGCGGGTTGAGCGTTTGGATAAATCGGGGGGGCAGCCATGATCGCGGCCCTGATTCGTTGGTCAGTGGCCAACCGATTCCTGGTAATACTGGCGACACTGTTCGTCACGGCGTGGGGCATTTGGTCGGTGCAGAGCACGCCCATCGACGCGCTGCCGGATCTCTCCGATGTGCAGGTGATCATCCGGACACCTTACGCAGGCCAGGCGCCGCAGATTGTCGAGAACCAGGTGACATATCCGTTAGCCACCACCATGCTCTCGGTGCCGGGCGCCAGAACGGTACGTGGTTACTCCTTTTTTGGTGACAGCTTCGTTTACGTGTTGTTCGAAGAGGGCACTGACTTGTACTGGGCCCGTTCGCGGGTGTTGGAGTACCTAAGCCAAATACAAAGTCGGTTACCAGCCAGTGCCAAGCCGGCGTTGGGGCCGGATGCGACAGGGGTGGGTTGGATCTATCAATATGCACTGGTAGATCGCAGTGGGGGGCACGACCTGGCACAGCTTCGCGCACTCCAGGACTGGTTCCTCAAGTTCGAACTCAAGACTTTGCCCAACGTTGCGGAAGTGGCTACGGTGGGAGGCATGGTCAAGCAGTACCAAGTGCAGCTTGATCCGCTCAAACTGGCTAACCTCGGTATCACTCAAGTCGAGGTGAGCGAGGCTATTGGTAAGGCCAACCAGGAAACCGGTGGTGCCGTGTTGGAGATGGCAGAGACCGAGTTCATCGTGCGTGCGTCGGGCTACTTAAATACACTCAATGACTTTCGGGCGATCCCGCTGAAGTTGGGTGCGGGTGGCGTGCCAGTAACCCTTGGTGATGTCGCCACGATTCAGTTAGGGCCGGAAATGCGGCGGGGCATCTCCGAACTCGACGGCGAAGGTGAGACGGTCGGCGGCGTGGTGATTTTGCGCAGCGGCAAGAACGCTCGCGAAACCATTGCGGCGGTCAAGACAAAGCTCGATGAACTGAAAAGCAGTTTGCCGGCAGGTGTGGAAATCGTCACCACCTACGACCGCAGTAAGCTGATTGACCGCGCCGTGGAAAATCTCAGCCACAAGCTCATTGAAGAGTTTATCGTCGTCGCATTGGTTTGCGGGATCTTCCTCTGGCACTTGCGCTCATCGCTGGTGGCGATCATCTCCTTGCCGGTTGGTGTGTTGATTGCCTTCATCGTCATGCGCTACCAGGGACTCAACGCCAACATCATGTCCTTGGGTGGGATTGCCATCGCCATCGGCGCCATGGTTGATGCCGCCGTGGTGATGATCGAGAACGCTCACAAGAAGATTGAGGTCTGGCACCTAGCCAATCCTGGGGAGGAGTTGCAGGGTGAGCGTCATTGGCACGTGATGACCGAAGCAGCGGCAGAGGTAGGCCCGGCACTGTTCTTCTGCCTGTTGATCATCACCTTGTCGTTCATTCCGGTGTTCACGCTGGAAGCACAGGAAGGACGGCTGTTCGGCCCTTTGGCTTTCACCAAGACCTACGCGATGGCCGCAGCGGCGGGATTGTCAGTGACCCTGGTGCCAGTGCTGATGGGTTATTGGATTCGGGGGCGAATCCCCAGTGAGCAACAGAACCCGTTGAATCGGTGGTTGATTCGGATGTATCAGCCTGCCCTGGACGTAGTCTTGCGTCGACCAAAGATCACGCTACTGGTGGCACTCTTGGTTTTTGTCAGTGCGCTATGGCCAATATCGCGCCTGGGTGGTGAGTTTCTCCCCCCGTTGGACGAAGGCGACCTGCTCTATATGCCCTCAGCTCTGCCGGGATTGTCGGTGCATAAAGCGGCGCAGCTGCTGCAACAGACCGACCGCCTGATCAAAACCGTGCCCGAAGTCGAACACGTCTTCGGTAAAGCGGGACGCGCTGAAACCGCCACCGACCCCGCGCCGCTGGAGATGTTCGAAACCACCATTCAGTTCAAGCCATACGCGCAATGGCGCCCAGGCATGACCCAGGAGAAACTGGTGGAAGAACTGGATCGGGTGGTGCGGGTTCCCGGGCTGACGAATATTTGGATACCGCCGATTCGCAACCGAATCGACATGCTGGCCACGGGGATTAAGAGCCCCATCGGGGTGAAGGTTGCTGGCACCAACCTGACGGAGATTGACGCCGCGACTCAGGCGGTCGAGCGGGTGGCCAAGGATGTGCCGGGTGTCAGTTCGGCTCTGGCCGAGCGACTGACCGGGGGCCGCTATATCGACGTGGATATCGACCGCAAGGCGGCCGCGCGCTACGGACTGAATATCGCCGATGTGCAGTCCATCGTGGCTGGCGCTATCGGCGGTGAAAACGTCGGGGAGACCATCGAAGGTCTTGCACGTTTCCCGATCAACGTCCGTTACCCTCGGGAGTGGCGTGACTCGCTCGGTGCCTTGGAGCAATTGCCAATCTATACCCCGCTAGGTAGCCAGATCACCCTCGGCACAGTGGCGAAGGTCAAAGTCACGGACGGGCCGCCGATGCTCAAGAGCGAGAATGCACGGCCTTCAGGCTGGGTGTATATCGATGTGCGTGGTCGGGACATTGCTTCCGTGGTCGCCGATCTACGCCAAGTTGTCAATGAACAGGTCAAGTTGCAGCCCGGCATGAGCCTGAGCTACTCAGGACAGTTCGAATTTCTCGAAAGGGCCAACGCACGCCTCAAACTGGTGGTGCCGGCCACGCTGTTGATCATCTTAGTGCTGCTCTACCTGACTTTCGCCCGCTTCGATGAGGCGTTGCTGATCATGGCCACGCTGCCATTCGCACTGACTGGTGGAGCATGGTTCCTCTATCTGTTGGGATTCAACCTGTCGGTCGCCACCGGAGTCGGCTTTATCGCCTTGGCCGGGGTTTCTGCCGAGTTCGGCGTGATCATGCTGCTCTATCTGAAGAACGCCTGGGCCGAACGTGAAGACCTCGGCGACAGCACTGAGCGCGGGCTGGTTGCAGCGATTCGTGAAGGCGCTGTGCAGCGCGTTCGACCCAAGGCCATGACCGTGGCCGTCATCATTGCCGGTCTGTTGCCGATCCTATTGGGCAGCGGTACCGGCAGCGAAGTGATGAGCCGCATTGCCGCGCCTATGGTCGGCGGCATGGTTACGGCACCCCTGCTTTCCCTGTTCGTCATTCCGGCAGCCTATCGTCTGATGCGTCGTCGGCACCTCTCAGTTGCCCCCCTCAACCCTCAAGGATAAGTCGCATGAAACTGACCATGATTGCAGTTGCAAGCACCGTATTTTCGCTTTCACTTTTTGCCCACGCCGAGGACATGCCGGGCATGAAAATGGACGGTATGGAAGGCATGCAGATGGAGCAGGAAACCAAACAGTCTCCAGTCGCTAACACCGAGGGGACGATCAAGGCTATAGATACTACGAAGCAAACAGTGACCATCTCCCACGGCGCTGTTCCCGCCATGCAATGGCCGCCAATGACGATGGCTTTTTCCGTAACAGAGAAGCAGATGACAGGTCTGACTGTCGGCGACCATGTATCGTTTTCCTTTAGAGTAAAGGATGGCAAAGCCGAAATTGTTTCCATTAATAAATGAGACTGTAATGATGAAAAAACCGGCACGCATTGTCGTGCCGGTTTTTTCCGTCTACGCAGAAAAAATCTTGATGGAGATACGGCATTCCCGAAGTACTTCATAGTAAGCGGCAACGCTATGCAAATCGGCGAGTCATGGTGGTTGGCGGCGGCCATTTGGCGTTCAATGTCTTGCAAGACTTGGCTCGGCTTGCCCTACAGGAGCCGCGCACGAAAGTCTTTTGGGTGATTCGCGGCGCCTCCTTGGATCGCATATTGGGCGGTGGGGCAAACGACATGCTGGAGGAGCGAGGGAAACTGGGGCAGACGGTTCGCCAGCTGTTGAATGATGGGGGCATTGAGCTGTTCACCAACATCGCCATCGATAGGGTTACCGCAACCGACAATGGCATCGTTGTTGAGGCGGGCGGTCAAGCGCTCCCCGCAGTGGATGAGGTAGTGGTAGCAACGGGCTGCCGACCTAAATTGGAGCTGCTTGCCGAACTGCGTTTGGCGCTAGATTCGGCGACCCAGAGCCCCATTCATCTTGCTCCGCTGATTGATCCGAATGAGCATAGTTGCGGCACTGTTCGCCCAAATGAGCTGGTTCACCCCGATGAAGGGGTCTTCATCGTAGGAATGAAGAGCTATGGCCGTGCCCCGACTTTCCTGCTCATAACAGGCTATGAGCAGGTGCGTTCGGTGGTAGCGGCCCTGGCCGGTGATTGGGATGCGGCCAAGCGGTTGAATTGGTCTTGCCAGAGATGGGCGTGTGCAGTACGCAGCTCGATGATTCTGACTGCTGCGAGCGTGCCGCCAACTCAGACTGCTGCGAGCCAAGTTGTTGCACCGATGCGGCTGAGACTGCCGAAGTTGCGGCTGCGTCAACGGGTTCTTGCTGCTCGTGGCTGTGTGCAAATCTACATGCATTAGCCAGGCATTTGCATTCGTCCTGACCACCTATAGTTCGGTTCAATGGAGCCGGTCAGTGAGTCCGGACAGGATGCGCTGCTGGCACAGCTGGCACTGGCGAATTTTGCCTCAGTATTTGCCTTGAGCTACTCAAGCCCTTCCAGTGATGCGCTGGAAGTCTCATCGTTGTATCGACGCAAAGCATAAATAGTCCTCCGCAACTTTAAAGAGGGCTGCTCGAATCAAGTTGCACGCAGCTGATGTACTTACGAAGTCATCGACACAATTTGCGATTTTTTGCGCCAAACGAGAGCAGGTATTGCCCGGATGTAGATCAGTTCACCAACCAACTCAACCAATGTCTGGGTAATCACCGCAGCGGCAGCAAGCCCTCGAATTTCTTCAGGCAATGCCAGAGCCAGCGGAAGAACCACCAAAGAGTTACGCGTTGACGAGCTGAAGGTGACCGCTCTGGCCGTCGTGGAGGGCAGCTTGAAAACTCTTGAAGCCAAAGCGCCCATCAGCGGAGCCAACAACATGAAGCCGAGGTACACAGGGATGACTGGAGCAAGCTTGTCGATGTCGCGAACTACCGAGGAGATTTGGGAACCAACCACCGCGATCAGAACCGCTGCCATTGCTGGGACGGGTAGCCAGGCCCAGGCGGCGTTCCAGCCACCGACGATTTTCGACTTTTTGGCCAGGGCTGCTGTAACCACGGCCAACAACAAAGGCGCGACAATCAGCACGAGAAAGGCTTCGACAAAGGGGCCCACTGAGATCACGACTTCGGACTGCCCACCCAGCATGAAGGCCAAGTACACGGGTAGTAGTACAAGCTGAAGCAGCAACAAAATCGGTGTTGCCGCAAGGATCCCGCGAGAGTCGCCCTTGCCAATGTGCGTAAAAACCACCACGTAATCGATGCAGGGGGTCAGCAGCACCAGGAGTGCGCCGACAAGGATTGCCGGGTGATCCGTAAGACCTCTGGTGAGCCCCCACACCAGCAGCGGAATCAACACGAAGTTGGCGATAAGCAAAGCGGAAATGAAGCGTTTGTTGCTGAGGCCTTCGCGCAGGTCAAGAAAGGGGATCTGTAGGAACATCGCGTACATCAGCACGGCAATAGTCGGGGTCACCAACGCGTTCAGGCCTTGAGCTGCTGTAGGCGCCACCAACCCACCAATTGCAGCCGCTATCACTGCAACCAAGTAGATCGGTATCTGGTTCTGTTCAAGTGCATCCCTATCCATAGTGCTCTCCTCGGATATCAAAAAAGGCCGTCAGCCTAAACGGGCGCCCAAGTCAACGCGCTGTCATTCACCTGACCACCTGTTTGCATTCGACTTGACCAGCCATTTGCATCGGTCATGACTGCATTGCAATGAGCATATTCATGTGCGTTGTACGTGCAGATCGGATGGTCACGGCCTATTACTGGTCATGGTCGCGTAAATGATGCCCCTTGCAGCGATAGGAGGCTGCTGTACAGCGTCGAGTGTTCATTGGCGGGCTGTGCCTGTTCACTGCGGACTCTTTGGCGTCCGGCGTAAACAGCGAACTTCGGAGATCACCTCAGTAATGACATAAGTCAAGGTGGTTTTGGGCAGACCTGCTAATTATTGAGTGTAAACAGGCGATTGTCATGCTGAAGTCTATAATTCTCGGTGAGTGCGCTTGAACCCAAGCACCGCAATCGGTTGGCACATTAGATTTTGGTTCAGCTCACCTTCACAAAGGCAGCTCGAAATGAAAAATATCAAATTGGCCGTGCTTTTTCTCGCCGCATCGCTTTCCCCCATGTGGGCGTTAGCAGCAGAGCAACCTCAAACGACGCAGACGCAGCAACAAGCTCCGAATGTTGCCGAATTCGATAAGCAGATGACTCAGGCGCAAGAAACCTTCCAGAAGATGCAGACGCAGATGGAGAAAATTCAGCAGACCCAAGATCCCCAGCAGCGCCAGAAGCTCCTTCAGGAGCATTGGAATACGATGCAAAGCGGCATGGGCATGATGAACAACATGTGGGGGCCGGGAATGATGGGCTGCTGCGGAGGCGGCAGGATGGGCAATGGACACATGATGGGCGGCCATATGATGGGGTGGCAGGACTACTCAAAGTTGACCCCAGAGCAAAAAAGTCAACGCCAGTACATGATGGACAGGTACACAGGTATGCAACAGATGATGATGGATCACATGATGTGGCATCAAAACTATATGCAAGGGCCGTTACCGGCGAAGCCTTGAAAGTAAGTATTTGCTAGCTATTTAGATCGCAGAGTACGTTCTCCGCTGTTCGGACGTACTCCTAACTCGCCCTTTCGCCTAAGGCTTGCAGCTGGCCCGGCAGTGCCCTCTGCGGTTAAGGAAGCCACTTGCCTAGCGAAGGCAATTAGCCATACGCTGCGAAGCGTGAGAGGTCTCACGGATGTAAAAACATGAGCATGGAGCAAGCCCTGATGAAACTGTCCGCCATTTTGATCGCCGCTTTACTTTCGATTACGTCCGTTGCTGCCTTCGCGCACAGCGGCGGCACTGATTCAAAAGGTTGCCAT
Organism: Pseudomonas sp. EU05-FHT14B02; assembly: GCF_058791055.1. NCBI lineage: Bacteria > Pseudomonadati > Pseudomonadota > Gammaproteobacteria > Pseudomonadales > Pseudomonadaceae > Pseudomonas > Pseudomonas sp. EU05-FHT14B02. Next base: position 34,516 of record NZ_JBYTDD010000015.1, on the reverse strand, counting down.
CGCAACCATAAAACGAACGACTACCACTGCCACTAAACGGCAAAAGCCCAGCTTGAAGCTGGGCTTTAATGCAAACTGGCTTTCTCACATTTGTGGAGGCCAGTTAGACGTTCGCGATGAGTGTCCGGTGTTGGCCGATTACTTCATGTTTTGATGGCTGATAACCCAAAACGGACATTCTTAGAGAGCTTGAGTCCCTGTTTTCGGACAATAATCCATTGCCGAGCTAATCACGTTTCGACAATGACTCAATGATCCGGCATTGCTCGATCACACCACCCTGACAACAGACGGTCAGATGCTCCAGTTCAGCCTCCAGGCCCTGCAAGTCGCGAATACGCATTCGCACCTGCTCCAATTGTCCTTCGACTTTTGCGTCTACCCCGGCACAGGAAGCATCACGTCGGTCAGCAAAGCCCAATAATTCACGAATGTCATCCAAGCTGAATCCCAGTGAACGACTGCGGCGGATGAACAAAAGGCGGTCGCGCTCCTCATCGGTGTAGAAGCGATAGCCTGATGGCGATCTTCCGGCGGAGGGCAGCAGCCCCAGCTGTTCGTAATAACGGATGGTCACCGCTTTGGTGTCGGTTTCTTTCGCCAAGGTACCGACCGTGTACGTGGCCGCATTCATTTCGCTTGACCTTATAGTCGCTAGAACCTTCATTCTACCCAGATCAGGCGATAAGCAAATCCGTGCGCACGCCCTACCACGTCTAAAAAGGGCTTTACACCTATGCGAACCTCACATCAAAAGCCTCAATCCAAAGGCTGGGCGATCCTGCTCTGTGCCTGGCTGCTGGCCCTTGTTTCAACCATCGCCGTGTTATTCGTGGGTGAAGTCATGGGGCAAGAACCCTGCGTGCTTTGCTGGTTTCAGCGTGCCTTCATGTTTCCTATGGTGATTGTGCTGGGTGTGGCTTGCTGTATTTCGGACACGAGCGTCTGGCGATACGCATTGCCTTTGGCAGTTATGGGGTGGCTGATCGCCCTGTACCACAACCTGCTTTATTTCGGGCTGATCCCGGAAAGCATTAAACCCTGTGGATCGGGCCCGTCTTGCTCTGGCGCGGATATGACCATCCTCGGCGGTGCGCCGTTGCCATTGTTATCGCTGGGTGTATTTAGTCTTCTGATCCTTCTTTTCGTTCTTATCCGCCGGAGATTCACCCTATGAGCCGACGCATCCTTGTCCTCGCTATCAGTGTCATGGCCGTGATTGGCTTCGCAGTCGCTGCATTCTTTTATGACCGTGCCTCCACAGTGCCTCAGGCGACTGCTCCCGTGCAGGAAGCTGGCGCTTTGGTGCGATTCAATTCGCCAAGCTTTGGCCCTGCCAAGGCACCGGTCACTATTGTCGAATTCTTTGACCCATCGTGTGAGAGCTGTCGCGCCTTCTATCCCATTGTCAAAAAGATGATGTCCCAGCATCCAGGCGATGTTCGTCTGGTGCTGCGTTATGTTCGACTTCACGTCGGGTCTGAAGAGGCCATCCGTATCCTGGAAACCGCACGCAAACAAGGCGTGTTTGTGCCGGTGCTGGAAGCTGTCCTTGAGTCGCAGCCGCAATGGCATGATGACGCCAAGGCTATGGCGGCGTGGGACGCTGCCGACCAGGCAGGCTTGGATGTGGCCAAGGCACGCGAGGACATGATGTCTCCCGAGATCACCGCCACCATTGAACGAGACGCCGCCGATGCGAAAAAGGTTGGCGTAAGTGGTACGCCGACCTTCTTCGTCAACGGTAAGCCACTGACCAACTTCGGTGCCCAACAGCTTTATGACTTGATCTGGACTGAGATCAAACAGTCGCGATAAGCACAGTTAGTGATGCTAAGAACGGGTCAAAGCGCTTCACGAAGTGCTTGACCTTATAGTGGCTATAGGGTGTTCACTCTTCGCCATGACTTGCCGAGAGTGCACTTATGAAAAGCTGTTGCGGTGACAAACCAACGCCGGAAACTCAGGCTTGTGTCGAAGTTTTTGATCCATCCGCAGGCTCGGGCTGCTGTGCACCTGCCCCCACGGCTTGCGATCCTGGCGCAGCCAAAGTTCAGTCCGCAAGCAGTTGTTGTGCTCCGGAAGCTGCAGACGGGAGTACAACCCGCTCCAGACCAGAAGACGCAGGTCGTTGCGCGTCTTTGCCGGATGCCGGCAAATCATACTGCTCGGCTAAAACTGCTCCGTCCAACCTGCATGCCCTGGCGGAGCCGAGCAAATCTGTCGCTCTGGTCGGCAACGATCTTTTTACTGACGTGTGCTGCTCGCCATCTGACTTACAATCTCGTGAGGCGGAGGAGCTTCAGGTTGGTGTCGGGGACACGGCGCGCTTCAGTAGTTTCTGGATCGGACAAATGTGCTGTCCTTCCGAGCAGACTATGATCGAGGGCAAGCTCGCTCGAATGAGCGGCATTCGAAAGCTCGAATTCAACATGATGAACCGCACGCTGGGCGTCTGGCACGAACTGCCGGATACCTTGGGTATCGAAGCGGCGGTGCTGTCGTTGGGTATGCATGCAGAGCCACAAACGTCTGAGAGCAACGCACCTGTCGCCAATTCAGCGCAAGCCAAGTCGCAAGCTCCACACAAACCAAAAAGCACTTGGTGGCCATTAGCGCTATCCGGTATCGCTGCGGTGATCGCAGAAGTCTTGCACTTCACCCAATCGGCCCCGGAATGGGTGATTGCCGTCGTCGCCTTGTTCGCCATCGCACTCTGTGGGCCGACGACTTACAAGAAGGGCTGGGTTGCGCTCAAACACCTGAACCTCAACATCAATGCCCTGATGAGCATCGCGGTGACCGGCGCCGTATTGATCGGCCAGTGGCCAGAAGCGGCGATGGTCATGGTGCTGTTCACCATTGCCGAAATGGTCGAGGCGAAGTCGCTGGATCGTGCCCGCCACGCCATCAAAGGTTTGCTGGATTTGAGTCCCGAACGAGCGACAGTCCGTCAACTCGACGGCTCCTGGCTGGAAGTCGATGTGAAGTCGGTCGGGATCGGGGCTCTGGTCAGGGTGCGTCCCGGTGAGCGTATCGGCCTGGATGGTGACGTAATTTCTGGCACCTCCACTGTTAATCAGGCACCAATCACGGGGGAGAGCCTGCCCATCGAGAAGGCGGTCGATGATCCTGTGTATGCCGGTACCATTAATGAGTCGGGATCTTTTGAGTACCAGGTAACGGCTGAGTCCAACAATACGACGCTGGCTCGGATCATTCACGCGGTGGAAGAAGCCCAAAGTTCGCGAGCACCTACCCAGCGATTCGTCGACCAGTTCGCCAAGATTTATACACCGGGGGTGTTCTTCTTTGCCCTCGCCATTGCGGTCTTGCCACCTTTGTTCATGGGCGGGGTATGGACGGACTGGATCTATCGCGCCTTGGTGCTGCTGGTCGTTGCTTGCCCGTGTGCCTTGGTTATTTCCACACCGGTGTCCATCGTCAGCGGGCTGGCGGCAGCGGCCCGAAAAGGGATTCTGGTCAAGGGCGGTGTCTACCTGGAAATTGGTGCCAGGCTGAGTTTTGTCGCGCTGGATAAAACCGGCACCATCACTCACGGCAAACCGGTTCAAACCGATTACTTGCCGTTGACCGAGGTTTCAGACGCTACACCTCAATTGCTGGCCGCCAGTTTGGGGGCTCGTTCAGATCACCCGGTGTCGCAGGCAATCGCCAAGCACGTAGGACTGGATACCTCAACGCTCAGACAAGTGGAGAGCTTTGAAGCTATTCCTGGGCGTGGGGTGAAAGGCTTGATCGGGGGGCAGCTTTATCACCTCGGCAATCATCGCCTGGTCGATGAACTGGGGCTTGGAACACCGCAGTTGGAAGCCTCACTGAGTCGACTGGAGCGTCAGGGAAAAACGGTTGTAGCGTTGACCAACTCTACTCAGGTCTTCGCCCTGTTTGCCGTGGCCGATACCGTAAAGGACTCAAGCCAGACCGCGATCAAGGAACTGCACGAACTGGGCATTAAGACCATGATGCTGACCGGTGACAACGCGCACACGGCTCAGGCCATCGCCCAACGTGTCGGCATTGATGAGCCGCGAGGTAACTTGTTGCCAGCTGACAAGCTGGCGGCCATTGGCGAGTTGCAGAGCCGAAAGCACGTGGTGGGGATGGTCGGTGACGGGATAAACGATGCACCGGCACTGGCGAAGTCTCAGATTGGTTTCGCTATGGCTGCCGCTGGTACGGGCACTGCCATTGAAACGGCTGACGTTGCGTTGATGGATGATGACCTGCGCAAGATTCCGGCCTTTGTTCGCCTGTCGCGACAGACCGCATCGATTCTAAAGCAAAACATCTTCTTCGCCTTAGGGATCAAAGCTGTGTTTGTAGTGTTCACATTGATGGGTTTCGCCACCATGTGGATGGCGGTGTTTGCAGATGTCGGCGTCAGCCTGTTGGTCGTACTGAATGGGTTGCGCTTGCTGAAAAAATAGTCCGGAGGCTGAGCATGAAAGAGAGGTTGCATTACGCAATTCTCGAGGGCTTCGGCGAAGCCCGTGTAGCGATTCGTTCCCGGGATTATGGGCGCGCTTACCATTGGCTCGAGCGCACCCACATCCTTACGCAACGTCGCACCCTGCTACATGCAAAATCCCACGTCTTGATGTTGTTCGTGGGCATCAGGGCACAAGATCCCCGGGAGGTTTTGGGGCAAATACCACGTGTCATCGCTGCACTGCTATTTTCTAGAGTATGGGTGCCTCGTGGGAACACCGGTCGCGCCCGAATCAGCGCTTTTCAGGTGATGCCTCTCTCTCCGGAACTGGAATCCCTTCTTGACGAAGATTGACCCGCAGACGGTTTTCTGAGTAGTTGCCTCATCCTTTCATCCACCTGGAGAGTCATATGAGCGCTGGTCATAGTCACGGTCAAGCTCGTGCCGGACACGAGAAAAAGTTGTGGATCGCTCTGGCGTTAACGACAAGCTTCATGATCGCGGAGGTCATTGGGGCTTTCGTTACGGGCAGCTTGGCGTTGTTATCCGATGCGGCTCACATGCTGACCGATTCCACTGCCCTGGCTATTTCATTGATCGCTATTCAGATCGCCAAACGCGCTGCGGATAAAAAACGGACATTCGGCTACGCACGATTTGAGATCCTCGCAGCTGCTTTTAACGCGATCCTGTTGTTCATGGTGGCGGTGTACATCTTGTACGAGGCTTATCAGAGGTTTAAAACTCCGACAGAAATCCAATCGACAGGCATGCTGATCGTCGCGGTGATAGGGCTCGTTGTGAACCTTGTTTCAATGCGGTTGCTCATGTCTGCCAGTGCCGAAAGCCTTAACGTAAAAGGCGCGTACCTAGAAGTCTGGAGTGACATGTTGGGCTCCATAGGCGTAATAGGGGCAGCATTGATCATTCGTTTTACCGGATTGACTTGGGTTGACTCGATCGTTGCCGCAGCCATCGGCCTGTGGGTGCTTCCCAGAACCTGGGTTTTGCTCAAAGAAAGCATGAACATCCTGTTGCAAGGGGTTCCGGATGGCATCGATATCGCTGAAGTGGATGCGAGCATCAGGGCGGTTGAAGGCATTGAGGATATCCATGATCTGCATATCTGGGCCCTGACCAGCGGCAAGAATGTCATGAGTGCTCACCTTGTCATCCAGCGCTCCTCCCGTGCCGAGCAAGATATATTGGCTGAGGTGACGCGACTGATGAGCGAGGTATTCCATATCAGCCATACGACTCTTCAATTAGAAAACTCGCAGTTTCATGCGGGACTCGAAGAAAACGAAGGCATGCAGCACTAGAGCGGGATCTTGTGAACATCCCATGTCGGGGTAGGGGCTGCTGATGTGCTGAGAACCCAACGGACATAAAGCCCTGACCGCCGGAGCATCTCCAGCGGTGCAGGGAAGGGGCGGGTTATACAAGCTAGTTGCGGGAATTTACCCTTGAGCCTTTCTAGCCTGTTGCCAGGTGGTCTGTCCATCGAGGTTTGGGAAGTTCAGCCTGAAAACGGTCATGCTGCCAGGCATGCTTTGAACGTCCGCCGTTCCCTGGTGGAGGCTCATGATCGATCGAACAATGGCCAAACCAAGACCGGTACCACCTTCTGCACGTGAACGACTGGTGTCGACCCGATAAAAGCGGTCGAACAAGTGCGACAGATGCTGAGGCTCGATCCCCGCGCCAGGGTTGCCGACAAGTAGCGAGACTTGATCGGCATGGTTTTCGATAACGATTGAAATGGATTGTCCGGCCGGGCAGTGACGTATCGCGTTGGACAACAGATTTGATATTGCTCGCTGAATCATCAACCTGTCGCCAATGGTCTTGCCGTTTCCGGCGACGCTCAGGCTGATCCGTTTTTCTTCCGCAGACAGTGAAAACAGATCGATGACTTTCAACGCTTCATCTTCCAGGGTAATTGTCTCGAACGGGACGAGCGCGGCGGGGTGACTGACCTGAGCAAGGAAGAGCATATCCGAGACAATTCGGGTGACACGCCCCAACTCTTCGGTGCATGACCCAAGCACTGCTTTGTATTCTTCTGCCGGACGCTCCCGAGACAGGGTAACCTGGGCCTTGCCCATCAAATTGGTGATGGGGGATCGCAATTCGTGGGCTAAGTCATCCGAGAACTGCGACAGCTGCTGAATACCGCTGTCGAGTCGGTGCAGCATGAAGTTGATGCCATGGGCCAATTCACTGAGCTCTTGAGGCATTTTGACCTCAGAGAGTCGATGGCTGAGGTCTTGAGCAGAGATCATGGCGGCGACCTTCCGGAACTCTCTCAGGGGAGCAAGTCCTCGTTGCACAACGGCCCAGGCACTTATTCCAATGAGTATCAGTAAAAGAGGCAGAGCAATAATCGTCGATCGAAGATACGCGCTGAGCAGCGCTTCATCGTTCGCACAATCCATCGACAGCAATACGGGAACGCTCACACCGTTCTTTAATCGGATGAGCTTGGATGCGGTAAGGAAGTGTCGACCCTCACCATCGGAATTGGTGGAGTATGAAATCTTGTCAACGGCAGCAGTCGCAGCTTTCAACTCAATCTGCGGATCCGACAAACCAGACCCGAATTTCAGTAAGGGTGTCCTGAGGTTTGTCAGGTCATAGATGGCCAGGTTCAGATTGTCATGCCCCATGACTTGATCCAGCAACGAGTGCGGTGTCGAGTTTACGTCAGCCGTGTCCTCGTATAGTGAGAGGCTGTGCTCAACTTGCTGCATTTTATTGTACAGGCTATTTTTCGCCAGCTTATCCAGCTCATGCGTCAGGGCGAAAAAGGCCAGGATAGCCAGAAACACCACCAACAATGCTCCCAGAATACTTACCGTCAAACCTAGTCGCATTGACAGGCTGACCGGCTTCATTCGCGTGCCTCCAATACGTAACCAACACCGCGAAGGGTGTGGATCAATTTGTTATCGAAGGGGTCGTCTATTTTGGCCCTCAACCTACGGATTGAAACCTCGACAACGTTGGTGTCGCAGTCAAAATTCATGTCCCAGACCAATGAAATGATTTGGGTACGGGAAAGCACTTCTCCAGTGTGACGCATCAGCAGGTGCAGAAGCGCAAACTCCTTGGTCGTCAGGTCTATGCGCTGATCTCCACGAAAAGCACGGTGGCGTCCTTGGTCGAGCTCCAGATCGGCTACCTTGAGTACCTGCGGGACAGGAATGTGCTCACTGCGACGCATAAGGGTTCGTACCCGTGCCAGTAGCTCAGGAAACTCAAACGGCTTGACCAGATAGTCATCGGCGCCTAAATCTAGTCCGCGGATTTTGTCCGCCAGGCGCCCTCGGGCCGTCAACATCATGACCCGGGCATTACTGCTTTGGCGCAGACGTTCAAGAACACCCCAACCATCAAGTTCTGGAAGATTAACGTCAAGTATCACCAAGTCATAGACATGTTGACGCGACAGATGAAGTCCATCCGCGCCAGTTATTGCACGGTCAACGACATAGCCACTTTCAGTCAGCCCCTGATGCAAGTATTCGGCAGTTTTAGGCTCGTCCTCAATTACAAGGATTCGCATGATATGTCACCATTTTAATAGGATAATTAATATTAGTTAATTAAAAAAGTTAGTATTTATAAGGGTTTCCGACCGAAACAATACGACTTTGAAACTGTTAAGCTGTTTTTGCGTCTCAACGTCCGTTTGCTCGGTAATGATCATCACCCTAAAGCCTATAGCTGCTACAGGGTCAAGCCAAAGCTCCGCTCTTGAGCCATCAAGCCAGCGTCTTGCGACAACGTGTCGCACAAAACACTCTTGAATTTAGCTATAAATGACAACGCGCATGGTTTTCGAGCTTCGGCAAGTGCTGTTCGGAAGATATTGGTTGGTATTTGTTTCGTCATGTTGCCGACCTTGTGCATCTATTTTTTAACACCTCATATGCTAATGCAAAAAATACAGCCAGATCGGTTGATAACGTATTTGTAATTTTTCAGTCACCTTGCTGATAAGTGGAAAACTCTACCATTTGTGCATAGAAAATATTGGCTTTAAAGGAACTATGAAATTGCGGCGGCATATAAAATTAACTGCACCCTTTAGCATAAAAAAAGCCTTACTGATTGTAGGCTTCAGTTTTATGCTCTCACTGGCAGGCCCCAGTTTTGCCGCAGTTTCGTCTTCGCAGACGCTAACCATCGATCAAGCACTGGAAACGGCTTTTGCCAACAATCCCGATCTGGCTGCAGCACAGTGGGAAATTGGTATCGCTCAAGGAGATCGACAGCAAGCGGGCTTGATTCCTAATCCCGAACTGTCCTGGGAGGCTGAAGATACTCGACGAAATTCACGGACTACGACGGTAATGATCAACCAGCCGATTGAGCTGGGTGGCAAGCGTGGGGCCAGGATAGATGTTGCCAGCCGAGCTCAGGATGCAGCTGGGATTGAATTGGAGCGCAAGCGTAATGTTTTGCGTGCCGATGTCATTCAGGCGTTTTACAACTCATCAACGGCCCAGCAAAGGTTGCTCTTGGCACGTCAATCCCTTGAGCTCGCCGAGCGTGGTTTGCGTGTCGCTCAAGGTCGTATCAAAAGTGGCAAATCTTCACCTGTTGAGGGCACACGAGCTGAAGTCCAGTTGTCGGAGGTGCGCCTAGAGTTGAGACGGGCCGAGCGGGATGAGGCCAGTGCCTATCAGCAGCTCGCTCAGGTAATGGGGGCACCATTGCCTGCGTTCGTGTCTGTGGGGGAAACCGGTCAATCGATGCCAGATGTGCCGAAACTCTCGCTGTTGATTAACCGCATCGGCGAGACCGCAGAGCTACGGTTGGCAAAGCTTCAAATCGACCAGCGAGAAGCATCCCTTAGTTTGGAGAAAGCTCAGCGTATTCCAGACCTCACCGTGAGTGTAGGTAGCCAATACGATGAACGGGAACGGGAGCGGGTCAATGTCGTGGGGCTGTCGATGCCTATACCGTTATTCAACCGTAACCAGGGCAATGTACTGGCAGCTGCTCGCCGTACCGATCAAGCCCGCGACCTTCGCAATGCCAGTGAGTTACGCCTGCGCACAGAAATTCAAACCACTCTGGATCAGTGGATGACGGCAAACACTGAAGTCGCCTCGTTCAATCAGACCATCCTGCCTGCCGCACAAAATGCAGTCGACACCGCTACGCGGGGGTTTGAAATGGGCAAGTTCAATTTCCTGGACGTGCTCGATGCTCAGCGCACCTTGATCAGCGCACGCACTCAATATATCCAGGCCATTGCTGAGGCGACAGACGCCTGGGTGCGCATTGAGCGAATTTTTGGTGATGTCGACCAGCTTTATCGTACCCCTTGAATTTTCAAATAACTTTTTTTCACCGTTGCTCGGTGTTGCAGTGCCACGGTATTTCGTGGCTGCCAACCGAGTTGCGCAGGGAGTCTCCATGGATAAAAAACAAATCCTTGTCACCGCACTGACCCTGACGGTGGGCATAGGAATCGGTTCCCTCTGGATGGGTAGCTCCTCGGCACCGTCCAGTGAGGCTCAGGCGCAAGAAGAACAGGGCCACGACGGTCACGACGAACACGGCAACGAGGGTGCCTCAAAGGAGTCAGCTGAGGGCGAGCATGCCGAAGGCGAGGAGGAAGAAGGTCATCTGACACTGAGCGACGAGCAGATCAACTCGGCTGGTATTCAGTTGGTCGAAGCCAAGGCACAGAGCATCAGCCTTTCATTGCCCTTTCCTGGAGAAATTCGTTTCGACGAAGACCGCACAACGCATGTTGTGCCCCGGGTACCCGGTGTCGTCGAGTCGGTACATGTCAATCTGGGTCAGCAGGTTAAAAAAGGCCAGTTACTGGCCGTCATCGCCAGCCAACAAATTTCTGACCAGCGCAGTGAGCAAGCTGCTGCGCAACGCCGTCTTGAGTTAGCGCGTACCACCTACGAACGTGAGCGCCAGTTATGGCAGGACAAAATCTCCGCCGAACAGGATTTTCTTCAGGCTCGTCAGGCATTACAAGAGGCCGAAATCGCTCTCAGCAATGCTCGCCAAAAAATCAGTGTACTCAGTGGTAGCTCGGTGGCCAGCGGCGGTAATCGGTATGAATTACGTGCGCCATTCGACGGCGTCGTGGTCGAAAAGCATCTGGGTCTCGGTGAGGTCGTCAGTGAAACCACTAACGCGTTTACGCTCTCTGACTTATCACGCGTTTGGGTGACCTTTGGTGTCTCTCCCAAAGATTTGAGCAAGGTAGTGGTTGGTAAGTCTGTCACGGTCAGTGCAACAGAGCTGAACGCCGAAGTCACTGGAACCGTGGCTTACGTCGGAAGCTTGTTGGGTGAGCAGACCCGCACTGCAACAGTCCGGGTGACCTTGACCAACCCAAACGGTGCCTGGCGTCCGGGGTTGTTCGTGACCGTGCTGGTTGAGACCGATACCCGACAGACGAGAATCGCGGTGCCAGAAATCGCCATCCAGACGGTCGAGGACAAACCAACCGTTTTCGTTCGAACCGATGACGGATTTCAGGCGAAGCCGGTGGAGGTGGGTAGCCGTGCGGCGGGTTTGGTCGAAATCACAGGGGGCTTGGAGCCCGGTGTTCAAGTTGCTGCTGCCGGTAGCTTTATTCTGAAATCAGAACTGGGTAAAGCCTCGGCTGAACACGCCCACTGATCCGCCACTTCCACGAGAAGGTTCTCATGTTCGAACGCCTGATCCAATTTGCCATTGAGCAGCGCATTATTGTGCTGCTCGCGGTTTTCCTCATGGCCGGCCTTGGCATAGCCAGCTACCAAAAGCTTCCGATCGACGCCGTACCCGACATTACCAACGTCCAGGTACAGATCAATACTGGCGCCGCAGGTTTCTCGCCACTAGAAACCGAGCAGCGCATCACTTTCCCCATCGAAACCGCGATGGCTGGCTTGCCCGCTCTTGAGCAGACACGTTCCCTCTCACGCTCCGGCCTATCGCAAGTCACGGTGATCTTCAAAGAAGGCACCGACCTCTTCTTTGCCCGGCAATTAGTCAACGAGCGTTTGCAAGTAGCCAAGGAGCAACTTCCCGAGGGTGTGGAAGCGGTCATGGGGCCGATCTCTACCGGTCTGGGTGAGATTTTCCTGTGGACGGTCGAAGCCGAGGAAGGTGCAGTCAAGGAGGATGGCACTCCATATACGCCGACCGACCTGAGGGTGATCCAGGATTGGATCATCAAACCCCAGTTGCGCAATGTTCCGGGAGTCGCAGAAATCAACACCATTGGCGGCTTCGCCAAGGAGTATCAGATTGCTCCCGATCCGAAACGTTTAGCGGCTTACAAACTGACACTGACCGACCTTGTGACAGCGCTGGAGCGGAACAACGCCAACGTCGGTGCTGGCTACATTGAACACAACGGCGAACAACTGCTGATTCGTGCGCCTGGCCAAGTGGCGACTACCGACGACATCGCCAACATTGTGATGGCCAACGTCGATGGCACGCCAATCCGCATAAAAAACGTCGCGACCGTGGATATTGGGCGTGAGTTGCGCACTGGCGCGGCTACCGAAAACGGTCGTGAAGTTGTACTTGGCACGGTCTTCATGCTGATTGGCGAAAACAGTCGAACCGTGTCTCAGGCCGTTGCCGCTAAACTGGAGCAAATCAACCGCTCACTGCCAAAAGGTGTGGTGGCGGTCACCGTCTATGACCGTACCAATTTGGTGGACAAAGCAATTGCCACGGTTAAGAAGAACCTGATTGAAGGTGCGATCCTGGTGATCGCGATTCTGTTTCTGTTCCTTGGCAATATTCGCGCCGCGCTGATCACAGCCATGGTCATTCCACTGGCCATGCTCTTCACCTTCACCGGTATGTTCACCAACAAGGTCAGCGCTAACCTGATGAGTCTAGGGGCGTTGGACTTTGGCATCATCGTCGATGGTGCGGTAGTTATTGTCGAGAACGCCATCCGGCGTCTGGCCCATGCGCAACAACATCATGGGCGAATCCTCACTCGCTCAGAACGCTTTCACGAGGTCTTTGCAGCAGCCAAGGAAGCCCGACGACCGCTGATTTTTGGTCAGTTGATTATCATGGTCGTGTACTTGCCGATTTTTGCACTCACCGGCGTCGAAGGGAAAATGTTCCACCCAATGGCGTTTACCGTCGTGATCGCTTTGTTGGGTGCTATGCTGCTGTCCGTTACTTTTGTTCCTGCGGCGATTGCCATGTTCGTGACTGGCAAGGTTAAGGAAGAAGAGAACGCGGTCATGCGAGGGGCGCGCCGAGTCTATGCCCCCGCGCTTGCCTGGGTCATGGGGCATCGGTCTCTGGCATTCGCCATGGCACTCGGCGTTATCGCTGTGTGCGGTGTCGTCGCCAGTCGAATGGGTAGTGAGTTTGTGCCGAGCCTTAGCGAAGGGGATTTGGCCCTGCAAGCATTGCGTGTACCGGGCACCAGCCTGACACAATCGGTAGAAATGCAGCAGAGTCTCGAAAAACTTGTACTGACAAAGGTGCCTGAAGTTGAACGGATGTTTGCTCGTACAGGTACCGCAGAGATCGCTTCTGATCCAATGCCGCCCAACATCTCTGATAGCTACGTAATGCTCAAGCCCAAGGATCAATGGCCTGATCCCAATAAATCCCGAGAAGCTTTGATAGCCGATATCCAAAAAGCTACGTCCGCTATGCCCGGTAGCAACTATGAGCTTTCCCAGCCCATTCAATTACGTTTTAACGAGTTGATTTCAGGCGTACGTAGTGATGTGGCGGTCAAGGTCTTTGGCGATGACATGGCTGTGCTGAATAGCACCGCTGCCAAAATTGCCTCGTCCATGCAAAAGGTCGATGGTGCTTCCGAAGTCAAAGTTGAGCAGACAACGGGGCTGCCGGTGCTGACCATCAACATCGATCGTGACAAAGCCGCACGTTACGGTTTGAATGTTGGCGACGTACAAGACACCATTGCGGTGGCGGTGGGTGGCCGCCAGGCCGGCACTATGTACGAAGGAGACCGTCGCTTCGATATGGTGGTGCGTTTATCCGACGCCATGCGCAAAGACCTCGAGGAATTGGCCACGCTGCTGATTCCGGTGCCGGCGCTGCTTAACGGCAACGCCGATCAGATCGCTTTCATTGCGCTCTCAGAGGTGGCAACCCTGGATCTGGTGCTGGGGCCGAACCAGGTCAGTCGTGAAAACGGTAAGCGTCTGGTAATTGTGAGCGCCAACGTGCGTGGACGGGATATCGGCTCATTTGTACAGGAAGCCAGCAGCGTCATTGATCAGCAGGTGCAAATCCCGGCCGGCTACTGGATAAACTGGGGTGGGCAGTTCGAGCAACTCCAATCAGCCGCCAAACGCTTACAGATTGTCGTCCCGGTAGCCCTGCTCCTTGTATTCGCCCTACTGTTTATGATGTTCAACAATCTTAAGGATGGCCTTTTGGTATTCACGGGGATTCCCTTTGCGTTAACGGGCGGAGTGATGGCTTTGTGGCTGCGCGATATCCCGCTGTCGATTTCAGCGGGAGTTGGTTTCATCGCGTTATCGGGGGTGGCGGTGCTGAACGGTCTCGTGATGATTGCGTTCATCCGCAATCTTCGAGAGGAGGGATATTCGTTGAGTTCCGCGATCAATGAAGGGGCACTTACACGGTTACGCCCAGTGTTAATGACAGCACTGGTAGCCTCCCTGGGCTTTATTCCCATGGCACTCGCTACTGGAACCGGGGCGGAAGTCCAGCGGCCATTAGCTACCGTTGTGATCGGAGGTATCCTGTCTTCAACTGCGTTGACCCTACTGATACTGCCTGCGCTGTATCACTGGGCACACCGTCGAGATGAGGATGAAGCAGAGGAAGACAAAAAAGCAACCGTATAGCTCTTTGATTTCAAAGCCCACTACGAGTTTCGGTAGTGGGCTTTTTTACGAGAGTTAAATTACGAATATGTAATCTCGACGCCACCGTGGTGATAGGTTCGGATTGATACCCTAATAGCGTTATCTATATGAGGTGTCAGAATGAATTTTACTCAAATATGTGCTCTTGCAGGTGCTTTAGTCTTTTCTTCGGTTGCGTTGGCGGAGGGTGGCGGAGATAGAACCTTCGAAAAAATGATGGCGGCGAATGACTTGGCAATGGAGAAATATTTAGCCAGAGAAGGGAGGAGTGCCCCAGTGGTGTCAAGTGATGCAAAAAATGAGACGGCAAAAGAAATGTAGTGATGCACGTTGGGAAGAACCCGTCTCCAGATTGCTGGTGGCGGGTTTTTTTATGGATAGCTAGCTTACATACTTGTAATTTTCGTGCCACGCCGTCGCAATGTTTAGGTTGATATTCTCGTAACTGTTATTAGATGAGGTACAGAATATGAAATTTATGAGCATCTTCGCTGTAGTCGGAGGTTTAGTTATTTCCTCAAACTTGCTTGCTGAGGGTGGGGGAGATAAAACATTTGAGAAAATGATGGCTGCCAATACTAAAGCTATGGAGCAGTACGCGATCAGCCAGGGAAAGAGCGCTCCTGTGCCGAGGCCATACGAATACGGGATGAAGGTGGATGTGGTGAAGGTGATCAGTGTGGTGCGCCCTGCGAAAGTCTGCGCAGTAGTGCCCGCCGCAATGACTTATGAAGATTCCGAAGGACAGCTCAATACGATCACTTACACGGTCGCTGGAGACTGTCGCAAACGAGGCGGTTAATAGCTGCGTTGCTATCGTACGAATCATTAACGCGCGACCAACTTCGTTATTTAAGGGTGTCGGGCGTTTTTTATTTGCTCAAGTTTCGACAGGCCAAAAAAAGACGTCCCGGAGGACGTCTTAAAAATTCACCTTTTCCAAAGGAGCAAAGGAGCTTCCAAAGGTGAACGGATGTTACAACTGAACAGCATTGAGTTCAGACTTTCACAGACTAGCTACTTGTCTATAGAATCCCAGCCAGATGCGCTAGCTAGAACTCTATCAACTCACGGTAAGTATAAAAAACGCAACCTAACATGAAGGTGATTGAAAAATGACATTTCTGTAACTTTTCGGAGGAGCGGGACGCTCGCAACACGAGTCGCCCCGTTCGATATCACAGGATCGCTAATGGATACTCAACGATCACACGTACTTCATCCAGGTCAGACTCAAACGCGGTTGCACGAGTGTTCATTTGACGCAGGCGGAAAGACATGTCTTTCAAGGAACCTGTCTGAACGACGTATTTTACTTCGATGTCGCGCTCCCAACGTTTCTGTTCAGTCAACGGGTTCCCCTCAGCATCACGTCGCATGTAGGTTGCGTTAGCGTTTGAGTAATCAGCGTCAGTGCCGCGACCGTAGCGTGTCATAAACGTCAAGCCAGGCACGCCATAGGAACTCATGTCGAGGTCGTAACGAACCATCCATGAGCGTTCTTTCGGCGAGTTGAAGTCGCTATACTGGATTGAGTTGTCAAGAAAGATGGAATCCGATTGACGCAGATAGTCGAAGTCGTCGTTACCATTATTTCGTTGGTGAGACAGTGCGACAGAGTGTGCGCCATACTTCACGCCGACTTTAGCACTCCAAATATTGTTGTTGAACTCACCCAGCAGTTTTTTGCCTTCGTCGACGGCTTTGTAGTAGTTCGCACCGCCGAATACGGAGAGTTCATCCGACAGCGAGTAGTTCAATCCCGTGCCGGCATAATATTGATTCCATGCGTCTTTGAGACGGCTGGAATAGAGGCTTACAATCACGTTCTTGTTCAGATTGTAGTCACCGCCAAAGTAACCGACCCACGGCGAGTTAACAGGCCCGGCATAGAATGTCGCGAAGTTATCGCGCATATTGCTGGAAGTTGGCTGGCTCATGGCGTGCAAGCGACCGCCCTGAACGGTCAATCCGTCAATGCTGGTGTTGGTCGCCGTTACACCAGTGAAGCTTTCTGGCAGAAGTCTGGAGTCACCCGCGGCAACAACTGGGTTAGATGGGAATACGTCGCCGACCTTTACTACAGTGTCAAAGGCGCGAACTTTTGCCGCGCCACCAACTTTGGTGTATTCGTCACTAGCCTGCCCTTCACTATTGACGGGGAGTACATCGAACGAACTACGGCCGCCATTACGGCCGTCACCCGTGTCGAGTTTCAACCCTAACATAGCGAACGCGTCGACGCCCACACCCACAGTGCCTTGTGTAAATCCAGACTCAAATTTACTGATAATGGCGTGCGCCCATGCTTCGGAATAACCGTTGCCTGTCGCGCTTGATTGACCGTTGCGATTATCGCGGTTGAAGTAGAAATTTCGGTTGAGCACAGTTAGGCTGCTATCTTCTATAAAGCCCCCAGATTTTTCCTCAGCAAAAACCATGGATGGCCCGGTACTCACAACCACTGCCAACGCGGCCATCGAAAATTTTGTGTTGTTATTCATCCATCACTCCTTAGGTTCGGCAGAACGAGAACGTTCATCGGCTTAATTTTATTTTCTACAGGAAGTGAATTGCCCTCCCATACGGTTGCCGATTTATATCGTGGCAATCTGGAGATAACGGGGACATGATCAGATGATTACAATTTCGTAATGTTCAACCGCTTTTAATTGACTTGCGTAGCATGCACCCAGCCGATACGTGGATGCCGTAGTGGCTTGTCTCGAAAAAAACAAGTTGCCTTTTGACGACCGCCTGCTGTCAGGCAAGGCACCGCGACGAGTCATGGCCGGGCTATGGCGAGGAGTCGCAACGCAGCATGGCGGCGACAGGCAGTCGTCAAGAGGCAACTTATTTGCGAGACAGGACACTGGTGCTAATCGCGCATCAGCGGCCAGGCGGCAATAAGACCCCGGCCTATGAACACAAGAATTAGAAACCACAGGAGCAATACATGTACAAATCCAGCTTGGCGTTTGCCGTGGCCTCCGGGGTATTGGCCCAGCAAGCCGGCGCTGCCGGCTTTATTGAAGACAGTAAAGCCGCGCTCAGTTCCCGAACCATGTATTTTAACGCCGACAACCGTGAAGGCGGTGCTGACCAGCGCGAATCGGCCCAGGGCTTTAAGCTCGATTACGTGTCCGGCTTTACGCCAGGTACCATAGGTTTCGGTTTCGACGCTCAAGCGTTGTGGGGTATTCACCTCGATGGCGGAAAGGGGCACCACCCGGACAGCAACACCTTCTTCCCAAGTGACACCGATGGTTCGGCGGTAGATGAGTGGAGCCGTGTCGGCGGCAACGTCAAGGCACGCATCTCCAAAACTGAAGGTCACCTTGGCAGTGCCCTCGCGCCAAACCTACCGATCCTGATCGCGAACGACGGTCGCCTGCTGCCGCAAACCTTTGATGGTGGCATCGTCACCTCCAAGGAAATCGACAACCTGACCATTACTGCCGGCCAGCTGGAACACGCCTATGGTCGTGCTTCGAGCAACCGCACCGGCCTTGCCGTTTCCGGTGGTACCCAGGACAGCAACCAGTTCCGTTTTGGCGGTGTAGACTGGAAGGTCACCAAAGACCTGACCCTTCAGTACTACTACTCGAACCTGGAAAACTACTACACGCAAAATTTCCTGGGCCTGGTTCACGTCTTCCCCATCGGCACTGACCAATCGTTCAAGACCGACCTGCGCTACTTCGACAGCCGTTCCGATGGTAAGAACGGCCAAGCCGGTTATGCCTTCGACAACAATGGTGGTTTTGCCACGGACACTGGCGAGGTCGCCAACAAGACCTGGAGCGCCATGTTCACCTACACCCTGGTTGGTCACGCGTTCTTGCTGGGCCACCAGCAAGTTGGCGACGATGGAGGTTTTGTCTGGCTTAACCAGGGTAGCGTACGCGACAGTAACAACCGCCCTGAAGGCGCCGGTGGTTCTAGCTTCTACCTTTTCACCGACAGCATGGTCAACCAGTTCGCCCGCGCTGGTGAGAACACCACTTTCGGCCAGTACTCCTATGACTTCGCCCGCCTCGGCGTGCCAGGCTTGAAAGCGTCGATCGCCTATCTGAGCGGCGACGACATCAAGAACAAGAGTGGCAACGGCGATTACTCTGAGTGGGAACGCGACATGCGTGTCGACTACTTATTCCAAACAGGTGTGCTCAAAGGCTTCGGGGCCACTGTGCGTCACGGTACTTACCGTGGCAGCGGTGAAAGCATTGCCGACCAAGACCAGACTCGCCTAATTTTCAACTACACGTATAGTTTCCTGTAATCACGCGTAAAAAAGTGCTCGATGAGACCTTTTTATTGTGAGTTGGTTTTTATCCCGGGCGGCCGCGAAGACTGAGCGCAACACCTCACCCTCCGGTAAGGTGCCGCCCTGTCCTATACAGGGGAGGATGCAGAAAACGGAGATTTTGTACACTAAACCCGTGTGATGGCTGTAAGCAGCAACGTGCATAGGCTGCGTATAGTTTCCCTCATGGTCATGTTGAACAGTATGGCAGGGCTGCAGGGCGAGCGAGTCTCGCCCCCGGACATTTTCTCCGGCAAGCTCCTAACTACGAAACACCCGCTGAAAGATTGAACCAATGCTGTTGCATCGACCGGTTGAATCCCAAGCCGTTAGCTGTCTGTCATGAAGAGTCAATCCGGCGTCATCAGCACCGCAAGCGCCACGCTGTTCGACCCACAGCGTCAACTCCATGTTTACGGCTTCGAGGGCCAATTGGTTCTGATTGATCCTGAGCAGTAGGGAAGGGAGCAGGACTGCGTTCGACATGGTGATTCCTCCGTGGAAGAGCTCAGCGTACCAGTGGGTGAGTTTTAGAAACACAATTCTCGAACCCTTAAACGACTTTAGCCAGCGCCAGTGGCCGGTCGTGCCCCTCATCGGAAACCGATGTTCCATCCTTGCTATGGTGGCTAACAGCCGCTAATAGTTAAGGGGAATTGGAGAGGGCTTGAAGATGATTTCGAGATTTGTTGTTGTCCCTGCAATACCAACAGAAACGGGATCAATGCGTAACGGAGCACGCTTCTACTGCAAGACTGCACCCATAGGTTTCAACATCTATGACAACGAAGAGAAGCTACGACTGACGGCTACCTACCAAGCTCGAGAAGAAGCCGAAAATGAGTGTCAGCGACTGAATCAAGAATGCCTTGAAAACATCCTTTCCGAACGCGAGTCCATGACTGCGCTCTAGGCATTAGCAGTTCTACAAAACATCAGCGCTTGGCGTTCCGACTCGAGTGGATCATAGGCTCAGGGACGCACGACCTACACTATTCTGACGTGGATGCTCTGCATTCAGAATCGAACAGACGGCGTCTGCCTCTCCCCTGATCTTGAACACCCCATGCTTGCTAGCTGAGCCTCCCTCGACGAGATCTACAATCCGATATTGCTTAACGCCATCGTCCAGTCTGGTGGTCTCGATCACCTTGAATCTTGGTTGCATGGTGCGTTCCCTGCTAAAGAATGGTGTTCTAGGAGTACCGGTATGACTCCATAATTCCAACATTTATGCTGGACTGAGCTGCGACAATTTATGACAGGGCGCTGTGATCCTCTGCTTGAGAGCAGAGACCTCTCGGGAGCTGGGAAGGAAGGTTGTGTTCAAATCATTCTGTGTGCGAGTCATAGCATGCCTAGAGCTAAGCTGAGGGGTGACCTAAATGGGAAGTCGCTCCTTCGGCCCAATGGGCTCGGCTGACCTAATCAGCCGAGCATCTCCTTGATGATGGATGCAACGTTCCTAGCATCGTCGATCCCTCGGTGATAGGTACCCAGCCAAACCAAGCCCAACGACTCTACCGTTTGCTTAAGTGATTTCGGTCGATCGTCATATAAGCCGGCATGCCATTTCCTGGCATTGAAATGTGGCAAGCCTTCGAGCAGGGAAGGGCACCCAGCTAAACCAGCATCACGCTCAAGCTGTCTTGCATCATAGTCACCCCATGACACCCAGGCTGCATTTGGATAACACGCAGCGAACGGTCGTAGCTCTTCGCCAACCTCTCGATAGGTTCGGGCACCGTCCACGTCTGCTTGTTGAATGGACGTAAGCTTTCTGCAGAAATCGGTGAGGGTGGGATTGATCAGAGGCCGGACGAATCGCTGGAATTCATCGACGATCTCAAGTGACTCCAAATCAATCATCACCAGGCCAATCTCAATCGTTTCCATCTGATCGGGAACGACTGCGAGCGGCCTTGGCGATTCCGACTCATCAATCTCATCACAGGTTGCCTCAAGGTCTACGCAATAGAGGTAGCGGTATGGCGCGAGGAGGTTTTGGATCGCTTGAAGGTGAAGAAGCTTTGCTTGAATGCTCATGGCATGGATGCCCTAATTTTGATCTGTCCAAGGTTCATCGACACATGCACACAGCCTCATTCTGAAGACATTGGTAAGGGGCGTGTTTCTTTTACTCCGGCGCAGATGCTACAGATCACATCATCACAAGCGTTGGAGATCACCATTCATTCGGTACAGTGGCCGCTGGCTTCAAACCGGGATAATCATCAAGTGCAAGATTAGGCTCTCCTTTCCCCGTCTGCAGACGCTCTGGGTTACGTACTACTCCGGCTTCAGCATCGGCTCGCATCTGATCAAGCTCTTTGTCAAAAGCCTTATCCTGGACTGTGCGTTTACTAACGTAGGGCTTCCGCTCAGGGTCTCGCTGCGCTGCATAAGTCGTTAGCGCGTCCGGATCGTCCAGTAGCTTTTGTTGAACCTGAGATTCGAGCATCGCACGAAGCGAGTCTTTGTCAGGACGGTTTAGCATTTTCATACTCCTTTCGGTCGCCCAGATCCTCCAGCAAATGGTCGGGCAAAATGGGGCAGTGGTAAGAACAGATTCGATCAATAGGTTTTTGGGTGCTGAAGACACGGATGGCTCCGGGCACGCTCTATAGTCGACTATAAAGTCTTTTTGAATCCAGCAGCCAGCGAAGCCAGAGTCCTTTGTTCTGGGAAGCTAAAACGATGATGCCTGTCGTTCCTTCGGGCTTAAGCCCGGCTCGACGTCCTCACGTCATTTGGCCTACCCACGACGCCCAAACCCACTGCTGAATTTTCTTAGGAAAACGCAGACTCGATAAATGCCTCTAGCGCTTTATCTTCCAGTATCTCAATAGAGAAGTGCCCGAATCGTTTGGGCAACCAAATGATGCGTGCCCCAGACGGGGATTGCAGGTTCGCACGAGCCAATGGCTTTCCATTTTCGTCTTCTGGCTGAACACCTGCGGCCATCAATTCGTCATAGGCTTTCTCGATGTCCGGTGTCGAGTAGCAGTGGCGGTAAATCATCCCTTCACCCGACGTATCCAATAGCTCTTTCAGGTTCCCCGCCAACGGCTGTACCAACATGAAGCGCTCTTGGCCCATCAACGCAATCGCGTAGCGCACATGCAGACCACCTCGTTCCCAGACGAGCGTTTTAGAGATCCTGGCGTTAAATATCTGCGCGTAGTAAGCACAGGCTTCGTCGAGATTCTTGACCAGTACATCTACGTGACTGAATTTCAGATCCATTTGCAGTCCTCCTGTTGAAACGGCGTCCATGATAAACACGACATAACGTTTTCCTCGTTGCTTCGCTGATCGAACACGTTTATCCAAAGTCGTAGTGAAATACCAAAGCGACGCTGATAATGTCTTGGCTACGTTCGTCAAACCATTAAGGGATGGAGGCGAAAATAGAAGCCCTGGAGCCGCGAACCTCCGGGGCTTTGTTTTTCTAGCCGGCAATCACGTAGGCAATCAACATATAGCTTCACAGCGGGCTGACGTGACTGGCTCCGACAGCGTGTTTATCGGGCCATAGCTGTAGGCAACAAACTCGACCAGTTCAACCTCTTCGTGTTGTCGCCTTTGATCGTCCCGCGTGTGCCGAGGAAGCCATCTCAATCCTTTTCTGACGCCACGCGGCCTTGCTGGTGAGGCGTCTGGACAAGTCCAACGAGAAAGGCATTGCCGACCATGCCAAGCGGTAGGTCTTGTGGGCGAAGGTGTGGATGTGATTTTTTGCGTTCCAATCATCGCGGCCCATCGTCCAGCTGTGTTTTGATTTAAGCAGTAGAGGCCATTCGGAATATCAACGTGATTGAACGGAGTTTTAGAATTCGATTTTCCGAGATCGAAACCACTGTGCCTACGGCACCAGGGCTTTATGAGATCGTGACTGATGAAGGCGGGCTGCTGAAGGTGGGTATCAGCGGCAACCTGCGCAGACGACTGTCTCAGCACAGGCAATCCCGGCAGTCTCGTCTCAAGCTTAAGGAAGGAGGGGATTGGAGCAACCCGAGTGACGTGATGAGCAAGCAGTCGATACTAGCGAAGCATTTGTTCTTCTATTCACCAGCCACTGGCTTCGATTTGAAAACAGAAGCTGGTAGGCAGGCCTTTCTAGAGCAGCGGTGTCATATCCTGGTGAAAGTAACTTCGACTCGGGAGGAGGCTCGCGAGTTGGAACGGGACATGGAGCAGAGCGCTACATATCGTTTCATGGGTATAACCAACAGTTTCCTGTCGTGCTGACTCCCATCCCTGTTCAGCTTTCAGTTACGCCAAATATGTTTCGCGGGCGGAGGCGACTGCTGGTTCGGGCTTATCTGGCCTGGCTCAGCCAGTAATGAAAACATCGTTAATCTACAGCGGTATTGATCATAATCTGATCTTACGAAAAAAATATTTCTCTTCTACGTTAAAGCCTGCCCTCGACCCGTCCGATTAGATGTTTAAGAACATTAGTGATGGTGACATTTATGAGTGAAGATAGGGCGCAACCAGCAGTGTTTTTTGCAGAACGCGAATTCATCTGTTGGCGTGGACGGGAATATGACGAACTGTATTCGTGCCAGGTATCCAGACAGGGAGATCACTACGTCAGGGTAAATTTAGACATCATGCCTATTAGGTTCGTCGACGCCGTAGCAGAGGATATCGCACGCTGTCTTTACGATGCTGTGCTCATTACCGTAGGAAATCTCGCAGGGTTTGTGCCAACGCCAGCAGATCGCGAATGTATGTTTGAGAGGACATATCGTAAAAGAGTGTCCGGAGAGTGGAGTTACTGCGCCAATGGCAGGTTTAACTGCCACGAGACAGAAGATGAAATCTATGTTGTTGAGCTCGCGATGGAGGAGAGCGACAAAACTGAGCGGGTGAGGGTCTACACGGTTGAGGACGGTGGAGTAGAGCTTGTTTTCGATTTCATGTGCTATTCGTTCAGCATGCACGACGCAGTGTGGCTTTCTAACGCTTTGATGGAGGCCATGGGACGTGAGCCTTTGGATACCTTGGAGACAACAAGTAAAAGTTGCAGGCCGATGGCTGGTTTCTATCCTGCTGAACTCTGTTTGAATGGTAGGTAGTCCGCTAGGATCCTAGCTAGGCAACCCATGCGCTGTTGCGGCTTGACCTGGTGATTACACGGTGTGGTCGATCTGGTTGAAATTCCTGCGCGCACCGCCTGCATACCTAATGGAAGTTAGGAAGGAGATCGAGTGCAATCTAGGCCGGTAAGCTTGATGCATCCTTCAGGATTTGTAGCTCACTGTAGTGGAGAGTGCTTCCGCCATGATGCGTTTGCCGAGTGACATGCCCCTTAGTGCCAAACTTCGCGGCAGTGAGAGGAGAGGTTGTATTCAAAGTGCTCTGCGCTCGAGTCGTCGCTTGAACAACGTTTCGGACGTTATCGATACGTCAATGATATGTCCCTTGCCGCTTTCAAAACACCTTCTCCGAGCACGTCTTTGCATCTCTAGTAGCAGTAACGAAAATATTTCTGATTAAATCATCTTTATTTGCGGTTTCTGCAGCGAGTTGATCTCTCTCGACGAGTCACGGCTAAACGCGGCGAAAGTATGGCAAAACGCGGCGTTTCGGGTTTGCTGTATAGGCACAGTTAAATCCCTCGACTAGTCTCTTGTTTTCAGCCGAGCCAAAGATTTGAGCATGAGCACATTTGAGCGTTACCACGACCTGATCAGCAACCCGAAGGCCTCGTTCTACGGGAATCCCATGTCCAACAAGCTGCTTGTCTCCACGGATGGACGCTTCCAGACCTTTTACGCCCCCTTCGACCATATCAACCGCGACGCCAAGGTCGTGATCTGTGGAATCACCCCCGGCAAACAGCAGGCGCTCAATGCGCTGGAGGAAGCGCGGAAGTCGCTACTCAACGGGGACAGCGTTGAGGTGGCCAAGGAGAAGGCGAAAAAAATTGGCAGCTTTTCAGGTGGTATGCGTCCCAACCTGGTCGCGATGCTCAACCACATTGGACTTGACGATCTGCTGGGGATTACCAACTGCTCAGACTTGTTTGGGGCCTACAGCCATCTTGCCCATTACACCTCGGCATTACGCAACCCTGTCTTCTTCGATGGTGATGACTACGGTGGCAAGCCATCCATGGTCAAGCAGCCAGCCTTGCTGAAGCAGATCGAGCTGACACTGGTCGAGGAGATCCGACAATTGGGCCCGGATTGCCTCTACGTGCCCCTTGGCGACGAGGTGTCGAAGGTGTTCACCCACCTTGAGTCGAAGGGCCTGGTAAACCCAGCTCAGGTGCTGAACGGTCTTCCACACCCATCGAATCGGAGTATTGAGCGAGTGCACTACTTCCTGGGCAAGAAAGAGCGGGCTTTGCTCTCACCGAAAACCGACGCTGACAAGATCGATGCCAATAAGGCGTCCATCCAGGCCAAGATGAAAGCCATGCGCTCGCGGTAACAGCGCAAGTACTGACGCTGATCGCGATTTCAGTCGTTCTCGCAAACCCGCTGGTAGTAAGCGGATTCGATCCCTGCAGATGATGGTCGCACCGGAGATGACCGTCCTAGAGATATGCGTGCCTTGACGCATCCAGTTGGTCATTAACAGAATGGCCGACTGCCACCTAGCTGCTGAATAGGAATGAGTCGTTTGCCATCATCAATCGTCACCCCGCCTATGTCTGAGCTCGACCCTTCGTCTGAGCTCGAGTCAGACCACGTCACATCCGAAGCTCTCTACCCGGATCCGGCCCGAGTCCCTCCATACGTTACCGCTGTAGAAGCCTCTTCCTTCGAGGGTAAACCGTTGGGCCAGGTCGAGGTTGAGATCGTGCCTATGACTGCCGACCACGTTGCCTGGTGGCATGACACGATGCAGCCCATGATCAAAGCGAGTTTTCGCACCGCTGTTGACCGAGCTGCTGATCCTGCAAAAAAGATCCGTGCTGATGTGAATTGGAATTGGAAGACTAATTTCTGGTTGCTGGACGTGCACAACCATGGGCATTTCAGTACACGTAATGCGCACCGAGCTTTTGGTCTCACGATGGTTACACGTAACGCGCTTGGCGAGCGCGTGCCCGTTGGCATGATGACCCTGGTGCCACGCTACCTGTGCAATTCAAACCAGTATGGTTCCAAGACCTATACGTGGTTCATTTCCTCTGCTCCTGAAGGCTTTTACAAGGAGTACTTCGGGGAACTGAAGCTAGAAGGGGTGGGTAAGGTGCTTTTTGACGCGGCCATCATTGCATCATATCGGGCTGGCTTAGATGGTTCGCTGCTCCTGCATGCTTCGCCGGGAGGTGGTAAGGGTTTGACAAGGCTTTACGAGAAATTGGGATTTGAGTCGATCGGCTTCAAGGTCTTGCCAATTACCCTATATCGCTGGCTAAACAGAAAGGGGTACATGCTGCTCAAAGCTGAGGGGGCAGCGAAGATCATCAAGGACAACGACTTGTATCGTCGTAAGGGCTACGTTGCTGACTGAGTGCATGGGCGATACAGAAACCCAGTATCAGATGTGCGGAGGCATTTGATTGATGCCAGACCCCTTTACGTCGGCTAGACCGCACATGCTAGGCTGAAGGAACACGGGAGA
The DNA here is from genome assembly GCF_058791055.1 of Pseudomonas sp. EU05-FHT14B02. Lineage (NCBI taxonomy): Bacteria > Pseudomonadati > Pseudomonadota > Gammaproteobacteria > Pseudomonadales > Pseudomonadaceae > Pseudomonas > Pseudomonas sp. EU05-FHT14B02. The sequence continues at coordinate 8,289 of NZ_JBYTDD010000015.1, read as the reverse complement.
AGAATTAATGAACAGCGATGACGGCAGCATGAACCTTTTTGCCAAGGCCGTGAGCATGGTACTGGGGCGGAAATTCGACACTGGCAGTGACCTGGGTCTGGAGGAGCTCCGTGCGTTGGCGCGTGAGCTGGCGGCTAATCCTGATGCGACTGAGACCGAGCGCGTGTTGGAGGTCATGGAAGACCTCGGAGGCGGACATGAACCTGCGCTCAAGGTTACGAAGGGCGTGGCTCCCCTTGTCATTCAGCTGGATATTCCTGAGGCGCAACGGGTTCTGAAGAAAGGCCGGTCTTACGTCAGTAACAAGAAGCCTGATTTGTATCTTGGGATGTAGGCCATAGTCCTTAATGCTGGAGTTCGAGAGGTGCGTTCCCGGAACCCTTATCGGCCATTCGGGCTCAAGCACCTGCTAAATGAAAATCATGAAGTAGATCGAGTGCAAACCAGGCCGGTAAACCAATCTCCAGCCCATGTAGGTTAGATGGCGGGATCACCACTATCCCGAGCTTGAGTAGCCGGTTGAGTTGATCATTCGCTGTTGCACGTGGAAGGCCGGTGAAGGTTACGAATTCGGCGCGGGGTAGTGTGCCTTGGATTAACAGCGCTAGGAGCGCAGGCATCGTGTCTGGGCTGACGCCAGCTTTCGTCAATCGCGAGTCTGTTCTGTACGCATGGGTAACGGACTCACGAAGCTGGTGACGACTCAGAGCGGTTGTCATGTAATTTACTTCGTCATGGCAGACATCAAGCATGAAGTCGATGAAGGCTAGCTGCCTTCCGTCTGTGCGTTTTTGAGCACCCTCGAGTCCATCTTCACCAATGGGCTCATTCATAGCAGTAGCAGACTGGTACTCGCCCAGCCTACGGCCCAAGCCGCGCGAAAGCGACCACAGATGCGGGTGAAGTCCAAGCAGCGCGAAATGCTCGAACGTAAGAGCCCGAGCGAAAGCTCCGATGCCATTACGGGATGTTCGCCTATGGAGAAGCTTGTAGTGCTGACACACGGCCACGACGATGCGTCGACGCAGCTCCGGGATGTCACTGAAGGCGCGCTGATGGTGCTCAAGTACGAATTCACGCTCCAGCGATTCTGGCTCAGAAGGGTTCCCATCAATCAGGCTTGAATAATGGGCGTTGGTGATTTTCAGCAGTTCACTCAAGCATGCAGCTGTCTCTGGTGCGACCAGGCCAGCGAGGAAGGCAGTCTTCCTTACAAGCTCATCTGCTCGAGCCAGTGTCGCTGTAGGAATTGAACTGGGAGTGATGGGGTGGAGCCGGTGCTCAGTCATCTGCGCGAGTATCTGTAAAAGGGCATTGCTTCACTCATCATCCGCCGAAAGCGGAGAGTTGATGTCAACATCCATACCGCCGATCAAAGATTCGAGTCGAGCAATGAACGACGAGTCCAGAGCGATTAGACCCTCAGGGTTGCTCAGAATGTCGTCTTCCAACAGAGTCAGAAAATCACAAATATCCTGGTCATCCTTGAAGGCATCTGCGCGCTCTGATTCATTGCGAGCAAGGTACCTGGTAACAGGTGAGGGCTTTGAGTTGTTCATGGCAGTGACATTATCTACGCTTGAAGCTCTTGTCATGCTCTGGTTTCGTAAGTCGCAAAGTGGTGCCTGCTGCCGAGGGGGATGTCGCTGATTCGGGCCCTCGGCCCGGCTTGTCTGAGGTCTGTCAGAGGGACATTTAGATGCTGTTATCGATCAAGGAATATCAACCTGGCTCGCCCGCCTCTGATTGCATATGGTCTGCTTTAGGACTGCCTTCGCGCGGAACCAGACTGCATGAGCACATACACCAAGGCCTGCCTTTCGAGCACCTAGATAAGATTGCGACCCTACTGCATATGCAGCGAGGAGTGATCTCCAGATCCATTGGCTTGTCGCCCGTAACGTTGGCGCGTAGGGCGAAGACAGGGCGATTTACTACGTTAGAAAGCGACCGCTTGGTTGCACTGATAGCTGTCTTTGTGCAAGGCCTTCTCCTATTCGAAAACGATGCTGTTGCTGTTGCGCAATGGATGAACTCGCCGATTCTTGGGCTTGGATCGAAGCGACCTTTGGAGATGGTGGGGACTAGAGTAGAAACTGATGCCGTGCTCGATCTTATCGGTCGGCTGGAGCAGGGAGTTCTTGTGTGACGTTCCTCAGGCCCGGGCTTAACGCATCTCCTTATGCGCGGCTGCTCACAGACGTAAAAAACAGCGCCAATCCCTTCGGATCTGCGCGCGTGACTGAACCGGCAGACGACTGAGTGTGCGACCAGAGTCGATGCAACGGATCTGTGGCAGTGCGATCAGATTGTCTGGGATCGACCGCTCTTTTCGTCCCACGTCTCCAGAACGAATGCAGCGATGGTATGAGCCGCATGGATCGCCAGCCGAGCATGTCGTGGTTTGAGCTTGTAGGGTCGTTTTCCCGCACCGTGCGCCGAGCTGGCGTGAGTGCGCAGTGCACCAATGCCATGGACAGTCGCCACCACCCCCGTCACGATCTCCTGCAGGTCTCGCTCCTCAAGTATTGATGCGTCTAACCCCAGATCAGCCCTGACGATCTTCCAGACAGCCTGCAGATCCTGCTTGGCGGGCATGATGAGGTGGTCATGCTCTTCGATGTACACCTTGAACACCGATTCGAGGATGTTGCACGCTGCCGACACGGCCTCCCGTGGGCTCGACTCTATGTTCTTGATGGCACGCTCGAATTCAAAGTCGATGGCGCCGATATTGCGGCTCTTGATGAGCTCGGACAGCGTCTTGGTCGCTAGCCCCTCGCCCTTGGTGAGCATTCCTCCTGGGTTGTAGGTGAGTCCGGCACGCTCCAATCCATCCTTGATCCTGTTGATTTTTGCCTTCCGCTCTTTGGCTTGCTGCGGATTTATCCAGAAGCGCCCAGAGGTGTCTTCCTCATCTTCCATATACTTCTCGATAATGCGACCGACGATGGGTAGTGCATCCGCGCCGCATTCCTTGCTGATCCTGCGCAGCCACTCCTGCGCTTTGACGGCCTTGCTACCCTCCGGGGGATCGCCTGGAGCGTTGGCGTACATGAACAAGCTGTCCAAACTGGCATGAGTTTCAAAGGTTGAAACGGAGTCGGCAACTGCAGATATTAAGTATTGAGGAATAGTGTAAGTTTCCATATGTTGTCCTGACATTCCTAATGAGCATGCACTGAGTGTATCAGCGCTTCTTTTGAACTCTGGCTACTCTCTTGGCCTCGCCCATCAGCCAGTGCGCCACGCATTTCTTGTTACCCCTTCGGATACAAGGGATACCTTAAAGATACTCTCCAAATAGCCTTCGGGTATCCAATGGATATCCCTTTGATAGTTCGATGAAATTGGCTCGGCTCAATTGCTTGATAGCCCTTTGCGATCATCGAGTTTGAAGTGCTACCATCCAGTGGATTCAATATGAAAAGCTGTATTTATATACAGTCAAGTGTCGAATTTGGGTAATGTTTTACTGTCTATTCGTACAGTTATTTTCCGCCGCCAAGTGCTGTGGAAAACGCTGATCATCTCGCCATCAGTGCAGTCAACTCATCTGCTCGTGCTCCGAATGCGGTCGTGGAATTTTTATGGATAAATTGCCAGATAAGTTACCGTTTGATGCTACGAAGCTTTTCGAAGCACTCACGTATCAGCTTGTGGTCGCGCTTGAGTACTGCCACAAGCTGAAGAAGGGAAAGCGCTTGTGGGTCGAGGTTTTCGGGGATGTGACTCTGGAAGACGAGGCCCAGGTTGAGGTCAAGCTCTACGCCGATGCTTTGAGGGATGGCCACCAGAACATCTGGAACACCCTCAACAACTGGCTGAACAAGGCGTTTGACCATACGGCGTACGAAAGCCTGATATTGGTGACGAACCAGGAGTACTCGCCAAAGTCGACGCTGACCGATTGGAACAGCTGTGCCGCTGCCAATAAGCTCGCCTTGCTCACTGCGATCTACGACGGTGCCGAGCAGCGGTTTGTCGCTTCCAAGGCGAAAAAGCCTTCAGAGACCTTGGAGCTCTTACGATCCGTGATGGCTCCAGAGCTGAGGGATGATCTGCTTGAGGTGTTGGAGAGGGCGGTGTTCATCACTGGCTCGCCTTCGCTCAAAGAAAGGCTCGATGCTTACGAGCTTGATCATCTGAGGGTGATACGAGAGTCGAAGCGTCAATCCTACATCGATGACATCCTGGGCTTCATTGGCAGCACCCGGTATATCGATACCGGCTGGGAAATCACCTGTGAGGAGTTCACCGCCAAGACTGTTGAGCTGACCAAGCGGTACATGAAACATTCGAGCGTCTTCCCAGAGGTGGATGCTGAAGCGCTGAAGCAGACGATTGTGCTTGATGAGATTGCCAATCGGCCTTTCGTGCAGAAGATCCGCGAGATCGATGGCGAGTCACGCGTCAGGCACGCTGCTCTGCAGCTTTTGATTGCCGGTGAGGTCATTGATGAGCTGTACCAAGACAACCTGGCCTCGGATTTTGATATCAAACGCTATCAGAAAAACCATCTGGATCGTCATCTGGATGGTCGGCTAAGTGCGATGGTCGACTGGATGGACGAGACATGCCCCATCCAGCTGAAGCGTCAGTCACTGAAGTTTTTCTTCAAGCAGCACTCTGCAGAGGTGGTGCAGCTGAATACTTTCGAAGACACCACGACCGATTTCCGAAATGGCATTTATCACATGCTTGCTGACGTGAAGTCCGATGACGAGGAAAGAGAGTTTTACTGGAGGTTATGGCCGTGAGTATGAATGCCGCAGATCATATTTACACGTTGCGCCGAACGCCATTTGCCCTCGCGCCGATAATCCACTCCTTTTACGATCACTGGGATCCGACCGAGAAAGATATCCTACTGAGCTACTTGGTTTTGCCCTTGATCACCTACAAGCCTATCCACAAGTTTCTCCATTACGCGGGGAAAAATAGCTCGATCCGTACCTTGATGCAGGAACCCAGCCGGATTCTCGGTTTGGAGTCGCGGATCGAAGAATACAAGCCGATCACGAATGCTTCCCTACTCATCCTTAACTCGGAGCGGAGCATAAAGATCAATGAGGATATGTCGGTGGCTCCGCAAGGCAAAATCAGAGCGGAAAATGCCGATGCACAGTTGTTGAAGTACGCTCGGAAACTCGCAGTGGTGTTTACGGGTGAAAATGTCGTTTCTGTTTATAGGTCATTGGGGCTGAAATCGCTATGAACTGCTATGTAAGATATATCGGCGTCGTAGACAAGGATAAAAGACTTCACACTGTGGAGTTTTCCCGTGGCCTCAATATCATCACCGGTAAGTCGTCTACCGGGAAAAGCGCTATTCTGGAGATCTTTGACTACTGCTTGGGTAGCAGTGAAGACACTATTCCGGATGGTAAGCTGACTGAGCGTGGCGATACGTTCTTCACCGTTCTGCAGTTCCCGAGTCTGACGCTTGTGCTGGCGCGAGCAGCGGCATCCAAACGTTGCTTCCTACGCGAGGTCACCGGGTCAGAAGGAGAGAATGTCCTAGAACTCATGGGGCATGTTGAGTGTTTCTTTGACGATCGATATTACATCCATAAAGATGCATTCCTAAAGAGTCTCGGAAAGTACTTTGGCGTAACGCTGGAGAACATTGATAAAGACCCGATGTACAAAGAGGTCACGGGTAGCAAGGGTGCCACGCCATCTGTGCGCAGCTTCCCTTCGTTTATGCTTCAACACCAGAACCTGGTCGCGAACAAGCACGCCATTTTTTACCGATTCGATGAGAAGGTTAAACGGGATCAGGCCATCGATCACTTCAAGATATTCATGGGTATCGTGAAGGAAGAGTATTTTGATATCGCCAAGGATCTTACCGAAGCAGCCTATGAGCTTCGTCGGGTTGAGCTGAAAATCCCCAAAGACGAGAAAGTCAGGGAAGAAACAGTTGGGAAGTTCGGCAAGCTTCTCTCGGAGTACCAAGCGCTCGCTGGAGTCCCCCTATTCGAGATGACGGCTGATGAGATTTTCATCAAGCCAAGTCAGGCGCTCAGGCTGATGAACAGCACCCCAGTCTCTGTGGATGGGCTGGCCGATGATTACGAGAAGAGGCTCAACTCGTTGCGTGACCAAAAGGCCAAACACGTTGCCGACCTGCGTTCGGCGATCGGTCGTCTCAATCTACTTGAGCGTTCTGTCGAGCAGGCGAAGGGAATTGGTGTCTCGTATGCCTCGCTGACGATTCCCCGCTCCACTGACCTTGAGCACACGTTCTGCCCGGTGTGCGAGTCACACTCCGATATCCCGGAGGATCAGGCCAACAAGCTGACACAGGCCATCGAGTGGCTGAACACTGAACTGAAGCTTTCGTCGTTTGCGCGGGAGAGCCTGGGGCAGGAGAGTCGCGATCTGAGGAAAGATATCAAGGAATTTCGTCAGAAGCTCAAAGAAGTCCAGACCTCCCTCAAGCCTTTTGAAGAGCAGGAAAAGCGACTGGCCCAGGCCAGCTCGTTGGAGGATGCTCCGAAGAAAACGAAGCTGCTGCTTGAGATCGAAATCGACAGGTTCATCGAGAACCCGCCTTCTGACTTGAAGAAGATGAAGGATCATTGGGAGGCGGAGGTTAAGAAATACCAGGCCCAACTTGATGAGTATGATGTTGATATCGAGCTGGACAGGCTGGCGAGAGACATCAACAAGAAAATGAAAGAGCTTGGTAAGAAATTCCACTTCGAAGAAACGTACAAGACGGGTTCTCTAAAGTTTGACGTAAACAGCTTCGACTTGTGGCATGAGAAAGAAGCCTTCAAAAAGGTATTTCTCAGGTCTATGGGGAGTGGTGCAAACTGGGTTTATTCGCACCTTACTTTGTTCATGGCGCTACATTATCAATTTGCAGCCAGGGCCGATAAGTGCAAGATTCCGCCGATTCTATTCCTTGACCAACCTACACAGGTTTATTTTCCTGCCAAGGACGATGGCAAGACTTTTGTAGCTGATAATTTAAGGCCTGATGACACCAAGGGTGTCGCATTGCACGACGACATCGATGCGGTGTCGAACATGTTTACTCAACTTGCTAAGTTTTGTGATGATACTGCAGAGCAAACTGGTGTGAGGCCGCAGATTATCGTTTGTGATCACGCCGACGGACTCGACCTTGGGGAAGGTTATAACTTCGGTGATTTTGTGAGGCAGCAGTGGCGTACGCGTGGTTTTATCGCTGACTGACTTGCGGCTTTGAAATGTTTGCTCACAAACCGAAGGTTTAGAGGCTTCAGGTACGTAATGCGCAAGTAAATTGCGTGTTATGAAGCCTCTAATACTTTTTGAGATTCATCAGTTTGGTTTGCCTTTAGGAAGAAGCACGAATCCTAGACATCATCAACCTGGTGAGTCGGTGCTCGTTGGCGATCTCGGTCAGCGATGCAGAGATCTTCGAGAGCCAAAAGGCCGACTATGACCAATTCGAGTTCGGCCTGTAGGTTTTGAGGTCTACGATGTGAAAGTGTCCCGCTGGGATCGTACCAGCAGCACGTTCGTGTACGGGCAAGCCCACAACCCCAACTTCGCGGGTGGTGAAAGGCTCAGGTGACCCACTCGATCTTCGTTCGTCGCAAGACCTCGTAACGTTTCCGTTGTACCCCATCTACAAAGCCCGGCCTCACAACTGGGCTTTGTTGTTTCTGCACTCCTTGCTCATCTGGCGAGGCAAGGAAATAGAGCCATTGTTGGAGGCGTGCTCGGCCATGGAGATTGGCCTGCAAAGGCTGGTGGCAGTTTGATTGTGCAGCGCTTACCCTCCGTGCAATGCATGGAGGAAACGACTATGGATCTGATTCGTCAAATGGAGTACTCGCGTATCAAGGCGTTCTACAGGCTGCTGGTCGACAGGCTTGGCGAGCAGGCCTGGGCTAAGCGCAAGGCTGCCTATGAGGCGCGCGTACGTGAGAAGGAATATAACCTGAATCTTGCACTTCCGATCGAGCCTCAGCTCTTCGAGCCTGAAGACGGTGATGTGGACTGGTACATCTTGGCATGCGAGCTGGCCTATGACGTGCAGCAAAGCGATTCCGCCTATAGCAGTAAGCGCGTTTATCCTTATGCCCTGGCGATTGGCTCTGTCGCTGAGCAAGTCCGCAACATTCCGAACGTAGATAGCGTTATGGACAAAATGTTGGCGAACAACAACCAGCCCGACACCCAGCTCTTTGAGCTGTTGACCGCCTCGTTCGGTAATCCCCCCTGAAATCAGTACTCGTCAGAAGTAGAATTTTCTCCTAATCGGATCAAGGAAATTTTGCGTGAAGA